>JACQID010000006.1 GCA_016198685.1 Candidatus Aenigmatarchaeota archaeon
AAATAAAAGTATATATTCTATAAAACATATATAGAATCATATATGAAAAAACATATATAAAAAATGCTCATATCTCTCACCTAAAATTCGTCATTTTCATCAGGCGCCCGGGCCTCCCCGCCCTGTATTTTAGGCTCTTCAGGAGCAAAACTCTCCTTATTTTCTGTCGAATCCTTGCGTATTACGCCTATAGTCATTAAATCGTCAAAATCTTTGCTTATTCGGCGTGTTTTACGTAAAAATGCCTTCATTGAGGATTCTACTTTATCCAAAAGACGATTGGTAGTATTCGCCGTCAATAAATACCCTTTTGTAAATCCATTACCCATAGGAATCTTGACAAATTCTACAAGCCCCAAAGATCGCCATTTCCTTAGCTCTTCATATGTTTGTGACTGGGAAATCGACAAAATATCAGATATTTTATCCACAGTAAGCGGAATATTGTCTTTTCGGTATTTTAAAAGCTCTAATAAAAGCTTTGAGTGATTTGCACGGCTTTCTTTACGTTTTAGACCCAAACGCTTAACCCATACATCTGCCATGAGTTCAGGAGTTAAACTATCCATATGATCCGGCGGAGAAATCCGCTGAAAAACCATGTCAGAAAGCTTCTTCTTCATACTCTTATCAACTCCACTCCGGCTTCTTTCAGGAGCCGCGTGCCTAAATCGTCGGGATAATCTTCCTTAGCAACCACTTTCGTTATTCCCGCATTGATTATCATCTTGGCGCATTGCGTGCACGCCGTAAGGGTAGTATACAAAGTGGCGCCTTCAGTACGCATGCCGTGCCGTGCCGCCTGGACAATTGCATTCTCCTCGGCATGGGAGCAGCTGCATTTATCTAAAGACGTGCCTGATGGCACAGTCGAAGCGCAGCGAACGCAAGATCCTTCAAAGCAATTCTTGATGCCTCGCGGCGTTCCATTATAGCCCGTGGATATAATCTGCTTATCCCTAACTAAAACAGCGCCTATTTGCCTTCGTATGCAGTTAGCCCGGCCAGCAACCTCTTTTGCTATGTTCATGAAATAGGTATCCCAGTCAGGCCGTTGCACTATAGCCCACCCTTTAATGATATATTTGTAGCCTCATGGGTCACCCATTTGCCATAAAATATAGCCTCAGAAGGCCACTTTTTTCTTGTGTTTGGCTGATTTTTTATGTTAGCGCTCAGGCCTAGCATATCACATGAAAAATAGCTGCTTTCATTTTCTATCCGGAATAAACCGCCAAATATGCTGCTTTGCACTTCTTTCACAAATAACCTTGGTGACATACTAACCTCTTTGGTCCCGCTCACTTTTATATTTTACGGTATTAGAGAATAATTCCCGTCTTTAACCGGAGTAAGGTCATTTTTCATAAATATAGAGAAGGAAAGACTGAAAAATTTTCAGAATTAAAGCGGAATAAAATTTTAGTAAAAATAGATCAAAAATGCTCATATTTCATAAATCATTTTCTATAAAATATGTTGGTAATTGCTTACGTCTCAAAGAAAATCCCTTGAAATAGTTCTTGTCATCATCAGATATCCCTGCACTGAAATCCAGCCAAGGATCGCGGTAGCCGGCAATTACTCTGCCCACATCAAAAGGATATAATCCCTTATACTCCTCATGCGGCGCGTTTACGCCAAAGGATCCGTCATCATATTGCGTGATTATTATTCTACTTTTTGGAGTAGTTTTTACAGGAGATGTCATAAGATCCACAAATATGCTTTTCATTTTTATGTAGCTAATTAATTTAAAATTTGGCGATCTTTTGTTAAGCGTAAGCGGATTTTGCATGGGTGTTTTTCGGCTATTTTTATGGGGTTTCAAGGATATTTTATTACGGCTTTTGGCCGGAATTTTTTATGTTAGATTTCGAGGGAGTTTTTTGTATAGTATTTTTATATAGTTTTTATAGTATATTTTTTATAATATTATTTGTATTTTATATTTTATAGAATATATATACTGCCTGATCCCTAACATAGAATATATTTTAACTTATAATATAGCTAGAGCTTTATACGAATAAATTCATGGGAATAGTAGGGAGACAAAAATTATATCAAAAATAAAAGAAATTGTTTATCGCTTCTTTCTTTTCTTAGGTTCAGATTCGTTCATGCAGTGCGACTGTGCCTTGTAGTATTTTGCCGTGCCCAATAATGCGAGGCCTGCGAAATACTGCAATGCCAGGATGCCTGTGGCCATATCGAGACCTATCTCAGGCATCTTCAGTTGCTGTCCGATCCCGCTTACGAGAAGGACTAATGCAAGAGCTCCGAATACTGAATACATGATGCAATTGGAGCACATAGAATAAATTGAAAAGGCCGGTATATATAGTTAACCAAGCAGGTAGTATGATTTAATTCGCTATGCACAATTTTTGTAATATACCAACTATAAGCTTTTTAGACCGGATCGTAACCGCCACCTGTTATGGGATTGCAACGGAGCAGGCGGAACGCGCCCAGCAGCATTCCGATAACCGGGCCCCTCTTCTTGACGGCCACTTTGGCATATTGCGAGCATGTTGGCATGAATGAGCACATCTTTTTTACGCCGAACTCTTTTTTCAACTGCGGATCTATCTGCTTTTGATAATAATTTATACTGTCAAGAATGAAACTATCTTTTCTAGGCATACTATGAACGTTGCGAGCCCAGATTACAACTGCGCGACCAAAGCCTCCCGGACCGCAGCAACAGTCAACCTGTCCCTTCATCTAGCTCCCCTGGGTTTAAGCTTTGAGAATTTACGAAGAACGGCTTCAAAATTATCGGCCAGCTCTTCGCCGTCCTTTGTGAGCTTTACATATTTGATTCGCCCTTCCTTGTCGAAATCAACAAGACCCATTTCTTCAAACATTTCAAGAAGCTTGACCGTGTGCGAATACGTGCAATCGGTCTCTTTTGCAAGAACTGATACATATTTTGCATTACCCATCTTTATGCACATGAGAAGCTTAACTGGCTTCTTTCTGAGGAAGAGATACTCGAGCTCGTTTTTAACGCTCATATAGAGTCTATGCATGCGCCTGCTTAAATATGCGATATATCTATTTCGGTATATATGTCACTTTTCAAGGCCTCGTTTTTTCGCCAGCATTGAAAAGGAAAACGCGTATATTAAGGACCATAATATGGTCGATAACATCGAGAGCGTATAATTGTAAAGACCTGCAATCATACCAAGCCCTATGATCAGCAAGCTCCCTGATATCCAGATAACTCCGGCAAACAGAAAAGTTACTATAAGCGACTTGAGAAAAATGCCTGAGCCCGGTATTTTTTCTGCAAATAGCATGACTAGAATGGCAAAAAAGCCCCCGCGCATCGCCTCATTTATTATGGCAGGTGGCGAACTCAGGATAATGCTCCCTAATGCGTTTTGCAAAACCTCAGGATATAAGTACGCTATACTTATTATCCCGGCGAAACTCACAGCAAAGTAAGCTATGATGCCTGAAATCACACCTGTCTTCATCCATTCCCTGCCGGAATCTGCGTAACGATCCTTCATAATCATATTTAGGCTAGAGCATTTTAAATACAATCCAAGCGTTATTGTTATATGTCCGAACTTACTCTGCAGCCGATACGCAGGCTTTTCTTCAGGACCGGGGCGAAGCGCGTTTCTGACAAGGCCGCCGAGGCGCTTATAAACAATATGGAAGAGCGAGCGCTAAGAATAGCCGAAGAAGCGTGGAATCTCGCTCGTCATGCGGGCCGAAGCACGGTCATGAAGCAGGACATCAGAATGGCGGAAAAACTCGTAAAGGAAAAGAAATAATCGCCTTCTAGTCCCTGATACCGTCTTCAGTGACGCTGAATACTGCTTCACCTTCAGGCAAATTAGGAGAATCAATCAGCCGCGCGACTCTCTTAGTCTGTTTGCTTTTTCTCAGGTACATACGGTATGTCGATGCATGACCGAGTATGTGACCTCCTATTGCAGTTGTAGGATCTCCGAAAAGCATGTCAGGCTTGGCCATGACTTGGTTTGTCATGTATACAGCAACGTTGAATGAATCCGCAATTTTTTGCAGCGAATGGAGATGCCTGTTCAATTTCTGCTGTCTTGGCGCAAGTTCGCCCCTGCCCGTGTAATCAGAACGGAAGTGAGACATCATGGAATCAATGACAATAAGCTTCACGTTTCTTTCTTTTATGATATCACGCGCTTTTTCAACAAGCACCACTTGGTGATCTGAATTGTAAGCCTTGGCTACGAATATGTTCTTGAGAACTTCTTCGGGCTCGAGGCCCTGCGCCTTTGCAAGCTGCACAATTCTCTCAGGACGGAATGTGCTTTCCGTATCTATGAATATACAATTGCCACCAAGTCCTCCTTTTTCGACAGGCATCTGCACATTGACAGAAAGTTGGAAACCAAGCTGCGATTTTCCGGAACCGAAAGCTCCGAATCCTTCTGTTATGGCCTGAGTTTCCACTCCGCCACCTAGCAATGCATTAAGAGAATTACTGCCAGTCGTTACTTTTCCTATTTCTTTTCTTCGTTCCATCACGTCGGCAGCTGACTTGAATCCCATGTCAAGTTTGTCGCGCGCAGCTTCTATTATTTTTTCAGCAGTCGCCTGACCTATCTCGCAGGCCGTAACAATTTCTCCTGCCGATGCCGCGGCTATGCTCATGAGATCCTCATATCCCGCTTCCCTAAGTTTCTGCGCTCCCTTAGGTCCGATGCCCGGCAAATCCTCTATTGAAATCATTTCAGTCATGCGTTTCACCCTTTTACGCCGTGCCCCGAGGCAACAGCCTGTTTATCTCTTCCTTTATGTCAACGCTCTTCACAGAATTCGTAACGAATTCAAGTCTGTCAAAGAAAGTATTACGCCTCACTTTTCCGGAGAACACGTATTCCCGGCCGAGTTCCGCTTTTTCATAGACATGCTTTAAGTCCCTCTTCATATCGAAGATTCTCTTCGCTTCGTTCTTCGTCATTCCAAGAACGAATTCCGCCTGCTCGTTAAACAGGACGACGCGTATGCTTTCTGTGCCGTCGTCTATTATTCCTGTGAGAACTATGTTGTGTTCCGGCGAGACTTCTCCGTGCTCTTCACACTTGAAGCCGTTCGCTTCCTTCAGGCTGGCCCTGCATTGCGGGCATACCGGATAAAACATATTGGAATTGAAAAGCTGCATAAGACAGGCACGAACTTCTCTTCTATATCCTTCCTGCAGATCTTTTATCGAAGATCTTTCAATTTGAGCTGTTGGCTCTTCTGCAACGTCTATTTTTTCCGAGCTTCTCTGCAGAAGACCATATTTGCCTATGCGAAGTTCGGCATAACCATCATATCCTTCTCTTGAAAATCCCTTGAAATGGATAACATCCCCGATCTTGGTTTGTTCAAGAACTTGCAATTCCTCATTCCACAAACTGAGCCTTACCGAACCTGTGTGATCGGCAATAATAATGTTAACAACTTTTCCTTCTGCCTTATCGGTTTTGAATTCTTTGACAGGGAAAATCTTTGTTATTTTCCCTACGACATCGACATTCTTCATCCCCGGCACGATGCTGCCGATGTAGAGTCGCTCTTTTTTCTTAAGAAGCTGAACGCCAAGTTCCTTGGCCACTATGTATACTGCTCCTTCTTCGGATATAAGACCCGAAAGTTCTTCTTGCTTTTCCTGAACACGGGCCTTTATTTCGCTTTCATTAAGGCCTGAATCTGCGGCAATCTTGGTTATCATTTCGCTTATCATGCGAGAAACTATATCGGAAAAATGTTTAAAGAAATAGAGAGCGAAAGAAAAGTGCGGAAAGTGCTCAGATTATTTCCTTCTCGGATATTATCACGAAGTCGCCCACGGACTTCACTGCCGAGAAAGGCACAAGCGTCCTGCTTCCTTCATCCCTTTCGAGATTGAGTTCAGAGGAGTGTCTTGTGGGCTCAACCATTACTATGCTAAGAAGTTCTCCGGATTCGGCCACGAAGTTTAAGTCGCCGACTACGCCGAATTTTCTGCCGGTTTCTTCGGAAACTATGACTTTGCCGATGAGATCTCTTCCTCTTGTAGCCATGTTACCACCTCGTTATATGGCTATATAATTCACTAGCAATCTTAAATACGTTTTTATCAGAAAAGCGCACTTTGATACGGTCATTAGGTCTTCTATCATAAATTTTATGTTAGTGATCAGGCCTTGACTACAAGCGTCTTGAGCTTCGCTGCCAGATGGTAAACGAAAGCCCTGTCTTTTCTTGTTCTTTCTACCATCTTATCGGCCATCATCCTGATCAATATGTTGTTGACGCTCCTTACAGCGTGCTGACGGGTCTTGTATTTCTCAAGTGGCAGGCGGTTCGCTATGTCGCCTGGAGATGCGGGACCGGTAGCAAGGACTTCTATGACGTCTCTCTGCATAGGTGTTAGGGCTTCTATTGCGCTCACAGAAATGCTCTTCTCCTCTTCCTTGCGGGCCGAGACCATATCAACCGTAATCGTAGGGCGGCCCTGGCGTGCTGCAGCATTGATAAGTTCTGTGCAAACACGTAGCACTTCCCTTGGAAATCCGCCGGTCTTCTCGTATATAGCATCTATTGCGTCTTGATCAAACGGAGCATGCCCCTTGCCGCCGACGCTCTCTATACGCATGGTTATCATCTGCTGCATCTCGTGCTTCGTGAGAGCAAGCACTTCAATTCTTGTGACTATTCTTTTCCTTAGTGTTTCCAGTTTATCGCGTATCTTCGATTCAAAGACAGGTAAACCGGATAATATTATAGTCATGTTTTCTATCTGGTCACTAAGTACCCTAATCCATTCAAGCATCTCCAGTTCAGCTTCATGAGCCTCGTCAAGGAAGAATATGAGATGCTTGCCCCGTAATTTCTTGTTCATGAAATCGGGTATTTGGTACGGATTTTTTATGTTAGGTATAAAGAGCCTCAGGAACCATGGTGCGCCGTATTTGTTGTTGAAAATATCCAGTAGTTCCTGCGTATTGGCAGGCGGTTTTCCTGTATATAGAACTTCAAAATTTTTAGGAACATTCATAGCTGACCATTTTAATAGAGTGGTTTTACCAGATCCTGTCGGGCCTGTCACCAAAGAAATATTATGCTTTTCTTCTATCGCTGAAAGAAGCGCAGCTTTCTGATCACCGTATCCAACATAGAGATCGGGTTTTATACTGAATGTAAAAGGGCTCTGAAACCAGCCATTTTCGGTTATCCACTCTTTCACTCTTTTGGGCCAGCCTATGGAGCTATTTTTGCCCTCTAAAGAGGGGTTTTCGGAGCCTTTTTCCTGTGTAAAAGGAGCTTCGGGAACCGGTATATCTTCCTCAGGCGGGGCCATCTATTCATATCTGCTTCACGGCTTAAAAAGATTTAGGTAGTGAAGTTCACGGGATCTTCACGCGATTTTTGCTTTGTTCACGCATCTATTCACGGATTTTTTAATATTTTTCGTGAAGTTCACGTTTTTTGGCATTATGAATTCATGTGAAGATCTGTGAACTTCACGTGAAACAAGATCTTCACGAAGGTATTCACGTGAAGCCCGTGAAGGTCTTGTGAAGGGTTCGTGAAGCTTGCGTGAATAGTTGGTGAAGTATATGTGAAGAGTTGTTGAATAGTTAGTGAAGCTCAATGAAAGCGTATGGGATTTTATTATGATTTGTGACTTACTATTCCGGTTTTTGAGAGGAATATCATCAGTTTGTGAGCTTTTTTATGTATTTTTCTGACCTAATGGGGCCTATTGTGAGGGAAGAATATGAAACTTAAATATCTTCTCAAAAATGTGTGAGTTTGTCCAAAGACGTTCATATAACTTCACGTGAACTTCACGGCGTATTCACGGATCTTCACAGATGTTCACGGACTTTCACGTGAACTTCATAACATATCTATGAAGTTCACGTGAACTTCACGAAGCCACCCGTGAATATTCACAGACACGTGAGTAAAATGTGAGTATTTTGTGAGTTTTAGAAAACTAACATATTTTAATTTTTCTGTCTTTATGGCAAAAAACCTTATATTTAGACGATTGGAAATATTTTAGGCTATTTTTAGCCTTTAATTGCTCTGTGCATTGCTCAAAATCTTTAACATTTTTAGAATTTCGCCTATGCTACGACCTTCCGCTATCTTCTGAAGTACATACGGCTTTAAACGGATCACTCGAAGCATCGGACGGCTTCCACTGCCAAGGCTTGTCTCCTCCAAAAGAGGTTCCAGTATGCCACCTATGTAAGTTCCGACCGTAGTTGCAGACAATCCCGTATCTCTGGATAGCTGCCTTAGCCACAATCCGTCAGGATTTCTCGCAAGAGCAGATATTATACTAGATATCTTCTTGCCATCAAACCCTTTCTTTCTGCCCATGATAAAATAAATTGGACAATTGTACGTTTAAAGGTTTCATGGCCTTCAAATGGCTGGGAAATGCAGAATTTTGAACAATTCAAGGATTTTGCTATTTTATCCCTCACATACAGGTGTTGAACACGAAATCGGGGCCTAATAACGCCGTTATATCATCTATATATCTAAACCCGCGCCAACAATAGATATGCATTTTCTGGCCATAGAGGCAGCTCCCCATATAAAAGAAAAAATGATGTACATTCAAGAACGCCTCATAGAACTGCCAGGCGTTGTAGCCGTGAAAGAACCCCGCTTTATACTGGCACGTTTGAAGGAAGAAAAACATATCCAAGAAAGGCTCAAAAAAGCTGTCGCTGATTTCTGTTCATTTAATATAGACGTGAAAGGCATAGGCGTATTCCCGCATCATCGACACGTAAAATCCGTATGGGCAGGAGCACCGGCTCTAAAAAATCTGCAAGCCGCTATTGAGCAAGAGTTCGGCCCGCTAGCGCTGCCCGTTCATTCCGTTATAGCCGGAGTAAAGAACGGAAAAGTTAGGGAAGATGTGCTGAAACATGTAAGACAACTTGAAAACCATAGCTTTGGTTCCATGAAGGTAGACATAATAAACATACTGGTCCGGCATAATGCCGAAGAGCCGTGGAGAGCAGAAGGTTTCGTGAGGCTTGAGTGATGCGGCTTTTTGTCGCAGTCGACTTGGATGAAAAGATAAAAGAAGAACTGGCAGTTCATGACATCCCTCATGCGACGATTGCCCCTCAAGCAAACCGGATTCTAGGCTCCTTGACATAACTTCACGGTATAAGAATGCTTCATTCGGAGTCATGCATGTGAAATCCGTGAAGCTCAAAAACTCGATTATTGGTCTGGCGGACCCGTATATTCTGGCATAGCATCCTTTGACTTGGCATAACTTCACAAAGGCTTCACAAAACCTTCACATGAATTCATTTGTTTCACGGCTGTGAATTAGCCGCTCTTACGGACGTGCCATATCACTTTTCCTGTTATTTCATCTCTCTTCACAGGGCCGAATTGCCGGCTATCCGTGCCGATCGGGTTATCGCTAAGAACGAAATATTCGCCGTCTTTGATCAGGCCTGGCACGGTGTTTTGTCCCGGGGCCGCGGCTATGCGCTTCAGCATGCTCTGGCCGCCCTTGTTTATTACCACCGTATCCCCAACAGAAAGGGCAGCAGTTTTTGTAAGGACGACAACATAATCGCCGTCACGATAAAACGGTTCCATGCTCCTGCCCTGCACAGCAAACCTTCGCAGGAAGAACATTTTTTACCCCTCCAAATACCTAACTATCTCTCTGCAAAAATCCGGCAAATCGGCCGGTTTTCGCGAAGTTATGAGGTTATTATCAACTACCACCGATTCATCCGTGTACGCCGCCCCTGCATTTATCACATCATCCTTTATCGCAGGCGCGCACGTGACCTTCCTGCCCTTCAGGATACCTGCAGATATCAAGACCTGAGGACCGTGGCATATGGAAGCTATCAATTTTTTTTCATCATCAGCCGACTTGACCAGATCAAGAATTGCCTTAAGCTGCCTGAGCTTGTCAGGCGCCCAGCCACCTGGTATTATCAACACATCAAAAGTCGCGCCGAAGTCCTCAATAGTCCCGTCGGATTTTATCGGCACGCCGTGCTTTCCCGTGTACACGGCCTCGCCCAGCCCGGCAACTTTCACATCGCCCCCGGCTTCCTGAAGCCTGTAATATGGATAAAGCAGCTCACTGTCCTCGAAACTATCTGCCGCAAGAATGAGGATTTTTTTCATATTATATATGTACGTCGAAGTTATAAATTAGTTTCATAAAGAGAAGCCATTTAATTGTCCGCCTCATATATAATACTCATGGAATTGCTAAAAATAGACAGCGTCATGTTTAGAGTAAGCAATCTTGATGAGGCTGCCAAGTTCTATCAGGAAGTTTTAGGCCTGAAAAAGGCATGGCGGGACTCTCAGAATGCCATGATGGGATTTATTTTTCCCGAAAGCGATTCAGAGATCGTCATTCACAGCAATTCTGATATACCCACTCCTGCATTCAGCTTTCTTGTGAAGGATGTAGAAAATTTTTGCAGGGATTACCGCAAAACCGGAAATAAAATCCTGACAGAGCCCTTTGAAGTAAGGACGGGAAAGTTTGCCATAGTCTCGGATCCCGACGGCAACGCCATCCCTATAATAGATCTTAGTAAATTCGGCGGCCACCCGAGATATGACTATTAACAACAGACGACAAAATCAACCGTATCGAATAATTCACGACTCGTAGGCAGCCCTTGTTTTTCCGGAGGCGCTTCACAGCTTCGTTTCCTCGCCACTCAGGTAATTAGCAAGCGTCAAACGGTGCTGTACAGACCCGCGGTCTCTGGGGGTTTCGCCAACTGCCCTGCATAGATAAGGAAAATATTTTTGCGGGAACGTGCCATCTCTTATAGCATCCGGCCGATCGGGAAATCTATATCCTTCACGATAAACATTTTCGCCATCCCTTAAATCGTGCCCGGATCCATATAACACATTATGCTCCGATCTCATTGATAATTCAAACCCTTGTATTGCTAAATCGCGGTTCGCCCCTGTGAGTCTCTGATTATCCACCAAACTTAGCATAACAACGCTAATCCAGTCGGGATTTTCCGTCACTAATCTATATTGCGTGTCGCCTTGTGCGGTTATAAGACCGTATTTCAATCGGCGACCATCAACATGAGTCTTGTTGTCAGCACTAACCCACAACTGGCTCGTCGGCTCGCCACGTTTGTCAAACGCCGCATATACGGCCCACGGATGCTCTAAACTACTAACAGTATTATTAATATCACGGGCAACTTCCCCAGAAACGTGGCTGCTTACGTTCAAAACCACATCCGGCCCGCCTATGCCATCCGGTAAAATTATTTTATTTCTTATACCATACGACATATTCATCATCCTCTTTTTTGCGCAGGAGGAAGCAGTATTGCGCCGCCGCTCTGCCGCTCATAGAACGGAGATTGCCGGCCCCTGTTATCCAGTTGTTTGTTATCACGACCCGGCGAACCGAGCTCATGCCCATCCAAAGCGCCTGTCACCAATCTCACGGCATTAAAGTACCTTCCCGGCGCCCTGCGTATTGTGTTCGGATACGGGAAGGCAAACGGATTAAACTCATAACGTGGGTACGAACCGTCCATTCTCATTTGCAATTCAAAACCATCTATGATATATTTGCGTTCTCCGTCAGGCAACTCAAATTGATGTCCTTGGCTTTCTGCAAACAACTTTATAGGCACATAACCAAGCGTCTTATCTAACCAATTTCCGGCATTAGGAATGTCTGCACTAGATGGCGATCTGTCATACGTTTTTTCAGAACCTGGCACTGCTTTCGTAATTCTATCATCCGGTGATGCATACGGTTGCTGGAGATCGGAACGATTTCTAGGACCTGACAGCGCCGTGTAATTTGGAATACTTACATTCCTGTTATAGAAACCGCGAAACCCAACATCGGGATCTAACTCTTCATGAAAAACATTCAACATTCCACCATCTCTACTACGCTGAACAGAAATTACCATAGGCACGTCGGTCGGTCTTCCAACCATATCATAACTCATGCCCAAAGCTGCGATATAACGATTTCCGTGACCATCATTACTAATGGGCACGTTACTTCCTACATACCGTTCTATATAATCACGTGCTCCTGATGTAAGAAATTCTGTAACATCTGTTATCAGACCCGTTGTTCTAAACCCTGGCCTCAATGCAAATTTGGGTCTGTCGGTTGCACCGGGAATGATACTTCCTCGCATGTATTGATTATCGCCTGTACCGCCTTGCAATACCATAGTCTTTTGATTGACAGAAAACTATTTAAATCTTTACTAAACAGTGACAATTCCCTTCTTGGAAACCGGATAAACCGTCTCCCGTTCCGTGGGATAAGGCGCCTTGAACCTTGCCGTGCCCATGCCTTTGGCTTCCCAGAATATTTCCGCGACCTTGTTCACGGATTCCAGAAGCTCGTCTGCCGCCTTTACGTCGGCTTCCTGCCGCGCTTTTGAAGCGAGTTTCAGGGTCTTCCAAACCAGATCGTGCAGGTTGGGATATTTCTGGATGTGCTCGGGCTTGAAATAGTCACCCCACAACACGCGAATCTCGTGCTTGCAAATCTCGGCGTGCTGCTCCTTCACCGCGGTGAAACGGGCGACCTTGTGCGCATCGTCCTTGTTCTCGTTTATCAGCGTGACCATGCGTATGACCGTGTGCGCGGCCATCTGCGCAATATGAGGATCATATATGCCACAAGGAATGTCGCAGTGCGCGCTTGCCTTCGCAGCAGGCACTATTCTATCAAGTATTTTCATGATCGCGTATTTCATATAACCACCTGATTATTTTTCTCTTGAAGTCTTTTATTTCTATCTTGACTATTATGGAAGATGCCTAAAGCAGATAGAGGTTTCTTTCTGGGTGCGGATTGCGGCGCCACCAAGGCTACAGTAGTCATTATAGATAGCAAAGGCGAGATAGTTTCTCTTGCCGAAGGTCCCGGAACAACCCATGAGACGCTCGAAAGCAAAGAATTCTGGGCAGGCATGGTAAAGGTAATATCGCAGGCCCTGCATGGATGCCGCGGGAAGATAAAATATGCCTGCTTTGGCATGGCTGGAATTGACACTGCAAACGATATGCGAGCGGCCAAACACTGGATGAGCAAATCCGGGATGGAAGCTCTGCTCAAGTGCCCCATAGATATATTCAATGATATACAGATTGTTCTACCCGCAATAGGCGTAACTGAGGGCGTAGTTGCGATAGCCGGGACAGGCTCGGCATTTTATGGCGTCAGGAACGGCAAAAACGCAAAAGCAGGCGGACTTGATTGTGTGCTTACAGATGAAGGAAGCGCCTATGATATTGGGGTTACAGCTCTCCGTGCGGCAGTACGCTCATGGGATGGTCGCGGCCATAAAACGATGCTTGAAAGAATGGTTTTTGCCAAGACTGGGGCAAGCAACGGGTTTGAGCTCAAAGACAAGATGCATGGAAGTTCCAAATCCGTCATTGCATCGTTTGCCAAGCTTGTTTCCGAAGCTGAAGCTAAAGGAGACAACGTTGCGAAAAAAATACTGGATTCCGCCGGCACAGAGTGCGTCATGGGAATAAATGCTGTCATAAAGAGGCTTAATTTCAGCGGCAGCTTCGACATTGCCCTGACGGGTAAGCTTTTCTCAAAAGGAGTGCTTAATGAAAGAGTGAGGGCAAATCTTGACCAGAATCATCCTCAAGTCAAAATACGCATCGTAAAAGAGCCTGCAATAGGTGCGGCAAAGCTAGCCATGGATCTTTCGAAACAGAATAAAGCAAGGAAAAAACCCTAACAAACCGAAAACCGTATATAGTGGACGGGTTAAGGATGTATATGTCTTATCATAAAGTATTGATTGCAGTCGCGCTTATTGCCCTTGTAGTAATTGCAGCAGCTCCAAAATCGTCTGATGCTAATGGTCTTAAGAAATTCTCCTCGATTGAAGAATTAACAAGCTTCCTTGAAGAAAGGGGAACTGATTCCACAATGCTTTATGACAGGGCTGCTGCTGAAAGCATTGCTCCTGCATCTCAGGATGCCAAAACTTCAGCTGCAGATTATTCGTCAACTAATGTGCAAGTACAAGACGTTGATGAGGCCGACATAGTCAAGAACGATGGCAAGTATATTTACTCGGTTTCCGGAACCAGGCTTTTCATAACAGAAGCATACCCTCCTGAAGATATGAAATTGGTTTCCACGATAGAATTCGCCAACGCATCGGCGCAGGAAATTTATGTCATCGGTGACAGGCTCGTAGTCTTCGGCAACAGCTACGAGCCGCACCCATTTCCTGCGATGGATATTGACACGAAAATCGGCATCATAGCGCCTTTGTACCAGAAGTCGTTCATCAATGTCTATGACATATCCGACCGGGCGAATCCCGTCCTCAAAAGAAACCACGTATTGGATGGATACTACGCGAAGTCCAGAATGACCGACGGCTACGTTTATGCAATAATCAACGTGCCGGCAAACGGCAAAGAGGTTCCCGTCTTCAGCCCGCAGCAGGAAGCGTTCCCTGAAATATATTACTTTGATGTGCCGGATTATTCGTACACATACACGAACATAATTTCCTTCGACCCCCAAGCCGATGAGGGCATGGATAATCAGGTTTATCTTACAGGCTATTCCACTGCCCTATATGTTTCACAAGATAACATCTATATCGGTTATCAAAAACAGCTTGAGTCGAACTATGTACTGAAGCGTACAGTAAATGAAATAATCATACCGTCAGTCGATAGCGAAACGGGTACAAAGGTCAGGCAAATAATGGATTCTGATATGCCTGACTATGAAAAGGAATATACAGTTCAGAACGCGATTGAAAACTGGACTAATTCGCTCACTCAAGAAGAGCAGAAAAATCTAGCGGAAAAGGCCATGGCAATTTACCGCGATGCATTTATGGAGTCTCAAAAAACCGTAATTCACAGAATATCGATAGACAATGGCAATATTCAATATGCGGCCAACGGCGAAGTTCCCGGCATGCCGCTCAATCAGTTTTCAATGGACGAGCATGACGGCTACTTCAGGATAGCCACGACGACAAACAACTTCTGGGGAGGCTGGGGATTCGGGGGCATAGCAGTCAGATCTACCGAAGTTGTTTCAAGCACAGGCGGTAGCTCAGGCATTGCATCTACAGAAACCGCAAGTTCGCCCGTCATGAAAACTACTGAAGATACCATCGAAAGCGGCGTAGAGGAGCCTGTCCAAGAACTTCTGCCAGATCGATTGCCTCGAGACAGCAGCAAGAATAATGTGTACGTGCTTGATATGGGCATGAACGTAGTCGGAAAGATCGAAGGTCTTGCCGAGGGCGAAACCATTCATTCTGCAAGGTTCATGGGAGACCGCGCTTATCTTGTGACATTCAGGCAGACCGATCCGCTCTTTGCAATCGACCTCAGCGAGCCTGCGAACCCAAAAGTTCTCGGTGAATTGAAGGTGCCCGGAGTCTCTCAGTATCTCCATCCTTACGGCGAGAATTATCTCATAGGTATTGGACATGACGCCACAGATGAAGGAAGGCTCATGGGTCTGAAGCTCTCGCTATTTGACATTTCAGATATGAGCAATCCGAAGGAAGTGTCCACGCAAATACTAGGAGACAAAGGATCATTCTCCTATGCTACATACGACCACAAGGCATTCCTGTTCAGCGCCGGCAAGGGTCTTCTTGTCATTCCGGTCTACCTCACGGAAAGTGATTACAAATACGTGTGGCAGGGTGCGTATGTCTTCGCTGTAAGCGAAGCAGGGTTTGAACTCAAAGGCAAGATAGCACACCAGTATAACGGCACCGAATACGATTATTATCAATCCGAGGATTCAGTCAACCGTGCCTTATACATGGACAATGCATTGTATACGCTCTCCCAGAGCGAGATAAAGGCCACGGATTTAACAACAATGGAAGAAATCAACAGCCTGAAACTACCCGTCGATCGGCCAGTTTATTACATCATGTAAGGCAGGCTCTGGATAACTTTATATCCCAGATGAGAGAATGATTATTATGAAACTTCTTGTGCCACTGCTGCTTGGCATTGTACTTGTGACAGGGTGCGCCGCCGGCAATTCAAGCTCTGAGACCACGACAACCACCGTATCGTCAGGCAGCGATATCAAAGAATTTGAAATGACGGCCAAGCAGTTCGAGTTTGTGCCTTCCACAATCACTGTCAATGAAGGCGATACAGTCCGCCTTCGCATAACCAGTACAGACGTTGACCACGGTTTTTCCATTCCTGCGTTCGCTGTGAATGCTCAGTTGTCCGTCGGCGAGACTAAAGATATAGAATTCGTTGCCGACAAAAAAGGAACCTACACTTTTGCATGCAGCGTCATGTGCGGTTCAGGCCACAGCGGCATGAAAGGCACGCTCGTTGTAGAATAAATTCATGGGTTTTCTTGTCTAAGTATTTTTGTTCCAATTATTGTCGCGTATTCCGGCATGAATAAGTAAATCAATGGCGTGGCGTTTTTTAATTGCACTTCATAACCTCGCACGGGTTTTAATTTTGTGCTTATATCCAATTTGTCGCGTGAGTTGTTAAAACGATAAGAACATTTCACATCAAAAGGAATTTCTTAGGCCCCTACCTTTATGCTTGTCCGGATTACTGTATTTTTATTAGGTCTGTGCATCATATTCGCCCCATGATAAGTAGTCGTTACTTTGTACGCGTGTGTTATTAAGGCCCGGACTTGCCGCCATATTTACAGCTTGTACGATAAGTTCATATTGCCTGTCCATATCGTCAAAAACAGATTCATAAGCTCTCTTAGGCAGAACGTCGATGATTTTGATATCGCATCTGCCTCTTGCCGAAGGTCCCATTTTCAAGTCAAAATGAGCACTTATTGTCACTTTTTGAGGCATGCCATCGTATATAACCGTAGTTTTGACTTCAATATAGCCGTCTGACGTATAATTAACCGGAAACATCGAAAAAATAACATAAAAATCAATTTAAGCCTTCCAGAACGTATTTATTATGATAACTGATACTCAGGTTATGAAAATATCATTTATATGCGCCATTCTGGGCATAATAGGCCTCATTGTAGTCGTTTACACCTATCAAGCGCCGCATCTTGCCAGTTTTAGCGATGCCAAACCAGGAGAAATTGTGAGCATAGGCGGTGTTGCAGAAGATGTCAAGAGAATCGGCGAAACGACTATTATAACTGTTAATGGGACAAAAATAGTTATCTTTTCTGTTGACAATAATATAAAGAAGGACGACAGAATACAAGCTACCGGACGCATAGAAATATACGAAGGAAAAACGGAAATGATCGCCAATAGCATAAGGAAGGTATGAATATGAAGGTCATAGTTCTTGCAGGCGGGATGGCTGAAAGGTTAAAGCCGCTAACCGAAAATACCGCAAAGCCTTTGATCGATATCGCAGGAAAGCCCATGATAAATTATGTGATCGAGAGCCTGGATGCTGCAGGCATCGAAGATATCTGCGTCTCCACTAATGAAAAGTTTGCCGACGAATTCGAGCAATGGCGCGATGAATACGGGCTTAACGTTAGTATGGTCATTGAGAAAATGCCCGGAGGCCAGAAGCTCGGCGCCATAGCAGGCCTTGCATTCGTCCTTGAAAAAAAGAAGATAGACGATGACTGCCTTGTAATTGCCGGCGATAATTTATTCGGTTTCTCTATAGCCGACTTCGTTTCATTTTACAAGAAAAAAAGAGCGCCTGTCGTGGGCGCATATGATGTCGGAGATCCTAACGAAGCCATGCGCTTTGGCGTGATAACCGCATCCAAGGACGGCAGGATAACGGATTTTGAAGAGAAACCTGAGAAGCCCAAAAGCTCTCTTGTTGCCACGGCATGCTACATTTTGCCTAAAGCTACGCTGAAGATGATACCGGTGTACCTCAAAGAGGGGAATTCCCGCGATTCGCCGGGCCATTTTCTTGCATGGCTCACAAAGAAGACTGCCGTGTATGCGTATCCCTTTAACAGCTACTGGTTCGATGTGGGTACGTTTGCGTCTCTCGAAGCCGCCAAAAATTTCATGTCCATGCGTACAGAACGCGTCCGCCTTCTTTAATAATTTTTCTGGATTATTACCAGAATGGAATATCTGGGCGACTTGGCGCACAGGGCTGTTGAACTAAATAACGGCGGGCGGAAGAGGCTCGCCCAAGAATATGATTACGACTTAATAAGCTACTCCCCTTATCCGCTTGCAGGAAACAGGTACCCGCTAGTATTTTTCCGGCGGAAGACCGACAAAGGCGATTTATCATCAGTTTATCCGCAATCCGTAGACGCAGGGCTGTCTTTCCTCAGAATACCGGAGATGGCCGGAAGATCAACTCAATATGTACTTTGCCAGTATGGCCTTGGGAATGAACTGGGTCCTATTGCCGTCATATCCGAGAAAAATGGCACTCGTCTTTTCGGCATAAACCCGTCAACGACTAAATATGACATGACGGCCATTATTTCAATAGCCGAGAATTGGACATGCAGCCCCACGAATATCTTTTTCCAGGCATCGCCACGGACATCGAAAGGATATTGAAACGCAGGCGATGATATTCTAAAAAGCTTTTATATAGATCAGGTAAATTAGCAGATGAACTTCGAAAGAATCCAAAAATATTATCCTATCTGGACGTTGATATGGGCGGTAGTGCTTGTGCATGCGTTCAATTACGCGCCCGGCTTCTTGCTTCCGGCAGTGGCATTGCTCCTCGTCAAGGACCTTGCTATTGATATTCTCCTTAGATACGGCTCGTTCCCCGTCTGGTTTGAGCATGCGCCTCTGACGGCGATGATAACAATTGTAGGAATAATCGGCATTTTTATTCCCGCCTTTTCCGGTCTTGTCGATATGCCGACATTCGCACTTGCTGCTCTGGATACTGTCATAGATGTTGCTGATGACATTGAAGTCATCTAATATCAAAGGCAGCACGAAAAATAATCGCAGGGTTAGATGGCATGCGCTCATAGGTGCAGGAAATTTTTATAAACAAAAATATGCGACACGCACCTTGCTGTCTTTTAAAGACTCATATGAAAAAAATATTCATGCAACCTCTTTATGACCTTGAACGACCTATGCGTGTTGCAATATTATTCAGTGGTGGTGCCAGCGCCGCCCTGTCTATGCTCGATGATCCCAATCATGGAAAATTATATATGATTACGGGAGCGGCAACACATAATCCCATGGCAAGCGGAATATCTAAGCTGCAGCCGTATATGCAGGTTCTAACATATTCTTCAGAGAACGAGTATTACGAAAGGAATGGCTTGAATCCTAAACAACAATCGTCAAAATACAAGTATTGGGATCACGTTATCGACACTCTTGAAGTTTTTCAAGCTGATGCCGTCGCCCTTTCCGGGCTTTTCCAAATAGTAAGATACCCGGTCATAAGCGAAGTTGGCGTTAAAGGCGAGAGGCATATAGGCCGTTATGCGGACAGAACATTGAACGTGCATCCTGCAGATCTTTCTGTGTTGTCCGATGGAACAGAATTAATCCGCGCCGGGGATCTTAATCCATATGCAATAAGAAATTTGTCAGGTTGTGAAAGAAAATTCAAGGGTGACAACGCCGTTTATGATGCATTGAAAGCGGGCGAACAAAGAACGCAATCGACGGTTCACATGGCAACGCGGCAAATAGACGAAGGTCCGATTGTAGTCAGATCGCCTTATGTAGACGCTACCGGGATCGAGCCGGAGCAATATCAGAAACTTCAGGATTTCATGAAAACTCATTGCGACGGTCCTGCATTCCAGAAGGCAATTGCACTAATGGCATCAGGGAGCCTCGCAATAGAAAATTCCGCACTATTTTTGAAAGAAAATAATGTATGGCAGCAATTGCCTTACGGCGGATATCTGATGGACGGTATTCTTGATCCAAGAGCATGATCAGAGATTTTTCTTGACATATTCTACTGCATTTCTAAAGATTTCCAGACCTATAGGCTCTTTGCGCTTTCTTGTCCAGAGTGGATGCTGTTCTGCGAACATGAAGCCTTCAGGATGCGGCATTATTCCCATCACGTTTCCTCTCTCATTGCATATTGCAGCTATATCATCCAGCGAACCGTTCGGGTTATATGGCATCGAATAATCCCCATCTTTAGGCGCATATCTCAATACTACCATATCGCGCGCGTTCAATTCGGCCACAGTTTCCGGAGGCGCGTCAAATTTACCCTCACCATGCCGCACCGGAAGTTCAAGTCTATCCATGCCGCGAGTAAACGGGCATTTATTTGAATATACCTTGAGGTCTACCCATGTATCAACGAACCTGCCCGACTCATTGTATGTAAGGGTAACTTCCTGCTCTCGTTGCCCGTTTAAATCCGGAAGAAAGCCGCCCTTTACAAGCGCTTGATAACCGTTGCATATGCCGATCAGTGGCTTTCCGTCTTCGATAAAATTATACATAAATTCGCCCAGGTCCTTTTTCATCTTGACCGCCAGAACTTTGCCGGCAGAAATTTCATCGCCGTATGAAAATCCCCCCGGAACCGCCAATATGTCGTATTGTTCAAGCATCCGAGGACTATTTATGATATCTGTAAGATGAACTCTGTACGCATCCGCACCCGCCATATTGAATGCATGTTGCGTCTCCCGATCGCAATTGAGACCAAACCCATATATTACGCATGCACGAACATTCCTTGTCATGTCAATAACCTCTGAAGGGCGCCTTCCATGACGACTTCAATTCGTTTATGTCTGCGTTCACGATCTCTCTCCCGTCTATTCCCCTTATTTTCAGGTATGGCGCCCCGGTAACATGCCCCGCCTGCGAATAGGGAATTCCTCTCATGGAATTCTCGAATTCTACTCCATTGTCGGCAGGCACTGTGACAACAAACCTTCCTGCAGACTGGGAAAATAATATTTTGTCATCCCGTTCGACGCCGTATGTCGGGACATGCGCAAGGTCTATATCCATCCCGTATCCTCCGGCAAAAGACGACTGCGCCAAAGCAACGCCGAGCCCGCCCCTGTATACTCCGTGAACAGAGGCAACAAGACCTTTGCTTATGGCATCTGCCACGGATTTGTAGATATTCAGGAACTCCTTAGCATCTACTTTCGGCACATTAGTTCCTTTGTGTCCCGTCATCTGATAGTATTCAGATCCCCCAAGTTCATCTCTTGTATTACCTATGACATAAACTAGGTCACCAGGCTTCTTGACATCCATAGTAACTGCTCTCTTTATATCATCCACCTTGGCTACCGCCGAGATTTGCAGCGTAGGAGGCGCTGATATCCTGTGTTTCTTTCCTTCATTGTCCACTATCGTGCCGTCCATTGACATACTGTCTTTGCCGGAAACGAAAGGCGTTTGGAATGCAAGACTGTAATCTCGCAGTGCCTTGTTTGCTCTCACAAGCTGCGCCATTTTGTATTCGGCATCCGGGTTGTCAGCCGAAGGCAAGGGACTCGGCCAGCAGAAATTGTCATTCAGTGGCACTTGGTCCGGTTTCCCTCCGACAGCTATTGACTTTCTTATAGCTTCGTCTATCGCTATCGCCGCCATATGGTATGTGTCAATGTCAGAGTAAGAAGGATCCAATCCCGCGGATATCGTTATTCCCTCGTCAGACTCGAGATCCGGCCTTATCATCGCCGCATCGCTGAAAACATCACTCTTTTCGCCTACAAGAGGCTTTATGACGCTGCTTCCCTGAACTTCATGGTCAAACTGCCTTGCGATGTACTCCTTGCTTGCTATATTCGGTCTTGCGAGTATCGCATAAAGAGCTGCAGTATAATCTTCAGGAAGGTCCATTACCGGTTCGGATAATCCACGCTGTTCAGGCGGAATCCATGTTGCTTTCAAGTGCATCTTTGGCACGCCATTATGAACAAAATTCATATCCAGATAAACGGCAGGCGTTCCGTTATAAAACACTGCAAATTTTCCGGAATTATTGAAGGTTCCTATGTTGCTGACCTCAACACCATGTTTCTTTGCAAGACGCTGGAGCTCTCCATAGCGAGATGGATCCACGGCAAGCGTCATCCTCTCCTGCGATTCCGACACAAGTATCTGCCATGGATCTAAGCCATAATATTTTAACGGCACTGCATCAAGATGCATTTCAAAGCCGCCGCTTTTTTGCGCCATCTCGCCTACGGACGAACTAAGTCCGCCCGCGCCGTTGTCCGTGATGCACCTGTAAAGTCCTGCATCACGAGCCTCATTCAGGAAATCCATCATCTTCTTCTGTGTATAAGGCGAGCCTATCTGCACATGGCCTGCAGTAATGTTATCTCCTGCTTCCATGGATGACTGGGTCGCGCCATGGATTCCGTCTATGCCTACGCGGCCTCCTGTCATCACTATAAGATCCCCCGGCAAAACGCTGTTTACATATCCAGGCTCGCCGTTTATTTCCGCAGGAATAAGGCCTCCGGCAAAAACATATATCGCCGGTTTTCCCATAAATCCATCATGGAAAAATGTATTGCCATACGGAGTAGGAACGCCCATCTTGTTTCCTGCGCTCTCGACCCCGCTTCTTACGCCTTCAAAGATCCTTCCAGGATGCAACCGTGGTTTCAAATTTCCATCATATTGAGGGTTTCCTGTGCAAAATCCGTAAGCTCCAAATATTATTCTGGCACCCTTGCCTGTTCCTCCCGGATCACGCTGCACGCCCAATAAGCCTGTCTCCGAACCGCCGAATGGCTCTACGTTTGATGGGCTGTTGTGAGTTTCAGCTTTCAGCGCAAGAAGATATTTTTCGTTAAATCCTACTGTTCCTGCGTTATCGCCTAGTGTGGCCTTGACCCAAGGAAGCTTTGCTTCAAGCTCCTTTGTCGGGGCTTTTATGTAATTATCAAATAATCCGTTTATTACTTCTGTCACATCCGACTCTCGATATTCCACGGTTGCGTTGAATATTTTATGCTTGCAATGTTCGGACCACGTCTGCGCGAGAACTTCTATCTCTACATCTGTAAGTTCCCCCGGAAGCCCCATCATTTTTCTTACCCGTTGTACATCTTCTCTTTGTACATACTGCTGTATGAGGTTCATTTCCTCTGCGTTAAGCGCGAGAGACATCTCACTGCTCAGGCGCCGTAATCCTGCTTCATCCAAATTAAGATTTACTGTCCCGATAGAGGGCGTTCTGCTTATTTTCACCCTCGGCGGATCATAGGAATACTTTCCGTCTGCAACATCAGAGTAAGGCACTATATGCCATCTTTGTATGTTGTCATTTGCCAAATATTCTGAAACCAGCCTTTCCACATTCTCCTGACTGATTGCGCCTCTCAGTAGATACTGAGTCGACGTGTACACCATGCCGTTTTTTCCTCTGGAGTTTCCTGTGATATCACCTATAGCTTCCAAGGCAGTTTCACCTGCCGTGTCCATGACACCAGGCTTATACCCGATTTCCACAAGATAGTCAAAACTCCTGCCTTGTGCCAACGGGGAGTCAACAGAAGAAACCTCAACTATCGGATCTGTAAATAAATCCCGGCACAGACCTTGGATTTCATTAGGAGCCATGTCACTATCTATAGTGTAAGCACGTATCCTTTCCACGCCTTCCAGCGGAATTCCCGCGCTCTTTGACAAATTAAGTATGCCTTCTGCAATAGGATCTTTCTTGCCTTCCTTAAATCCTACTTCGATTCTGTTGACCAAAAGAACACCTTATGCAAATTCCAGAACATTATTTTTTGCGGCATTGACGCCTTTACTATGCATTCTTATTCCGGGCTTTGTCGAGATTTGTCCAATAATCTTAGAGCCTATGTTGTGCGCCTCGGCTATTTCAATAACCTTCTCCGGCTCAGGTGTGACTATTATCATTCCTTGCCCCATGTTCCACGTCCTATATGCTTCGGCGTCTGTGACATTACCTTTGTCTTGAACGTAACGCATTATATCAGCGGGTTCGAGTGGCTCGGTTATTTCCGCGCCGTATCCTGTGGGTTTTAGAACCCTGCCGAGCTTACCGGGTACGCCGCCTCCTGTAATATGCGCAACGCCGTGAAGGGTCGCTTTCGGTTCGCCATCAAAACCGCCGAACATTTCCGAGACCGCTCTGCTGTATATTTTTGAGGGATGGAGCACAAGTTCGCCCAATTTTTTTCCATCGTAAGTTTCTTCGTGCCATTCATTCCCGTGAGCGGAACCCAGAGCCTTTCTTACAAGAGAAAGCCCATTGGATCTGAAGCCGTTCTCTCTTAACGCGACTAAGTAATCACCAGGCCTTATGGCTTTTCCTGTTATCAACCTTCCTTTTCTTCCAAACCATACGAGACCGGCTCCCCAGTTATAGTTGAAAGGACTGTATCCTCGCACACGCGCCCCCAGCTCAGCAATTTCGCCGTTCACTATAGCTACATTGGCATCTCCTGCCGCGCCAATATAGCCTTTTGCAAGCTCTTTTACAAGGCCTATATAAGATTTGTCGTTTTCTTCCAGCGTTCTGACATCAAGAACAGAACCTATCAGCACCGGCTCGGCGCCGTATCTCACTGCATCGTCACATACCATTGCGAAAAGGTCGTAGGCTGCCGTGTCATGCCTTCCCATTCTTTCTGCAATCTCGGTTTTAGTCCCGATACCGTCGAAACCCATGTTCATGTAAGCATCGGATGGCAAACCGCCTACATGGACTGCGCGCAGTCCTGAAAAATCATCGAAAAGTTCCACAACCTGGCCTAATCTGCCTTCCCTGTTTTGCCACGTGTACTTGGCAGCTTCGTAAAGAACTCTAGACGCATCATCGCCGAGGTCGATGTTGACTCCCGCACTTCGGTACTCCATACCCTGCGACATGTCCAATTAATATCATAAGTCTTTTTATTTCTTAATCAACGATAGGAAAATATCGCTACCACATGATGTTTGTCGCTATTTCTTCCGGTATCCAAAAATCTTGTCGTAGTGTTTATGGTCTATGATTTCCAGAACGAAGCATATTATCTCTACTGCACTGCCTTTCATGGTATAAAGCATTCTCCAGTATCCCGTAAGGTCAACAACCCACAAGTTGTCTATATTGTATCCGCTTCTTTTCGCTATCGCTTTCGGAACGGCGTCACCGTATTGCGGGTTGACTTTTATCAGTTCGATTTTCTGCTTTATGGATTTGAGCAGTTGCTGATGTTCCGAATTCCCTACGTTCTTTGCCTGTTCCTCGCCTACGAGTCTATTGAGACTCTCAAATTCCTCAGCGGCATTTCCTATTAGCTGAACCCGCACAGGCTTCATATCTCAATTACCTTGCTCCTCTCGATGAAGTCGATGAATCTAGAATCATTATTTTCTATCCACGATATGCCTTTAGGACCTATCATGACAGACCCCTTGTCTTCCAGATAAGCAAGTATGAGCCGCAAGGTCTGATCCATTACCTTGTTCCTCAGATTCCTTTTCAACCCTTCCATTGAAATCGGTCCGTCCGCTTCCTTGAGAGTCTTTTCGACCATAAGAACTGTTTTGAGGGTGGGCCAGTGGTGTATATTGCCGCCTAGCCTGATGTTCACAGGACTTTTTTCCTTGTATGCAGCGTTCATCTTTTTACTTATCCAAGAATACATATAAATCTATATGCATATAGATTTATATATAAGCATAACGCATTTGCTTTTAGCGCAATTGGAATTACCAGATGCATCAAATCCTTAGCCACATCTTCCTGTCGGCTTTCAGCGCCTTGATGATGCGCCT
The DNA here is from genome assembly GCA_016198685.1 of Candidatus Aenigmatarchaeota archaeon. Lineage (GTDB taxonomy): Archaea > Aenigmatarchaeota > Aenigmatarchaeia > GW2011-AR5 > GW2011-AR5 > JACQID01. Next base: position 25,722 of record JACQID010000006.1, read on the forward strand.
GTCTCCGATAAGATGGCTAACGAAAGACATGGTGCCTGCAATCGTAAGAATGATTGAAGATGTCGCAAAGAAGAGAAGCGCACACTCAATAATTCTGAAAGTGAACGTATGCGGAAACCTTCTGTGAAAATGGTTCTCTTTGCGTAATTCCTATGCAAGAAAAAGGCATAGCTTGCTAATATGACTTTTATCAGATTGAGAGCTGTGGAACTCCTATACAATTCAACGAGCGACACTATCAGTATATAGATGACGACAATCATGAATATTACGCTTATCCTAGACATGGAATGAAAAAACATTTAATGAGATGCTTGACATTGACGGTCATTACGAACTATTGACTCATATATTGGCAATAGGCAAAAAATAACCTGAAAGTCGTTTCTATGTAAAAGTCTAAATAATGTGTTATAACTGAGATAAATAGAGAATATGTCTCGGACATGGATCAAGAAGAATGATTTTACGTGAAATCTCGTCTATGTGTATAACATAAAATCTAATATTAAATTTCCCTTGCCTGGACGCCGTGACCGTATCGGTTTATGTCCCAGGTCTCCATGCCGCCGCCAAGGACAGGCATGTGAGTTCCGTAATCCCATGCAAAGGTAGCATCCTCAAGCAATTTTTCTGATGAAGCGGGCTCGGAATCTTGTTTATCATAAGCCTGCCTGAAGGCATCTATATCTGCCGGCGAATAACTGCCGCTCTCATCAAGGTAAAATGCAACGTCTATTTCCCCTGAAGCAGCTCTTTCTATATGAGAAATCCTTATTTTTTCTCCATCGAGCACGGCATTGCATCTATATTCTCCGCTGGGAAACCTGAATTCAAAGAGAATTTTTCCGGCTCTGCTGTTTTCCAGCATATCCTTTACCGTCCTATAGACATCCTGCCTGCTCGTTATTTTGTCTATCTCCCCAATATCCTCGTTCAGACGATCGAAAGGGCCTGGATGGTACATATGAATAAAACGCAACAAATCATTATATAACAAGTCCCATGCCCGATAATTTCAATCAGATAGCTGATTGAAAACATATTTTTCAGGAAACAAAAGCTTATATAGTTGCTACTGATTAATAGTAAAATGATGTCTATAAAATCACCTGAATACGCGGCAAAAATCTCAGGAAAATACAACGGTTACATCGCCAAGCTGAATGATGCAATGAACGCCGTAAAGGGCGTCCCTAGCATGAGCCATACTGTTGATGAAATGGCAAAACAAATAACCCTATATCAGGACAAGCTAAGAAAAATACAGGCTTACGCTCAAAATTTTGCATCCGTTAACAATTCCATGGCGGACAATGTTATGGGTCTCAGGTCGCAGCTAAAGGATGGCGAATATGTAAAGGCTACGCGCGACCTTTACGATGGCAACTTTCTTGTTGAGATGTTCCCGGTATCATATGCTCAGATGAGCCGTCCTATTGAACAAATAAAACGGTCGCCAGGCGAAACCGTTTACATGCTTAATGATGACGGCCACTATCCTACTGTAGGCAATATGCGAAATCTGATTGATGCGGCTTCGCAGATGCCGGAATTCACCATGAAGGAGCTGATGAGCTGCAAGAATCTCGGCGTAAAGGGCGATGTTCTCACCAGGGCCGTAAACGAACTGATACGCTGCGGCATTATAGTCCCGATAGAAGTGCATAAGGCCACTGGGCCTGAAATATCAGCCGCATATACTGCTCCGGCTCAAGCATCGACAAATACTGAAATTCATCAAGGCAATGATGGTGACGATACACTCTTATTTGACGGAAGCGGCGTCCTCATCGGCAGGGCACGCAATGTCTCTGCTGAAATGAGGCAGCAAGTGAATGCTGAATATGCCCGCGAGAGAAGGGGCCGGTAATTTCGAAAGCTAAAATTTCTTATTTCGTGGAATTTTAAAATATATTATTTGGTGTCTATGACATTCCCCGGATGACCGCTACTGAAGTGGCATCGTATGCCCCAACAATGCCTGAACATCGCGGTGGCTGCCGCCAGAAAATCCGGAATTTGCATCTTAGATCACCGACTGATGCGGGATTATTTTCAGCCAGATTCAACGCTTTATTATCTTGCCATGTTCCTTCAGAAGGATTAACGAACCCGCAGCCATTGCTGCCAATGGCATGAATACTGCCAGCCTCTGGAGGAGCCCCGCAAGTGCGCCGCTGTTCGTCAGGTAAAGGTATCCGAATATCACAGAAAGAAGCGCCGACAGTAGAAGATACAGACTGTACTTTCCTATTTCGCTCCCTTTTATCCCTGCATAGAACAAGAACATCGCTATTATGCCAAAAATTACAGGCATCATGTTTATCGCATTATGGGTAAGCCCTGTGTTAGTTGTGTTGACACAACCAACGTCGCACGGAAAGACGCCAAGAAGAAATGTGAAGGCTCCGCTCAGAACAAGCGCAACTGCGCCTGCCTTGTCCGCATGGTTCTTGGCAACATTCCTGAAGAGCCCTGCGCCAAAACCTGCTATCGAAAGCCCGAGCATGAAGAAAACGCTGTTCATGACCGCAGCAACCGGGCTTCCTTTGGCGCCAAGCTCGCTTATGGCATTACTTGCATGATCATACCCCGGCACAGCCGCTCCCAAAACAACGAGAGATATCGCAAACAGCAAAGGCCCTGCTGCCCCAAACGCGAGCAAAGTCCTGTCAACATCAATCCTATCCGTCTTCATGTTGATAATACGGCGAAGGCGGGATATAAAGAATTCAGTCATTGGCAAGCTCTTGCTCCTTTCGACCTTAGCCACTAAGAAAGCTTGACCATATTCTTCTGTCAGTGTCAAAACCTCTTTCTATATGCGTATCGCTTCACAAATGACTCAGAAATAATATAGCGCCTACGATGGTTATGAGAACTGAGTATATTTGCTAAATTGGAAAAGCCTAAATTATTTGTCAACGCAAACAAAAATGTTGCAAACATATCAACAAAAATGAGACTGAAAATCGTACTGATATGGGATGTAGAATGGTCTATATCCAGCAAAATACCGAAAACATAAATTACGGCTATCAAAGGAAATAATATATGATATCCCAAATTAAGCGGAATTAATGCCCTAAGACGAAAATAAATACTACGTTAAGAAATCCTCCAATCCTATGTGTTCCATATAGCGCATAATTATGCGAGTCTTGCCTCTTTATGAGGATTCAGATAGTGAAGAGAACGTGAAAGATACTGTCAATTCATATTATTTCTGCGGAAACTTGCCGTTAAACGCGTCTTCTGCTATCTTTTTCGCATCTTGTTTGAAATCTTTTGTCAGCATCCAGCTAAAAAAATCCGCGTCTGTTTCATATACCTCTTTTATTGGTTTGCCGTTGTGCTTTTTACCAAAATTTACACATGGGACGCCGCCTGCCCATACAAATTTTCCATCGGTATCTATCCCGTGTGGATTTCTCTTATCGTAGCATTCGCTAAGCTCCTTGACGGTCTTCGGCAGGCTCGAATGGATATCAAGCTGGGCGTTCAAAACTGCAATAGTCGCCTTTACGTCATTTTCCGACCTATGCGCCCCCTCCAGTTCTTTCTTGCAGTATTTTCTATGAGCCGAAGGCAGATCTCTCGGGTCGAGGAAATGATACAAAGACTTTACGTCAAGCGTTCTTATGCCGTTCATTTCCAGAATCAGTCCTGCTCTGTTTAATTCCTCTTTCAAGAGCGGTATGTCAAAACTGTCGATATTAAAGCCGGCCAGATCACAATCTTTGAGAAACCCGATTATTTCTTTGGCGTAATGATCAAACGTTGGCTTGCCTGCCACGTCTTCATTCGTGATGCCGTGTATGCTCGTGGCTTCGCCCGGAATTGGCATTCCGGGATTTATCAGAATGTTCTTTGTTTCTTCCCTTTCGTCCGGATGAACCTTGGTAAGAGCTATATCAATTATCCTGTCAATCCTGAAATTAAGCCCCGTAGTCTCCGTATCAATAAAAACTATCGGTCTTTCAAGCCTCAAATTCATTCTATCGCCTTGACTACTCATTCCAGCGCATTTTTAAGCGTTTGGAGTCCGGGGCGAATATGAGGAAAGTGCCAAATAAAGAATATGATCTAGTTTGCTGTAGAACACCACGCTCGGAAGATGTACGAAGTATTCAAAATAAGTAAACAAAAATCGGTAGTAAATCCGGGAAAGCGAAGATAATACTATGCTACTTGGCATACTACTTTTGCTTTTGATTCCGGCATTTCATCTTCTATAGGCTTAACCACAATGGGCTCTTTTTCAATTGCTTTATTTCTATAAACTGCCTGGAATGACACCCGAACTTCTATTTCCTTATTTTCTATCTTGGCCTCAAACTGCCATTTCTTTACATTTTTAAGGGAAATTTTTGGCAATCTAAAGAATTTTGAGGCGTCTTCTATCTGCAATCCCGTGATAAAATCCTCCTCGTCTATATCCAAGGTAAGCTGACCCACTTCTATTGATTTGACATAATTTCTGTTCTTTGTTTTGAAAAATAATATGTCATTTAGATAGTCGTAGTCAAACTCTCCCTTCCCCCTCAAAACTTTACTTTCCGTCATAAAAATCATCTTGGTAGCTGTTTTTTGTCCAGCACTTTCATCGTAATCATATCTATTCTTGCAGCCTTAAAACTTAAAACAACTTTCAGTGCCAATTGCCCCTTATAATCATAGAAGGCGGCATAGTTGCTATTGGCCTGATATGTCACCTTTATTGGTATAGAATTAAAAAGAAACCCTTTAATAGTCTCTTTAAAATCCGGCTTTTGTTTTTCGTTTAACCTAAATAACGAATGATTTGTGGGATTGAATTGATCCTCTTTGTATCCTTTGACGAGCGCTACAAACTGATCGATATCTATGGATTTAACCTTTGCATAGCCCTTAACCATCTCTATGATTAGGCGATAATACGATTAAATATCTTAAGCCGTCAATATCTGCACGATTTACAAAATTGCACTATAACTATTCTGAATAACCACTCTTCACTGCTATCCCATCCAATAAAAAGCCTCCCCGCCACTATTCTTATGGATTTTCAGTTATCCCCTTCTTCCATCAACCTCATGTTCGAGTGCCAGAAATGCTTCTGGCTTCAAATAGTCAAAAAGCAAAGGCGACCTTCCGGGGCGTTTCCGTCCCTGCCTTCGGGCATGGACAGGATTCTCAAGGAGCATTTCGACCGCTTCGCGACCAAAGGCGAACTGCCGCCGGAACTCAGGGGCAACGGGCACGCCAATGGCATGACGCTGTTCAACGACATGTCTACCTTGAATGCATGGCGAAACAACAGGAAGGGGATCATGCACACGGACGCAGCGTCAGGCGTCCTGCTCCGCGGAGCCGTGGATAACATACTCACAAAAGACGGAAAGCTCATAGTTCTGGACTACAAAACCCGCGGCTACCCCCTGAAAGACGACACCCACGAGCACTATGCCAGCCAGATGCACTTATACAACTTCCTGCTCACCCAGAACGGCCACGATACCGAGGATTTTGCGCTCCTGCTTTTCTACCACCCCAAGACCGTGACGGAGGCCGGAGAAGTTCTGTTCAACACCGACCTTGTCCGGATGCCTTCAAGCGCCAAGGAGGGGGAGCGGATATTTCGGAGGGCGATTTCTCTTCTTGGAAGCGACGAGCCGGGCTCCGCCCAGGATTGCGGGTTTTGCGGGTGGCGGGGCAATTGAAAGGCTTAAAGAATAATTATTATATATTCTTTATATGACAATAGCACGCCCTGAGGATAAGGCTCGACATGATATTATAAATCCCGCATTAAAAGCGGCGGGTTGGGAAATACAACACTATAAGACTGCGAATCCGCGCAGTTCAAAGGGTGTGGTCATAGAATTCTTTCAGATGGGCAAAGATGTGGGAGAAGCAGACTATGTTCTATTCGTCAACGGCGTTGCTGTAGGTATTTTAGAAGCCAAGAAAGAAGGAGAGACTCTCACAGGCAAGGAATTTCAGTCTAAGAAGTATGCCACGGGCTTTCCAGAAGATTTCAGGTGCATAGACACCCCCTTGCCATTTGTATATGAGTCCAGCGGCAATGAGATCAGATTCACAAATTTATGGGACATTAAGCCTCGAAGTCGAGAATTATTTGCTTTCCATAAACCAGAAACTCTAGAAACGTGGGTGAAACAAGGAAGAGAGACCCTTCGCAGTCGTCTTTCTAAAAAATACCCTATGGAGAACAAAAGACTTTGGCCCGTACAAAAAGAAGCCGTAGTGAATACCGAAAAATCTTTGAGTTGGGCAAAACCGCGTGCGTTAATACAAATGGCCACTGGTTCCGGAAAAACGTATACGGCCGTCGAGCTTTGCTATCGTCTCGTAAAAAATGTCAGAGCCAAACGAATCCTGTTTCTTGTAGATAGAAGAAATTTAGGGGAACAAACACTCCAAGAATTCCAAAATTATGAAGCACCTAATGACAGGAGAAAATTTACAGAGCTATATCCTGTTCAGCATTTATCAACAAATAAAATAGACGACTCAAGCAAAATATGCATAGCGACCATTCAACGTGTTTATTCTATGCTGAAGGGGGAGAAAGATTTCGATACTGAAAACGAGGAAAAAACGTCATTTGACGACAGTTATCCTACAGAGCCCGTATCTGTCGCCTACAACCGCAGAATACCTATAGAAACTTTTGATTTTATTATAGTTGATGAGTGCCACCGATCTATATACAACTTATGGAGACAGGTTCTGGAATACTTCGATGCATTCACTATAGGTCTCACTGCAACACCTTCTAAAACCACTATCGGCTTCTTTAACAATAATCTTGTCATGGAATATGGCCATGAACAGGCCGTTGCGGACCAGATAAACGTAGATTTCAGCGTTTATGACATACGGACAAAGATAACAAAACAGGGATCTAGGATTCCTAAAGGCGAAACCGTACTGAAAAGGGACATGAGAACGAGAAAGAAGCGATGGGAATCGCTGGAGGACGACGTGGTTTATACCAAAGAACAGCTCGACCGAGCGGTGGTAGCCCGGGATCAGATAAGAACTATTATACGGACGTTCAGGGATAAAGTAAAAACCGAGATATTCCCGGGAAGAAAACATGTGCCAAAAACCTTGATATATGCCAAAGACGACAATCATGCGGATGAAATCGTCCAGATTATAAGGGAAGAGTTTAACGAAGGCAATGATTTTGCCATAAAAATTACGTATAAAACAGAGGGTCAGAAACCGGAAGATCTTATCAGGCAATTTAGGAATGAGTTCAATCCAAGAATAGCAGTTACGGTAGATATGATCGCCACCGGTACTGACATCAAACCGCTGGAAATTGTCTTCTTTATGCGTCAAGTAAAAAGCAGGAACTACTTCGAGCAGATGAAGGGAAGAGCCGTGAGGGTAATGAAGAATGATGACTTTATGACGGTTACTCCAGATGCCACCGCGAAAGAACGGTTTGTAATTGTAGACGCGGTAGGGGTGTGCGACAACGAAAATTTGAATGAAACAACACCACTAGAACAATACCCCGGGATGTCATTCTCCAAACTAGTAAAGATACTACAGTACGGTAAACCCAAAAAAGAGCATATGTCATCCATGGCTAGCAGGCTGTCTAGGCTGCAAAAGAAGCTTACGGAAACGCAAATAAATGAAATCACGAGCTTGACCGGTGGGAAAGCACTGACAGATTTTGCCAGAGCTTTTGTTGACTCCATAGACGAAGATAAAATATACGAGGCGGCGCAACAACAATTCGGAAAAGAAGGTGAGAAAGACGCGTATACGCCTCTAAAAAGGGAATTAGACGAGGTTACTGGAAAGAGAATCCTCGATTCCCTTAAACCGTTTATAGGAAATGCCAAATTGATGTCCAGACTTCCGGAAATTAAGAAGGAAGTAGAACAGATAATAGACACCGTTTCTCTGGATGTCGTAGAAGAAGCCGCATATTCTCCCATCGCCACGGAAAAAGCCAAGGAAATTGTAACATCATTTAGAAGCTTCATCCAAAACAATAGAAAAGAATTAACCGCTATTCAGATATTCCATAATAAGGGCAAACTTCATTGGAAAGACCTGAGAGAACTTTCTGACAAGATAAGGACTCACCCTTATTTCCTGACAGAATCGAAGCTCTGGCAAGCATACCAACAACTGGAACACAAAAAAGTAAAGGGAGCTAGCACTAATAAAATAGCGGATTTCATCTCACTTCTAAGCTTTGAACTGAAGAAAACGCCAGAGCTGGAACCGTATTTAGACACAGTAGACAAACGCTTTGCCGAATGGCTCGGACGACAGAAAGAAGCAGGCGTGGAATTCACCCAAGAACAGCTAACATGGCTGAAAAAACTAAAAGACCATATATCAACATCAATAGAAGTCCTGCCGGAAGACCTTGAAGACCCGCCTTTCAATCAGATGGGCGGCTTAGGCAAAGCCAGCAAGGTTTTCAAGAACCTGAACGACACACTGGAGGACTTGAATGAGGAAGTTGGTGGAGTATGATAGAAGCTATCTTAGTGTCTAAAGACTATGGTCTAAAGCTATGGGATATACCTTCCTCGTGGAATTGGAAAATAATGAAGGAAATATCTATAATAAAATCCGGTTCTACACCTTCTACTATCCGTCCCTTTTATTGGGGAGGTGAAATAGCTTGGATTACTCCCGACGATTTATCGAAGCTGAAGGGCAAGTATATATCTAAAGGTAAAAGAAACATAACAAAAAAAGGGTATGAAAATTGTTCTACGCAACTTCTTCCAAAAGGCGCAGTAATTTTATCATCAAGAGCCCCTATAGGCTACGTTGCTATAGCGTCTAATGAGCTATGCACAAATCAAGGATGTAAAAGTTTCATATTAAACGAAGATGTCTTATCTGAATATGTTTATTATTACTTAATTCTCGGAAAAGAATTTGCTGAAAAGCTGGGCAGCGGAACAACGTTTAAAGAGATAACGTCTAAGAGGTCAGAACTTATTCCTATACCCATACCTTCTACATATGAAGAACAACAACTAATCGTTTCCGAAATAGAAAAGCACTTTTCCCGTTTGGACCAGTCCATAGCGGCGCTGAAGGCGGTAAAGCGAAAGCTGGCGGTTTACAGAAAGAGTGTGCTGAAGACGGCTTTTGAAGGGAAGTTGATAGAGTTTGATAAGAACCATATAGCCAAACTCCAAGATATAATTAATGACATTTGCTCTGGCTATGCTTGCGGTAAGTATAAAATATCAGGAGATGGTATAATTCACTTTAGACCTTATAACATTACTGCACAAGGTGAAATGTCACTCGAAAGGAAAAAAATAGTAGACCCACAGTTCTCATTAAAAAGGTTGGAATATGGAGACGTGGTCTTCAACAATACGAATAGCCAAGAGCTTGTAGGGAAAACATGTTTTTATGACGGAAAGGAAAAGGTGGGGTTCTCTAATCATATGACAAGGATACAAACAAATCTAAACCGTATAGACCCTAACTTTTTATCACTTTATCTTCATCAGCTTTATGTCAAAGGCTTTTATTATAGCGTTATGAAGAATCATGTTAACCAATCAAGTGTAGGCATTGATATCTTAAAAAATATAGACGTTCCCACCCCGTCCGTTGATATTCAAAATAAAGTTGTCCAAGAAATAGAATCCCACTTCTCGATAATAGACAAAATAGAAGAAGTTGTGGAAAACTCATTAAATAAAGCACAAACTCTCAGAAAGGCGATACTAAAACAGGCTTTTGAAGGTAAGTTAGTGAAGGTGGAAGAATGAACAATCCTGTTTATGCGAAAATAAAAGAAGATATAGCGGAAGAACTAGAACATAACAAAAAATATCTAAATGACTTAGAATCTGAGCCTATAGAAGTTTCAAAGACTTTAGTACAAAAATCAAAAGAGATAATGGTTATTGTGTGTAAAATTCTTGAGGATGATACAGATAAGACAATAATAGTTAATCCTATGATAGGAGTATCCTACGAGTTATTAATTAAAGCAATTTTACTACGAAAGGGGTTGAATATTAAAAAAGACAATAATATAACAATTTCTTTTCGAGATTGTAGAAATGAATTAAGTCAATTTCTTAACAACTTTAACCCAAGACAAATAGAAAGAATATTAGATGTGATAGATTTAGTGATAGCACGCCGAAATAATGACGCACACTTATTTTATTCTGGATTTTCATTTTATAGGCAACCGTACCAGATATTTTGTACTTATAGCGTTTTACTGAAAACATTCTTCCCGGAGTACTACTCCGAATCCGACTTTAGTAGATGCCTTGAGATTTTTAAAGTAAAAGACGCTATTGATTATGAAGAGGTTTTTTTATGAGCTTAACCGACTTTGCACAGGCTACATTCTGGGGGGCAGTAGTGATATTCGCAGGATTAACTTACTATTTTTGGTTCGTTGCTGAACCGAGATCCTTAATTAACGGACTTGGTTCCTTAGGTTTTATGCTATTCATAGCTTGGCTTGGTCTCAAAATCAAAAGTAATGGGGGTAGCGCATGACCGACTCAAAACAAATCGTCCAGAAATTATGGAACTACTGCAACATATTGCGAGATGATGGCCTGTCCTACGGAGATTACGTAGAACAACTCACATATCTGCTGTTCCTAAAGATGGATGATGAGAGGACAAAGGCTCCTTACAACAAAAAGTCGGATATTCCTAAAAAATACAACTGGCAGTCACTTCTTGAAAAAGAAGGCACTGAGTTGGAAACTCATTATATAGAAACTTTGCAGGAGCTGGGCAAAGAAGAAGGTATTATAGGCGTCATATTCCGAAAAGCCCAGAATAAGATACAAGACCCTGCCAAGCTCAGAAAGCTTATAGTGGAGCTGATAAATAAGGAAAACTGGCTTAGCCTTGAAGCTGACGTCAAGGGGGATGCTTACGAAGGGCTTCTGGAAAAGAACGCTGCTGACACAAAAGGCGGGGCGGGGCAATACTTTACGCCAAGGCCTCTCATTAACACTATTGTAGAAGTGATGAAGCCGAAACACGGCATGAAAATACATGACCCGGCTTGCGGAACAGGCGGTTTTCTGCTGTCGGCGTATAATTACATCGTTAAAAACTACAGAATGGACCGGGATCAGAAAGAAGAATTAAAGCACAGAACATTTAGCGGTAACGAAATAGTACCCATGGCCGCTAGGTTGTGCGTAATGAACCTATATTTGCATGGGGTGAATGGGGAGGAAAATCCCATCAGTCTGGACGATTCGTTGAAGAAAAATTCTGGCCCTATATACGATATGGTGCTCACCAATCCCCCATTCGGTAAAAAGTCTTCTGAAACTATCGTAACTGACGAAGGAGAAAGTAGAAAACAGACTCTTACTATCCTAAGAGATGACTTCTGGGCAAAGACCGCCAATAAACAGCTGAATTTCCTCCAGCATGTAAGAAGTATACTAAAGATCAACGGCAGAACAGCAATAATTTTGCCCGATAATGTTCTTTTTGAGGGTGGTGCCGGAGAAACGGTTCGCAGAAAGCTCATGGAAACCTGTGATTTGCACACGCTTCTTAGACTGCCTACTGGTATATTCTATGCGCAGGGCGTCAAGGCTAATGTCTTGTTTTTTGATAAAAAGGCGGCTTCGAAAGATCATATCACTTCAAAAATATGGATATACGACATGAGGACTAACAAGCATTTCACGCTAAAGGAAAGTACACTAAAATATGAAGATTTGGACGATTTCGTGAAGTGTTATAATCCTGATAACCGCCATGCCCGGAAAGAAACCGAGCGCTTCAAATGTTTTACATACGAGGATATAACAAAAAGAGATAAAGCGAATTTAGATATAATCTGGATTAAAGATGAAAGTTTAGATGATTTGGATAAGCTTCCGGAGCCGGACGTGGTCGCCAACGAAATTGCAGAAGATCTGGAAGATGCTTTGGAGCAATTGAACGAGATACGAAGTGATTTGAATGCGAAAAAATAAAGTCGCCAATGGAACAAGTTTTCCGTCTAAATCTGATGTTATAGCTGCGTTAAAAGACGGGGAGAAATTATCGGGCTTCAAACAGCATATACTCGTCATAGAGTATAAACGCATTAATCATCATCTTGGTGTTATAATAGGCGAATTACAAGAGAACGGACGTACTATACTGAGAGGCAAAGTAACCCAATCTCCTTCATCGTCGCAAAATACTTTTGATTGGAATATAATTCCCGATGGGAAAAGCTTCTTCACGGCTTTTGCGCTTGACAGCAAGGAAGAAACACTCATAGAGACCCTCCGTCAGGGGCTCGATCAAAGTTTAAAAGAAGGCAGGCTCCCATTTTTGAGGTGATATGATGGGCGGAAAAAGTATAGCTGCGCGGGCTGCCAATGAGAAGGCAAGATATAGAATAGCCAATCAGTCTATGAAGACTTATATGGAAGAGAAAGCTGCTCATGAACGAGGGCCTATAACTACGGATAAGGTGGAATGTAAGGCGTGCGGGTTTAAGGCCCGGTACCAGTTCGTGCGGTGCCCGGAGTGTGGGGAAGTTCGAAAGGACTAAAAACGGTGTTTCCAATATCAAATGTTGCTATATTTCTAAGAACGCAGGCGTGTCGTAATTATTTTCGTGATTTAATTTTGAAATTAATAGATAGTAAAATTGGAAATGACATAATACTTTGTTCTGGATTTTTCCAAGAACAGCATGGTAAAAGTTTGTATAAAATTTCAACAGAGGGTGATTTGGCAACTAGACTACATAGAAGCAATGTGAGCATTTCGGTTCTAGGTATATATAACAATATGTGGTTGCAATCTTACATATATTTCGTTTCCTCTTTAAGAGGTGCGGGAGTGAAAGTAAATGCCTATAAAACCAGCAATTTGCGCTGGCACGCCAAATTATTCATTTTCAAACGCAATAATTCGCCGCTATTGGCTATCATAGGAAGTAGTAATATGACTAGGCCGGCATTCGGCCTGTCACATACCTTATTTAATTATGAATGCGATGTCGTACTGTGGGATTCCAATCATGTAGCTCTGAATAAATTTATCACTAATTTTTTCCAAGAATCTGAAGGTAAGCAAGATATTGTTTTAAGCGAATACGACTCTAGTTTTAGTGGTCTATCCATTCCGGATATATTAAAACGCTTAGAGAATGAATTGAACATTGAACAATATGAAATACTCCCTTAATTTAATCATGTGTGAGCACAAATGGGAATATTTTGCATATTTTCAATATTCATATTATTTGAAAATATCATCAATTCGATTCCTTTTGTAGTTTTTCCGGCGGTATAATTCAACTTGAATGACCGTTTCCTATACAATCTATAGAGTTTTGATATTGCATTCACATTATCGTATGTAATAATCCATTTGTGATTAGTTATATTTTTCATCTTTTCAGATATTTTAGCATGATCGTCCTGATCATAGTGATTCATGTATAGATTCTCACCTTTGATGTAATAAGGGGGGTCAAAATAAATAAGTGTCTTAGACGGCAAACTGTCACTGAGATTTTCAATGAGTTCGATCGCATCTATATTGTAGAGCTTTATTTTATCTTTAAAATCTTCAATGCGTTTTATACGTTTTATTAGATCCGATTTATTATAACGCGCATCTATTTTCCATTTACCATTTTGTGCTATGCCACCTATTGGTCCGCCATTTAATATTCCAGAAATATTAGTTCTATTAAGGAAAAACGTGGAGAACCCCAATTTTAAAACATCGTCAGTTTTCGCGGACTGGATATTTTTTTGTCTTTTCCATTCGTCTACTGTGACTGGGAGTTTCTTAATCATACTACAAAATTCTTCTGTTTTATTCAGTACGGAGTACCAAAACGCGTATATTGAAGAGTCTATGTCATTTATTATTATATTTTGAACAACACCGTCAAAAAGAAGTGATAAGGCCGCGCCGGCCCCGCCCGCGTATGGTTCGACATACGTACCACCCACTAAATCATTTTCTGCGATTAGCTTTCTTATGAATGGTACTATCTTGGTTTTACCACCAGGATATCTAAGAGGCGAATAATATGTCATGAGTTGGATGCCTCCCATAGTTTTTCTATGAACTCTTGTATATTGTCCCATGTCGTAGTTAGATATTGCGCTGTTGGTGCAAAGTCCTTATTGTGTAGAAATGCTTGCCATGTCTTTATTCCAAGAACTCCATACTGTTCCGAAGCAGCGGTTCTTATACCCTTCAACTTATAGGAATTAACTTTGTGTTGTTTTTCTAACATTTCGGCTACTGCTGACGCCTTGTCTTTGAGTGATATAAATTTTCCAGTCTTTTCTGTAGGAATCTCATTTTTTTCGCAAAAATGATCTATACTTAATTCCACAAAAACTCGAAATAATGCTGCGGTTGCATTAACATAATTTTCTATTGGAATTTTTTTTAATTCGTGGTATATACTGTTAATTTTTGGATTATCTATGCTGATATTACACGTTTTTGGTATTAATTTTTGACGATTTTTTGGATTCACCTTTATCTTTTTAGCTACCGTACCGGTATTATTCGTAGGTTGTAATAATGCCCACAGTTTCTCGCTTGTTTTAGATTTATCTGGCAATGCATCTTTCGGGAGTGATTTAATGTAATCTTGCCTGTCTTTTTTGCTATATATGGTTTTTACTGTGAAATTGGGGTCTATACAATCCGTGACAATCTTTTCGAGAGTCTTTGCAATCTCTTTTCCATCTATCTCTGTCTTAAGCTCTCCGTCGGAATAATTGATCCCGATAGCATTTCGTATATCTGGATCTGAAAGAAGCCTATCGAGATTCGTTAATTTTACATCCTTCATTTTGTCTTTTGTATCAGTAGATATATACGGAGAGCTTTCCAGGAATGACAAAACTTGCAAAGCTATACTGGGTGTTCCATTATTTTTCTGTTCGTAACGATTTTTTTGCACAGAAGTCCATTTTTCTGTACCCGCACCTTCGTTTCCTAGTCCGTGCTTTAATGCAATCCAGTGATCGGCCTCTTTAGGATCATCATAATAAATGCATTCAACATTTGTTATAATTTTATTCTGATGCTGTTTTTTTAAATCTTCAAATTTTTTCTTCAGGCCATTGTCACGTATCCTATCGGGATTCACTAAAAATTTTAATACGACGGCACGTCTATTTCCTTCCAAAACTATATATTTTGTTTTATCGTGTTGCCATGGAGAAATAATTATTTGATCCGTGGGGTTTAAGTTATATGTCATTATATCCAGTGCAAGAGAGTACAACTTTTTATTGCCTTGATCATCTACTATATTTTTTATAGCGGCTTCTTCATCTCCAACCGGCTCGTAACGATAGTTCTCGGGATTTATCAATAAATCTTCTATCTTCACAGTCTTAGTGTTTGTCATGTTAAAATTCTGGTAACACTACTATTTATTGCCTTAAATCATACCTATCTCCCGCCCCCCTTCAAAAAATACTTCGGAAAGACGGCGGTGCACCGCTCGGGATAGTTTATTGTCCAGAGGCGGTAGTGGTCTTCTGTTTTCCCGGCGCCGCCGAGCTTGGTTTGGAGGCAGGCGTCGGCTTCCGAGAAGAGGAGCTTGACGGCGGGCTCGTCGGCTTTGTCCACTTCCACGGGCCTTGCCGGGAGGTCTTTACGTATGAAGTTTCGGACGGTATGGGCAGGCGGCTCAGCACATGAACAGGAAGAACTTCAGCGGGATTTGCAGCACTTTGCCTTCCAGGTCCAGCGTATTTTTTGTCACCATGATGCCGAAGGGCGATTTGTACTTGGTCATGAACCGCGGCATTGCCCTTGATTCCTCCCGGCTGTTGCGGAATTTGACCTCTATTGGGATGGGCGTTCCTGCGTCGAGCACTACGTCTATCTCGCCTTCCTTGCACATCCAGTAAAAAACTTCCGCATCCTGGCTTCCGTTCAGGAAAAATTTCAGCCGCTTGACGTGGTCAAAAACGAGCGTTTCGGCCGCTATGCCCATTTCCACCGGCTCCTTCAACAGGGATTCATTCATCATTCCCACCATGCTGTTCCTCATCCCAACATCGTTGAGATAGTATTTCTTCTCCTTGCGCTCCCGCACAGGAAGCCTTTTTGAATAAAAGCTGGACTTTGACACCAGAAACACATCTTCAAGATATCCGATGTGCGATATCACGGTAGGGCGCTCAACACCTATGTCCTGAGATATTCCAGCATACGTCAGCCTGCTCCCGGATTTTGCGGCTATCAGCGACATGAAATACCGTATTATATCGACGCGCCTTACCCGGTGCCTCTCTATTATGTCCAGAATGGACTTCGACAATATCGTATCCTTGAGCTCGGAACTGCATTCCGCCAGGTCGTGATTCTTCTGTATTTCGGGATAGCCGCCTTTTATCATGAAGGCCGAAAGGCCCCTCTCGATTTCATTTTCATGTTTCACCAACTCGTGCGACATGCCGCCAAAAGCTTTGCGCAGTTCCGCCGGACTGCCCTTTCTTATGGACGCGCAAAGCGCGTCCCTCAATGCAAGGCTCAACTCGTAATATTCCTGCGTCTTGCCGCCGAAGTCCATGATATCGCTGAATTTCAACGGCAGGACTATCCGTTCCTTTATCCTGCCCACGAGGCGGCCGGCGCCTTTCTGTATCATGGCGCTGGACGAGCCGGAAACTATGAATTTTATGTTGTATCCGTAATCAAACCACGTCTTCAGCTTCTTTTCCCAGTCTTCCAGATACTGTATCTCATCCAATAGAACGTATATCTTTTGCGCAATCTTCCGATAGTCTTCTTTCAATATATTGCGGGAATAGACCTCAATTATAGACTCCAGCGGCTCCTTAGCGGACGATGCCAGATATGCATTATCCATGGACGCATAAATTATATGCACGGGATCTATATTTCTGTTTTTTATCATGTGTTCAATAAGCTGGAACAGCAAAGTCGTTTTGCCTACCCGTCTCGGACCTATTATAGACGTTATTTTTTCAGAATCAAGTTCCTTCCATAACGTAT
Organism: Candidatus Aenigmatarchaeota archaeon; assembly: GCA_016198685.1. GTDB lineage: Archaea > Aenigmatarchaeota > Aenigmatarchaeia > GW2011-AR5 > GW2011-AR5 > JACQID01. Next base: position 42,750 of record JACQID010000006.1, read on the forward strand.
AGAAATCCCGCCGCCTGAAATCGGGCGCCTTGCTTTTAGGTAGCGCCATTCCTTCCCAATGGGGGTTGTACTCGTTCGTCAATACGCGCAATACTTGTAATTCATCCATGTATAGTATACTATACGTAGAGTATTTAAATACATGTATAGTATACTATACACCATTGGTTATGTGCCTGTTGGTATAAACGGTGATCATGTATCACGCTTTCGCAGTCCTGCGCGAATTTATCATGGCGCGGACTATCCGCAGTTCATCATAGGAATATCCATCGCCCAGCTTTTCCTTCAGCGCCCCGAGTCCCTGCGTGGCAAGTCCCGACATCTCGCGTTCTATCGCATCCTGCCTCTCTTTCGGGATTATATTGTCTATGTTCACGTCGTTCCCGAGCATGAAAAGGCTTTCTATGTGGGATGCTATCGTGCTTTCGGCAAGGCCACGCCTTGTCGCTATCTCCCGGAGCGATAACCCTTGCTTTGCAAGGAAAAGTGTTTGCTTGTAATCACCGTTTGCGGAAATTCTTGGGACTTCATCGGACTTCTGTTTCTCAGCGATGTTATGCTCCTTGCAGTAGTCCAGTATTTTCCGAAGGAACGCACGGCCGTACTTCTGCAACTTGTGCTCGCCTACTCCGTGTATCTTTGCCATGGCATCTATGGTCTGGGGATAATAGGTTGCCATCTCCTTCAAGGTGGAGTCAGGGAATATTATGTAAGGCGGAACTCTCTCGGCGTCTGCCATGACTTTTCTTAACTGGCGCAATATGTCGAAGAGCGCTGTTATCGGCTCTTCTTTCTTGGTCAGCTTGATCTTTGCAGGCTTTGTGAGTTTCACTGTTACTATACCGCGCAAGACATCCATGCCGCTCTGGGTTATCTTAAGGATAGGATATTTGTCGCCTTCGGCCTTAAGGAAGCCCTGCGGCTGAAGCTCGCGGATGAAAGATGTCCATTGCTTTGCAGGATAGTCCTTTCCTGCCCCGCAACTCTTGAGCATGGAATGGGCATAGCTCTTGGATTTCCCTGTAAGAAGCGATGAGACGTAGGTTGCGCCGAAGCGCTGCTCTAAATCAAGAACGCAGCGCAGGATCTTTTTCGCAATGTCAGTCCCGTCTATCACTTCGTGAGGCATTATGCAGTTGTCGCACTTTATGCATATTCCGTCAAACGTTTCGCCGAAGTAGTCAAGAAGGAATCTTCGCCTGCATTCCCGGCTTTCACAATATTCAAGCATCTCGGCAAGCTTCTTTCTTGCAGTCTCCTGCTTTTTCGTACTTCTAAGCTTCTCTATGAAGTAGTCAACTTTGCGCTTGTCGGCATATGTATAGAAGAGTATGCAATCGCTCTCAAGCCTGTCGCGCCCTGCGCGGCCGGTTTCCTGGTAATAGCCTTCTATGCTCCTTGGAAGGTCGTAGTGTATCACGTATCTTACATTCGTCTTGTTGATGCCCATTCCAAAGGCTATCGTTGCAACGATTATTTCCGCATCATCCTTGATGAACGCCTCTTGATTCGCTTCACGTGCGTCTGTTGAAAGACCTGCATGATAGGAAAGGGCGCGAAAGCCCTCCTGCCTGAGACGCGATGTTATCCGGTCTGCGGTCTTCCTGCCCTGACAATAGATTATGCCGGAGTCTTTGGACCGTGCGCGGATATAATCGACGATCTGCGATATGCTGTCCTTCTTGGGCCGGACATAATACGTAAGATTCTCGCGGTTGAAGCTTCGGCGGTGTATCACCGGGCTTTTTAACATAAGATTATGGACTATATCGTCCTGGACTTCGGGTATTGCAGTTGCAGTCAGGGCAATAATAGGAACATCAGGGAAATTATCGCGCAAAAGACGAAGCCTTCGGTATTCAGGTCTGAAATCATGGCCCCATTCCGAGATGCAATGCGCTTCATCTATAGCGAACAAGGATATTTTCAGCATCTTGAGGAATGGAAGGAAATCATAAGATGCAAAACGTTCAGGCGCAACATACAAGAGCTTGTCCTTGCCCGTAAGCAGGCGGACTTTCACGTTCTCGGCCTCGACCGGCGCCATGGAACTGTTGATGCACGAGGCTCCTATGCCGTTGATGCGAAGAGCATCCACTTGATCTTTCATAAGAGCTATCAACGGCGATACCACGACTGTAATCCCGGGCTTCATCAAAGCTGGAAGCTGGTAGCAGAGCGACTTGCCGCTGCCTGTAGGCATGAGTACAAATACGTCTCTTCCTGAAACCACATCATTGATGATGCTTTCCTGGCCGGGGTTGAAGGAAGAATATCCGAAATGCTTCTGCAGCAGCTCGAGCGCTTGCATTTCATTAGAATGTAGGGGAAGCTTTTATGCGTGCACTATGCATCCTTGAACTTTATAGCGTGAACATCATGCTATTCCCGAATACTGCAGGGAACTTTTCACTTTCGCCATGCGCGGCAGTCTTTTATATATCCCCTGCCGGAATCTTATTATGGAAAGCCGGTTGTTAAACAGGCAGAAGGTCCTTATGTTGATGCTTGAAGAACTGCAGAACCGTGGTATTGCATCAAAGACTTTCCTTGTAAAGTCCCTGTTCCTTCTCGGACAGGAAGGAAATGCGGATTCTGGCGGCGGTAATAAATTAAAATTGTATTCCTTTTACCCATACAAATACGGACCGTTCTCTTCGCTTTCCTATGACGACTTGATAGCGCTTGAGAAGCGTGGTTATATTACAAAGGACCGAAATGTCACGGAGAGAGGGAGGTTTGCCAGCCAGAAAATTAGGAAAACGCTCATGCCCAAGATAAAGAGCATAGTGGAACGATTCAATTCACAGGAAGAAATCAAGAGTTATGTTTACAAAAAATATCCCGAATATACTGTAAGGAGCGAGCTACTGCCGAAAACGACAGTTAGGGAAAAAGGTATATGCACGATAGGATACGAAGGAAAGGACATAGATGAATTTCTCAATATGCTGATAAAGAACAACGTTACGGTATTGGCGGACATACGGCATAACCCATTCAGCATGAACCCAAGCTACAGGCGGGAAAGTCTTAAAAGCAAGTTGGAAAGTGCCGGAATACGCTATATCCACATCAAGAATCTTGGCATAGAAGGGAGCATGAGGAAAGGTCTCGTATCGACGGAAGCTTATACGACCCTTTTCAGGGAGTATAGCGACAGAATCCGCAAAAATCCAGCGGAGATAGAACAACTCACCCAACTCGGCGGCAATGAAAAGGTAGCGTTGCTCTGCTTCGAGAACGACAAGAATATGTGCCACAGAGGAATAGTTGCCGAAGAACTTGAGAAGAAAGGTATCGCTGCGGTTCACTTATAGCAAATTGCAATAATAATGGAGCATTTGCCTGCAATTTGTTATATGTAAATAACATTATAGAATGCTCCAAAATAAACGTTATTTACTATTATAGTGAAAGAAAAAGTTTTGGTCCTCACCCGGGCCACGCCTGAAGAAAGCAGGAAATACGGATACAAGGTATGCGTAGCAGGCATTACAGAGAATGGAGGAGGCTCTATCCGTTTACGTTTCAGTACGGAAAAGTTTCCCTGCCGTTTGGGAAGAAAGATATAATAGAAGTCGAAACCGAGAAAAATTCTGAAGATGCCAGAAAGGAAAGCAGAAAAGTCAGAAGCTTTGAGAAAATTCCTTTGCCGAAAGATGATAGAGAAATAGTACGCCTGCTAAACGGACTTGTATGCACAGTAGAAAATATGAAAAACAAAGGCGACAGCTTATGCGTTATAAAACCTGAAATAGCAGGATTGGACGTTATTATAAATGACATGAATATTTGTGATGAACAAACATATTTTTCCCTTTCCGCCGGCCTTGGAAAACGCGAGAAGACTAAGATCCCTATCGAATGCTCATACATTTTCACATGCGGCGGCGAATGCTGCGGCAGCAGATCCCACAAGATGATAATTATAGATTGGGAAGTAAATGAACTCGCAAGAAACGTACTCAAGTCAGAACCGAATAAGACGGAAGCGGAACGAAAAATAAGAGCAAAACTCTTCCATTGGATGAAGACGCGCGAAGTATATTTCATATTAGGCACGCATTTCAAATGGAAAACGCCTATGATAATAGGAATTTACTATCCTTCCTCGGTTGCAGCAGGACAGAGCATGCTGAAAGAATTTCAAAAATGAGGTGAAATTATGCCAAGGAAGTTGAAGAAACTGGACATCTTAATGCTGTTGGAAACAATCGGAGATACTGTAGAGAACAGGATCATGGATTTCTTAATCGAAGGCCGGGGAATAGACTATAGCAAAACCGATATAGCGGATAACTGTGAAGTTTCAAGGCCTGCTCTTTATCGTGTCCTGCCAAGCCTTGTCAGGCAGGGCGTAGTCAAGCCTACAAGAGTTATAGGAAGGGTGCAGCTTTATTCTCTTGATAGCGAAAATGAAAGGGTGAAAGCCCTGCATAAAGAGTGGTTTTTAATAATAAGAGGGCAAATGCATAGCATGAGAATTATAATTGTCACTATGCTCTTGGCGGCACTTGTCGCAGGATGCGTGCAAAGAGGCGTTGAAACCGAGCCCCCTAAGTTGAGTACGCCGCCGGCGGCACTGAATGTCTATGGCGAGCTTATTGGGCAGGAAAACAGCGGCATCGACACGATTTTTACAATCCGCACGGATTTCGTGGATTATGAAACGAATAGTTCAGTAATAGAAGTGGCAACCGAGCCCTTTCCGCTGAATCTAACGGTGGGTATGAAATACGCATTCGCCTTTGAGGACTCAGGATTTGAAAGAATCGGGTTGTGGGATAGCATAAGTGTTTCCGAGGATTTCACGAAATATCAGAAAGACGGGGAATTTATTCATAAATACGACATGTCATTCGGGGACATTTACAGCAATGCATCGTCGGATCTCGTGCAAATTAAAGAAGACCGGGTTGCTGCTAACGGAGAAACGACCCTTCAGGCCATGATCATAAACAATCAGAACGTGCCTATAGCATTTGAGATATCAAATGTCATGCTAATAGACAAAGAGATCGCCATGCTCGATTTGAGGGAATGCGGGCAGGGTGAAGAAGAATTCCGCGAAATCTCGATCCCGAAGGTTATGGGAGATAATGACACAGGTGACGGCACGGAAATAGAGCACGTATGCTCAAAAATTCCTCGTAGCGAGAGGCTGGCAAATTCCATAATATCGGGATGCACCGCCAACGGCACTGAGGGCATGGTAGATGCTGGAAGCAGCTACGCGATCAGCTTCGATGTTTCCTGCCAAACCCCGATAATATGCGAGGATGGCCAGTGCAGCATTGCGCTCATAGGTGACCGCAAATTTACCGATGAACTCGGCAATATGCACGTTATGGCAAACGCTTACCTAAAACAACACCTGACACTAGAATAGACCAAAAGTGAAATTCTAGAATATACTATCATTCTCGCAGAGGTGCAGGCAGATCGGAATTTTCCGGCAGTTCTCCTATTGCATCAACGAGCGAAGCGTATTTCCATGGATACGTGAGGTTCACTGAATAAGGACCATGCGGGTTCCTTTTGGTCGCCCGCTCAATTACAGCATTTGCTATTGCCATCACATGCGCTTTGGTTTCAGGATGTATGCTTCCATGATGCAAATAGCCCTTCATTGTACCGAAAACATCAACATCATCACTCAGAAGATCCGCAGAACCATAGGTCTCGCCTGGAAGCCTTTCATATACGCCTTGATCGTTCAATACCCACCCGCTATCGTGGATTCTGAATCTGTCAGGATGGCGTTCCACATCCAGCACAGTCACTTGAACACGTCCTTTGGGAATGCAGAAACTGGAATTCGCAAGGCCCATGTAAGCTTTCTCCCTAAGGTTAAGCGTTATTCCTGTTTCATTGTCGGGAACCACCTGTACGACAGGAGCACGAGTATAACGCATGCTATCCGGCACGGCAGGGCCATACACGACGCCTGATGCTGGCGTTTCGTATGCCGCATCTGCACGGGGCGCGCTACTTTTATTTCGCCCAAAGAGTCCATTCAAATCAATTTTGACCATGTTTCAACGTTATTACTAAGAAGTAAACATATTTAAAGTTTATTTCTAGCCTTCTGGATTCCCGTCAGTGTCCCTGTAAGACGAATTTCTTCTGTCCCGTTTTCTCATCTTATTTACGCCGCATACGCATTCAGTGCCCATAGTCCTGAAAAACGCGTAAGCTACAGCCGAAGAGATGTACACTGGTATTTCGGGAAGCTCTCGCATCTCCGGAATAAATCGATATGCGAAAGGAAATACTAAGGACGCAACCGTGAATGCCTTTCTCATAAGCTCATGGTTATAGAGGACGGCCTGCTCGCCTTTCGGCATGTTAGGCTGCGGTTCATAGTCGCCTATAACATTGCAGAGAATCGTTCGGCCATTCAGGCGTTTGCCGGGAAAAGTTGCCGTATCATTCACTTTCATCGGCCGAAGAAAGAACTGCTCTTAGGTCATCTATTTTGAGATTTGTCCCCCCTGTCTGCGATAACAAATTGGTCAGGGGATTCAAAACAGGCATACCCCATGTGAATTTGCTTGCAGGCGGTTCTGCCGTATCCATCGCATAATGATAACGAATTTCCTCCAGCCTTTGGGTATTGAGGCCTTCCAAAAGCCGTATATACCAATCCAAATCACTTAGAATTATCCCGGCGTAACAGTTGCCGCGGAATTCTGGTTGAGCTGCGGGGTATAACTCCTGCTCCTTTGCCAATGCACAAATGGCTCCTTGGCGCGCTTTCTCACGGGCTTCAGAATTGCTTGATCGGGCAGAATTATAAAGAGCCAGCAATGCAGCTGTCCTGCAGATGTTCAGAGCGCCCATATAGCCTTCATGGCCTGAGTGACGGAGCTGTTCAGCCATTAACGGCGCGGCTGCTATTATCTTCTGATAATTTCCATGTCGGTTGTAAAGAAGCCTGCCTTCTACAGCCGCCTCGGCAAGATCTATGTCCAAATGCTCAAGCCCGAGCGATTCGGCTACGTCCAGAATATACGGCTTGAAATATCCCATAGTTGCACTTCACACAAAAGAATTAAACCGTATCAATTCAATGTTCGGCAGAAATAGGAGCAGCTATTATTTTCATGCGTAGTTCTAATTATAGTAACTCGATTTCCTTAACCCCAAAAATCGCATTCTTTTGGCAACACTTCGTTGAACAACGTCTAATAACGAGGCAAGAGTAAATTATCCTTTTATCGCGTTCTCAACAACTTCTGTGAAGTCGTTTTTGAGCCTTTCAAATGCCCCTTCTTCCTTGGCTTCAACTGTGAGGCGGATCATAGGAGAAGTATTCGATGCGCGTATCAGAACCCATGCATCGCCAAAATCTATCCTGAGGCCGTCCATGGTGGTTATGTTATAGCCGGAAAACTCGTTTTTGAGTCGCTCGACAATTGCGAATTTTCTGTCGTCGGCACAATCAAAGTTCACGCGGCCCGAAGGGTAACGCTGCACAGGTTTCACAATTTCTGAAAGAAGTGCATTGCTGCGCGAAAGCGCAACGGCGGCGTAGAGGCTTACTGCCAGGGCATCATCAAAAGGCAGGAGAGGCGGAATGACGTAATGACCCGCACTCTCAGCGCCAAGACATGCTTTTCTTTCATTTGCATTCTCCACAAGAAACGTATGGCCCACAGGCTGGCGATGCACTTTACGGTTGAATGCAGCGGCCACATCGTCCATCGCCAAGGAACATTCAATATTCGCAACGATGTCCCCCGCGTGCTCGGAAGCAAGCCGGGATAATATGAGATATGAGGATTGCTCGGCTGTAAGTATGTTTCCCTTCTCATCAACGAGTATCATGCGGTCTGCATCGCCGTCATATGCTATTCCTATGTCTTTCTTTGCGTTTCTTAATTCAGTAAGGGGATCAATATTAGGCTCGGAATTTCGCTGGGGAATTTCGCGCATATCGCCGTAGATGGCATCGGCAGAAAATCCTGCTTTTTCAAAAAGCATTTTTGCTGCAACAGAAGCCATCCCGTTTCCGCAGTCAAGTGCAACCTTCATCGGTTTAGCTGCTTTCAGCTTTTCCGCAAGATAAGAAACATAATCATTTATTGCATCTTCAGAATTTTTCTTTTCCATCTTTCCATTGCCTTTTTCCATCGATTTCAACGAAAAGAATTCATCACGTATTGCATAATTCTCCTTCTCAGAAAAACCTAGGCCGCTTTCATGGAAAAACTTAACTCCGGCCCATTCTTTCGGCAGATGCGAGGCCGTAATATATGCGAGAGGTAGGCCCTTCTTCCATGCATAAAACATCGCAACGCCCATCGGCACTAATCCGACGTCCTCAATGTCAAATCCTGCACGCATTATGCCCGCAGAAAGTTTTTCTTTCATCAAAGAACTGGACGAGCGCATGTCCATGCCGACAATTATATTTTTTGCCGCATGCTTGGCAAGAACAAAGCCTATTTTTTCGGCGTCATCAGGAGTTAAATCCTTATTGAATATGCCCCTTATATCGTAGCTTCTGAAGGAATGAAAGGATGCCATGTTATCTGTGGGAATCTAATCCCAAGAATGATTTAAATATATGCGTCCCGCTATATCTTTATGAGATGCATAGTTGCTTCTAAGGACGCAACAGTCCTGTGGTTGTCCTATGCGATGTTTTTCCTGAAACTGAACCAGATATCTATCGTGCAGTAATCTGGGATGATTCTGTTTTTGCAGAGGACCTCGCGGTTCATGTAAATTACATATTATGTTTTTTCCCATAAAAAGGAGGTTGAGAAAAATGCAAGAATTGCCGTCGTGCTGCGGTAGGCCTATGGTTGCCAACCTGGAATTAGGCAGATTCCTTGAAGCAAAATGTGAAAAATGCGGCGACCTCGTTTATGTAAAACAAAGGTCGACTGAAGGCGGAAGACCCGTGCTGTTGGATGACTAGACGAAATCTTCCTCTGTAAAGATTGTGATATTGCCCTTTGTCACCCGCTCCTTGTAGCCCGTTCCTACTATAACGGCTATCTTTCTCTGTATAGCCATATCAACGAGCGACTGGTTCACCTTTCCGTCAAACACTATCCCATATGCACGCTGGTATTCATCCAGCGCATTGGATAGCTCGCTTAGAGGGACCTTGGTCATGACCTGCATGCTCCTGTCAACAAGATAGGCTGCCCTTGTGCCTGTAAGTTCTTCAAGAAGTATCCTGAAGGCTTCCTTGTCCGGAGAAGAAGATGCTTCTTCTGCCTGCTCCTCAACTTCAGAATCCTGAACAGGCGGCCTGGCCCTCTCAGAGACATTGCGGCTCATGCTTTCACGTTTAGCTTCTGCACGAGCCTGATCAACAGGCACTTTCTCGCGCAGCGCCTTGAAAATCTGCTTCTTCGTAAGCTCTTCAACTTCCTTGCCTTCCTCGGCGTGGGCGATATACTCTATCTCGGCAACTGTCATGAGCTTCTTGAGATCGAGTTCGCCACCTCTATCGCCATCGAGGAATGCTGTAGTTATCTTTTCCTTCGTGAGCTCGATCAGCGCGTCAGGAACCTTTGACCCTTCGCTTGCAACAACGTTCCTTATTCCGTTTTTAAGCAGATTTATGACGTCAGCACGGCCTTCGACGATTATTATCTCGTCAGATGTCATAATATCCGGTCCGCAGCTGAGCCCTTTGTATGTCGTGATTTCTGCCGTGCGCACTGACTCCTTTATGCTCTCGGATAATGTCTGGGAATCAGGCACGCCGGCTTCCATCATGGCCGCAAGTATGCTCTTTGCCCTGTCTATAACGTATTTTCTCTTCTGGCTTCGTACATCCTCAACGTTGCTGACCTCAATTGTAGCATCGCAAGGGCCTACTTTTTCAATCGTTTCGAGAGATGCTGCTATCAAGCTTGTTTCTGCAGCATCAAGGCTCGAAGGTATGATTATATCAGCAAACGCCCGGCCTTTATTGCTCTTGACGTCGACTTCTATGCGTCCTATCCTTCCGGTACGCTGAAGCTCGCGCAGATCAAGGTCGCTGCCCAAGAGCCCTTCGGTCTGGCCGAAGACGGCACCTATGACGTCCGGCCTTTCGACTAGTCCCTTTGCCTGCATCTTTGCATGAATGAGATACTTCGCGAAATTTTGAGCCAATTTGGCCATATATACCACCTCTTTTTTAAGTGGCAGAACTAGGCATCACTTGCTTGGCTCTGTAACTCCATTACAAGCCGTGAATTATGATTATACATGCTACCTATCTGCCCGGATAGGCATAAGCGCCATATCCTAAATATTGTATCAGAAGTAACGGATTTAAAGACCCTTCAGGGCACAAGTTCCAGTGTCTTTTTCCTCGAGGAAGCGCCGCGCAATATACGAACCGACGAGTATTCACGCGAAAGCTCTTTGATAATTTGCCTGTTGGCACGGTTATTTTCCATGGGTTCGGTGACATGGATAATCCAAGTTTCGCCTCTGGTGACATTAAATTCATCGGCTTCTTTAACAACGCAATTAATTATCACGCAAATACGTCATCTTTCCCGGCTTAATGCCTTTTTAAAACACTTAAATAGCTACTGAAAAGTAAAAAATTATGAAAATGCATGACCTCCACGATTACGGCATGAGCGAGTTTCTCCAAAACCATAAGGGCTACTACAGGAAAGACCTCAATGCGCAAGGCGATGTTGATGTGCTCACGCTCTCTCCTAAAAAACCGGGTCGGGAGGACAGGGATAACATAGCTATATACGTGGCATACCAGAACGGGAATATCGTATGCACCAAGTCTGAGTTTCCTTCTGAAAAGCCTGAGATAATAAGGCTTGCAATGCCATCTGACCGCGGCTTGACGCTCGTGAGGCTCGATCTGACAGAACCGTATCTATCCGCCAGGATACCGGGAAAGCAACCTGCGCAGTTCCTTGATATGATACGTTTTTCGGAAAACCAGACGCTAGGCGATATAGATGCGCTCTACACTCCTGACAGCGTTATGCTGCGAACTCGCCTTGTGAATGGCAAAACGATATCGATCACCCCTAAGGGCGTTGAATGCTTAACATCCGACGGATGGAGAAAAATAGGCTATCCTGAATGGGAATTGAACGGCCTACAATACGAGTTCGGCGCTGACAAACAGAACGGCCGAAAAGTTCCGTTCATGAGAACCCGAAACCGGAATGATATAACCACAGTAAGAGCATCAGGCGAAGACTATGCGCTTCTTGCAATCCATACGATTCAAGGAAACAAATGGCATGAGCTTAACCCTTCTCCGCTTATCGAATATTCCGCTCCCTTTGCGCATCCAATGGGATCGTACTTATGATTGACTATGACTTTTCGCATACTCTGAAATGCTTCCGCCGCAACAATAAATCAACCCGCCAGTAACACCTCATTTCATCCTTCGCCGAAGCGACGTCTAGAGGCTGAGGGCTGGCGGGTTATAGCTATAATCAGAAGCAAAGCGTTAAATCTCTTTCAGTGTGAACTCCTGCTTCAGAAATTCCCGAAGCTTTACCATCGCCGAATCGACCGAATGTTCTGCTATGTCTTTGACGCGCGGGCGCATATGAGACAGGTAGAAGGCAATATAACTATCGTAAGCCGGACCTGTCGTATCCGGAAACTCCAATTCCAGTTTCGCTTCAAGACGTATTTTCATCGTAGGCTGCTGCATGATTCTTGAGATGCCCTCGGCACTGAAATGAAGCCGCAAGGATGCGTTCTTGTCGAGTTTTTCTGTGACGATTATCTTGGCGATTGTGCGTTTTTCCGGTCCGTCCGTCTGATATATATTTTCCTCTTCTTCGGCGCTGCCGAGGGAGAACACGAATTCCGTAAAATTTGCAGTAGAGCCGTATATGTCTGCAGCCTGGAAATCCTTTTCCCACTCGTGCAGGTCCTCTACGACCCGTTCCATAGGATAATCTTATTTAGCCCGCTATAAATAAGTAGGGTATGCGAAACTACGCCAAAGGCTACAGGGCAGAACGCGACATGGTCCATGAGCTCGCCCGCAGAGGCTTTGTGGCCATACGCGCGCCGCACTCGGGAAGCATAGGCTTAGCCTCGCCTGATGTCATAGCCGCCAAGAACGGGAAACTGATAGTCCTTGAATGCAAATCGCGCGAAGAAGCGTTCACTGTTCCGCCTGAACAGCTCGAGGAATTAAAGAAATGGCAGGAAGTTGCGCCTGCGCACGCCTATATCGCATGGAAATTGAACAGGAAAGGCTGGACATTCCTGCGCCTTGACGATGTTGCGGCCAATGCCGGCCATATAGGCAAGAAATTTGCCGAAGAGAAGGGCATAACCATCGAAGATATCTGATTTTTATAGTTTTCCGGCCTTGCCAAGGCTTAAATATCCCAATCCAGAAGTGATTGCAATGGGATCCGATATCTCTGGCTTCTACTCCCTTTCAGTTGAGGAAAGAATCCGGCTCGTAAAAAAGCATGCGGGACTCTCTGCAGCAGAAGCAGCCCTGCTCAGGAGGAGCGGAGCTCTTGACATCAGGAAGGCCGACATGATGGTAGAGAATGTTATAGGCACGACGCAAGTTCCGATGGGCCTTGCAACTAATTTTTTAATTAACGGCAAGGACTATCTCATTCCTATGGCGATAGAGGAGCCGTCTGTAGTTGCGGCGGCGTCGTATGCAGCGAAGCTCGCAAGAAAGGGCGGCGGTTTCATATCCAGCGCCGACCCCCCTGTCATGATAGGCCAGCTGCAGCTTGTTTCGGACAAGGCAAGCATCTTATACAAGGCAAAGGAAAGGATACTGCGCGCCAAGCATGAAATAATAGCCATGGCCAATGGCAATGACTCGATAATGCTGAAACTAGGTGGAGGCGCAAAGGACATTACTGCTGAGATAATAGGAACAAAGCGCGGCAGGATGCTCATAGTCAAATTGCATGTCGACGTCAGGGATGCGATGGGCGCAAATGCCGTCAATACCATGCTTGAGACGATAACGCCTCATATACTTGAGATGACCGGAACCGAATCCCGGCTAAGAATAATATCCAATCTTTCAACCGGCAGAGTAGCCCGCGCAAAGGCTGTATGGCCAAAGGAAGTTCTTGGCGAAGATATCATTGAAGGAATACTCGACGCTTATGCTTTTGCTGAAGCGGATAAGCACAGGTGCACAACCCACAACAAAGGCATAATGAACGGCATGGATTCTGTGGCTATTGCAACCGGCAATGATTTTCGCGCCCTTGAAGCAGGGGCGCATGCGTATTCTGCGCTCAAAGGATTCAAGCCTTTGACAAAATACGAGAAAGCTAAGAATGGCGACCTAATAGGAACTATAGAAGTGCCGGTAGCCGTAGGCCTTGTCGGAGGCGCAACAAAGACTCATCCGATTGCACAGATTTCACTTAAGATACTCAACGTCAAAACCGCGCAGGAACTCGCTGAAGTCATTGCAGCGGTAGGCCTCGCCCAAAACTTTGCTGCGCTGCGCGCCATGATTGCAGAAGGCATACAGAGGGGGCACATGAAGCTGCATGCAAAGAATATAGCCGTGATGGCAGGGGCTAAGGGGCGGCTGATTGATCGCGTTGCCAAGGCTATTATCAAGCAGCAACAGATATCGGTAACCGCGGCAAAGGAAATCATTGCAAAACTCAAGCGCCGCGGGAGAAAAGATGTTCAAAGTGATTCCCAAAGCCAAGGAAAGCCTGGCAATAAAAAATAACTAATCCTTCACATGCCATGCATGGCTCATTGTTTTCGAGGGTCTGGATTTTTCAAGATCCTCCTATTCAATTACGCGCCTGTCGCAGATCGAATTGAAGCGGCACGGCCTGCATTTGAACGCCTTGTCTGTAGAGATGAAATCTATTTCTTTTCTCGCAAGCTTTTTGACCCTCTCGATTATTTCAATGATGTTTGATTTTACGCCGTCTGTGAATTCCTCCATCCATAAAGCTTCGCCTGTGTTGCGGTCGCGAACTGCGGAGATGACAGGCTTCGCAGGCGAATATTCGGAGACGAACGCAAGTGCATAGGCGCGCGCCTGATTCATCGATGAAGGATAAACTTTCCCTGGAGGTTTGTCATCAATTATGAATATCATGTTTTCCGCAAATTGTATTTCGTCTATCTTCCCATAGATAAAATGATGGCCTGATTTTATTCGCAATTCGCGGCCCGATCCTTTAATTCCAAGACGCAATGCTTCTTCGACGCTCATCTTTGGGGCATCTTTCATGCGTTCCGCGTGCTCGGTCTCAAGCTCAGCGTGTCGTATCGTGCCTGCAAGCATCGCTTCGCTCTTCGGGTTTATTCCCTGCCATGAAAATTTGAGCTGATATTCGCAGTATGCCTGGGTGTGTATATCCGAGATCTTTATCCAAACGTTGCCGTCCGAATCCCAGTGCATAGAATCGCTTGCCAAAAGAACACTTAAAGAATCACCGAGCGGAAGGAAAGTGAATGATCATGAAAAAGTATGAACATTTGCTATGAACTTTTTCAGAAGAGTGGCTTAAATCATGCGAAAGTGAAGGCGCTTTAGAGGTGGTTCGCGTGATCGTAGGAACCGTTAAGGAAATAAAGATAGGCGAGAATCGCGTGGGGCTCACGCCCATAGGCGCGAATGCACTCGTCAAAGACGGGCATACCGTGCTCATAGAGCATGGGGCGGGCATTAATTCCGGTTTTGCGGATGATGAATATGAGAAGCAAGGCGCAAAAATAATCGGAACTGCCAAGGAAGTCTGGGACAAAAGCGAGACTGTGGTTAAAGTAAAGGAACCTCAGAAATCCGAATTTCCTATGATGAAAGAAGGCCAAGTGCTCTATACATATTTGCACTTGGCAGCAGAACTGGAAGTGACCAAAGCACTTCTCGAAAGAAAAGTGACTTCAATAGCTTACGAGACCGTGGAGCTTGCCGACGGCACCTTGCCGTTGCTTGCGCCGATGAGCGAAGTTGCGGGCAGAATGGCAGTCCAGGTGGGCATGCACTATCTTGAGAAAACGCATGGAGGCTCCGGCCGTCTTCTTTCAGGCGTTCCTGGAGTTCTGCCGGGCAAGGTAGTTGTTCTGGGAACCGGGATTGTAGGCATCAATGCCGCAAAGATTGCGATGGGCGCAGGAGCACGCGTGACGATAATAGGAAGAAATGCTGCGCAATTGCGTTACATCGACGATGTATTCGGAGGAAAAATCCGAACACTCTTCTCAAACCCTTATAACATAGAACGCGCAGTTGAAAAGGCGGACCTGCTTGTAGGTGGGGTGCTTATCACAGGACTCAAGGCACCCAAGCTCGTCACGCGGGAGATGGTCGGGAAAATGAAGATGGGCTCTGTAATCGTGGATGTGGCCATAGATCAGGGAGGGTGCATGGAAACTTCAAGGCCCACCAGCCATGCAAATCCCGTGTATGTTGAAGAGGGCGTCATTCATTACTGCGTGACCAATATGCCAGGCGCAGTGCCGCATACTTCAACTCTTGCGTTGACCAGCACTACGTTGCCATATCTGCTTAAGCTGGCAAAGCATGGCACTGAATCCGCTGCTCGCAATGATGAAGCGCTTTTCAAGGGAATAAACACGCATAAAGGCAGGCTCACGAACAAGGAAGTCGCCGATTCTCTTGGAATAGAATACCAGAAAATGACATTCTAATATTTATTTTATATTTTTCCTTATATTTTTTTAAAAATATATATTACAAGCTTTAATTACTATCTTCCCATATGAATATTCATGGAGGTCTTCCTTGCCGGCTTCATGGGCGGCGTAATCAGGGGACTTGTAGGCATGACAAAATATCTTACAAATTCGCCGTCAAAGAAAAGGAAACTTTGGGACGGCTATATTTTCCTTACATTGCTTTCTTCCGGCGGCATGGGGGTGCTTGCCGGAGTATTCATCGCAGAAGACCCGCGATTCGCACTTTTGGCAGGATACGCAGGAACGGATTTTGTTGAGAGCCTGTTCAAAATAAAAATGAAGCAGTATTCGTGGTAAGCCATGCGCATACTCGTTCTTCTTGCGATATCGACATCATTCGGATTCGTCGCTGAAGCGCACGGCAGCTGCGGGGAATTCCTGATCATAATCACGGGAAATGAAACTGGGTGCTGGGACGCCAAAGTTGATGCGCCCGGCGTAATTTTAGACGAAGAATGGAAAAGTTCCTTCTTCTATGCGAAGGACGCATATTGCAACGGATTTGGCGCAGTCCGGTTCAGGGCAGCCATGGATGCGGATGTGACTGTGAAAATACGCCAGAAAACAACAATAATTGAAGCGCCCATTGTGATACAGCAGTACTGTAATTCCCAAACGCCTGATTTTTTCATCGTGATTATTCTTGCGTCGGCATTATTTGCGGGAATCATGGCCGTGAAGACCTGATGCCCTCCGCGCGTCTCTGATCAATGACGCAAATTGTAAATCTGTTATGGGATCCGTTTCGCCCGCATTTATTTCAGGCAACTTGATGTCATAAGACTTGAGGCACTGCAGCAGCACAGCCGGGTGGTGCGCTGATTCTGTGGCCGTGTTCTCGAAAAGGTCGAGTTCGTCCACCGGCGCTGTGCGCCTTTTTTTGGCTTCTTCGAGTATTTCTAGCGCTTCCACAGGGCCTATCGCGGCATGCGTGTACGGCAGCGTCCATGTCTTGATTCCTGCTATGTACGGCGTGCCTCCCATGTCCTGCACATAATAGATCACATCTTTCGCGCCTTCATAGCTGTCTGCACAGAGCAGGCGCCTGTTCGCAAGATCGTATATGATCCTGCCGCCGTCTGCAAGAATATATCCCTTGCTGTCGTATCTTGCAGACGCACGCTGCACAAGCAGATCCAGAGGATTGTAAACGGCGAGTTCGCAGATAGGTCCGTTGGTTTCAATACTTGCCCAGCATGCCTCGCTTTCGGGATTGGGGGGAATAACGTATAGTTCCGGCATGCCCAATATAATATGGAAAAGTTTTAATTCGCTATGCGTCTCCTCTTGTTAGCGCTTCTTGCTGTCATGCCATACTCCTTTAACATATCTTCGCGGGCGTTACTGTTTTCAGAATCTGCCATCCTCATTCCAGGAACGAGGTTACTCGAAGGCTCTCTTGAATCCGGCATATGAAACGGGATCCGTTTCGCCCGCCGGTATAATGCCTTTTCTCTCAAGAATTTCCAGTGTGCACGCTTCTATGACTTCGTAAACAGCGAGCGCTTTGCCGAGGTCGAACGTTGACCGTCGCGCCCCATTCTCATCGTAACTCGCCATGGCATTGTGGATGGCATCGGGGGAATTCGCCCATAGCACCATGTCCATACAGGGGATGTAAAGAACGCCGCTTCCTTCCACATGGATATAATCGTTCCCAGACCACTTGTGGCTTCTGCGGTGCCTGATCCTGCCGCGTGCATCGCGCTTAATAATATCGTACTGGCCGTCCGCGTAGTCGACTTCAAGTATGTAATACCCATCGGCCGCATCTCTGCTGGGCACAATGAAAGCCGAAACATGCTTCTCCGCCATCCGTTCATTATATGCGAAAACGATAAAAATCATACATGCTCTTCTATCAGGCGTTTGTGCTTCCACGTGCCCCGGAAGAACCAAGCAACAGCTATCATAGCGCCAATAATTGTCGAGACGGGGAACGCCCACCATATGCCTTCAAAGGATAGTGACGTATGATAAGCAAGTATGTAAGCTAACGGGAATCGCATTAACCATAAAACAGTCAGAGTAATCACCATAGACCGGAATGTGTGGCCCGATCCTTTGAATGCGCCGATAATTACTTCCAGAATCGCAATAAAACCGAAACTCAAAGCCGTGGCATTGAGGAAATGCGCTGCCATGGAAACAACAGACTGATCTTCTATGAACAGTGCGGCTATGGGAACTGAAAATACGAACATCAGAATGCCAATAAGTGTCAGGACAGAAAATCCGGTTATCATGCCGATCTTCGCCGCACTTTCGGCGCGCTCAGGCTTGCCGGCTCCCATGTTCTGGCCGACAAGGGTGGATGTGGCCATCCCTAACCCGACTGCGGGTATGATTATCATGGAAAGTATGCGTGTTCCTATCCCGTAGGCTGCCGTGATATCTGTGCCAAAGGGCGTCACCAGGAAAAGCATGACCATGAAGCTGAGGGATATTGAACCGAGTTCAATTGAAGAAGGTGCGCCAAGCTTGGTCAGTTTAACCAAGGTTTCAATGTGAGGCGTCATGCAAGAGAGCTTAAGATGGATTCCGCTCTTTCCTCGAAGAAGGATTGCAAGCCCTATTATCGCTCCTATTGCCTGCGAGATCACTGT
Organism: Candidatus Aenigmatarchaeota archaeon; assembly: GCA_016198685.1. Classification (GTDB taxonomy): domain Archaea; phylum Aenigmatarchaeota; class Aenigmatarchaeia; order GW2011-AR5; family GW2011-AR5; genus JACQID01. The sequence goes on from JACQID010000006.1 coordinate 61,040, forward strand.
GGCTATGGCGGCGCCTGCCACGCCCATTGCCGGTACAGGGCCATAACCAAATATGAATAACGGATCAAGCACAAGATTCAGGAATATGGAAACTACGACAACATAAAGCGGGGTCGTGACGTTTCCGGTTGCGCGAAGCAGGGACTGAAAAACAAAATAGAAGAACACGAACGGAAGGCCTGTGAATGTTATGCTAAGATAATCTGATGCCATGGTAAATACGGATTCTTCAAGCGACATGAATCCCAACAGCCCAGGCGAAAGGGCATAACCGAGTACCGCAAGGACAATGGACAACAAGATAACGCTTGAAACGGTCTGAGAAGCTATGAAATCCGACTTCTCATGGTCTTTGCGCCCCTTGTACTGGGACACAAGTATGGTTCCGGCGACAGATATTCCCATGCCAAGCATTATCATGAGGAACATAGGCGGAAAGCTGAGCGAAACTGCGGCGACAGCGGCAGCGCCGAGCTTGCCGACCCAGAACATGTCTATGACATTATACAAGCCTTGCAAGAAACTGCTGAATATTATGGGCAGAGACAGAAAAACCATGGCTTTGAGCAGGTTTCCGTCTGTGATCTCATTGTGCATTTTATTCATTATCTCAAAATTCTCCGGAAGCCTTTTAAGGCGTTAGAAAGCCGCTTCAAGCCATGCCGCGCTGATTATCAGGATTTGCGCCAGCGCAAGGAGTTTAATGGAATCCATGAAGATTTTCTTGAACCTCAAGCTCCCTATGCGTTCGCGCGCTATTCCTACGGATAAAATCCCGCCTGCTATGCCTGCAATGAAATATGCAAGTATCTCAGGCACCCCGTGCAGCGCTATCGAAAAGAGACCGGACTGCACGCCGTAGAAGAATGCTGTCGCCGAATCAACTCCGGCAGATGTGAATGCGCGCGCTATCATGCCGAGATAAACTCCAATCACTGAAGCATTCCACGCGAGTATGAGAACGGCGCCGGCGCCGAAGATTGTAGATAATATGAACATGAGCAGCATGACCTGCGTGTTGTTGGCCATGAGCAAAAGCATCGTTCCCATGTCAGTGACCCTGCCTGTTGCGAAGGACTGCAGAGTTGACGTTTGCAGTGTGAACACGCCGTCATACTGCGGGAAGAAATAGTAGCTTACTGTTATTGCGAGAGTAGTTCCGATGAAGAACAATGAAAACGCCTTTATCGTGGCTTCGTGCCTTAGGAAAACGTTGTCCTTCAGCTTCTTGAGCGAAAGAATCTCCGAAACTTCGTCCTGCTCGAAAAGCTTCTGAAAGAAGGGTATGAATATTATCGTTATCAGCGCCACCGCAAGCATGGATGACTGGGCGGGAAACAGGTGATGCGAAAATGATATGGCTACAATGGAATATACGAAAGACAGAACAAGTATCTTGAGGGGCCGGTTTTTCACATTCTTAGGCACAAGAACAGCTTCGAGAACCATTCTAATTATTTGACGTGAAGGGTAAATAAGGTTTCATTATAATATGCCTCCGTGCGATACCGTTAAAAACCTTTACGCGCCTTAGGTTATTGGTATGATTGGCATTACCGGATACGGGGCATACATCCCGCGCTTTCGCATCAAAGCCGAGGAGATAGCCCGCGTCTGGAACCAGGACGGCGAGGCTTTCAAGCGGGGCTTGAAGATAAGTGAAAAAGCCGTTCCTGCAGCAGACGAAGACACAGTGACTATAAGCGTCGCGGCTGGAAAAAACGCAATAGCGCGGGCTGGCATAGATCCGCAGCAAATAGGCGCTTTGTTTATAGGAAGCGAAAGTCATCCTTACGCCGTGAAGCCCTCAGGAACGATGGCTGTCGATGCCCTTGGAATAGGGCCGGAAGTCATGGTTGCTGATTTTGAATTTGCATGCAAGGCCGGAACTGCAGCGATGCAATGCTGCATGGGTCTTGTGCAATCTGGCATGATAAAATACGGGATGGCAATAGGCGCAGACACAGCACAAGGTCAGCCAGGCGATGCCCTTGAATATTCCGCTGCTGCAGGCGGAGCGGCTTTTGTCATAGGCAGGGACAATATCATTGCAAAGATAATCGATACGTTCTCATTCACATCGGACACGCCTGACTTCTGGAGGCGCGAGGGCGAGAAATATCCGCGCCACGCAGCCAGGTTCACCGGCGAACCGGCATATTTTAAACACGTAATTGAAGCAACTAAAGGCATTCTGAAGAAGACGGGCACAACTGTCAATGATTATGATAAGGTCGTATTCCACATGCCTAACGGCAAATTCCCGCGCGAAGCGGCGAAGAAGCTTGGAGTTCCTGAAGAGAAGATAAAGGATAGCCTTGTCGTAGAAAATGTCGGCAACAGCTATTCCGGCTCGTCTATTGTAGGACTTACAAATGTTTTGGACAAGTCAATACCAGGAGAGAAAATATTGATGACATCTTTCGGTTCTGGTGCAGGAAGCGATTCTTTTGCTTTTGAAGTTACAGAAAGAATAACCAAAGCACGCGACCTTGCACGGAAGACTGAATATTACATAAACAGGAAGACTTATGTTGACTACGGAACTTATGCACGACTTAGAAAGAAATTGAAGGTCTAATGATGAAAAATGTTGCTGTAATCGGCTTTGGACAAACAAAGTTCGGAGAACTTTGGGATAAGTCTCTTCGAGATCTTGCTAGTGAAGCCGGTATGTTGGCATTAAAAGACTCCGGTTTAGAGCCGGAAAAAATAGAGGCTCTTTACATAGGGAGTATGGCAGCCGGACGATTCGTAGGCCAGGAACATATATCCGCTTTAGCGGCTGATCATCTTGGCTTGAACCCTATTCCGGCGACCCGCACGGAAGCAGCCTGCGCTTCAGGTGCCACTGCTTTCCGCCAGGCTGTACTTGCAGTTGCCTCAGGAAAACATGATATTGTCATGGCATCGGGCGTTGAAAAAATGACTGACTTAAAGACATCTGAAGTAACCACGGCGCTGATGGGCGCTGCTGACCAGGAATGGGAGGCAGGAATCGGTCTGACATTCCCAGGACTTTATGCTCTCATGGCACGGGCTCACATGGCCAAATACGGCACTACTTTAGAGCAGATTTCTTCTGTTTCTGTAATTAACCATAAACACGGAGCCAAGAACAAGAAAGCCCAGTATCCGTATGAAATCACGCTTGAACAGGCCATGAATTCCCAGCTTGTGGCAGATCCTCTACGCCTTATGGACTGTTCTCCAATAACAGACGGTGCGGCCTCGGTCATAGTGGCTTCTGAAGAAATTGCCAAAAAACTCGACCCTGTATGGGTTCTTTCAGTCCAGCAGGCCTCAGATACCATAGCCTTGCATGACCGAAAATCGCTTACCGAGCTTGCAGCAGCCAAGATAGCGGCAAAAAAGGCGTATGAGGAAGCGGGCATTACAGCCAATAAAATGGATGTTACTGAAGTTCATGACTGCTTTTCCATAAATGAGATTCTGTCCGTGGAAGCGCTTGCTTATTGTCCTGAAGGTAGAGGTGGAAAATTCGTGCAAGACGGCAAGGTTGCTGTAGGCGGCGAAAGGCCCGTCAATACAACAGGAGGCCTCAAAGCAGGCGGCCACCCGGTAGGGGCCACAGGCATCAGGCAGATAGGAGATATATATCTGCAGCTCAAAGGCAAAAGCTGCAACCAGGTAAAGGGTGCTTCTGCCGGTCTCGCATTGAATGTCGGCGGTTCAGGCGCTACTGCTAATTTGGCTATCTTAGGAAGGGAGTTAAGGAGGAAATAAACATGCCGCATAGAACAGCAGTTGCACCGGAATGGAGGCTCAAAGAAGGCCGATATAATCTTGTGGGAAGCAGTTGTGCCTGTGGCGAACTTCATTTCCCGGCAAGGCGATACTGCCCTTCTTGTAAAAAGGAAACTGTACCTCATAAGTTCTTAGGTAAGGGTGAAATCGTCACTTATACTGTCATAAGAAGCGCTCCGGCAGGATTTGAGGAATACGCTCCTTACGCTGTTGCCATAATAAAGCTTCAGGAAGGCCCTATGATTTCCGGCCAACTAATAAACCATCCGGAAGAGGTCAAGATCGGGAAGCGGGTAAGTCCTGTTTTCAGGAAGCTTACTGAAGACGGTGCAGGCGGAATCATCCACTACGGCATTAAGTTCGAGCTTGAAGAATGATATTTTGCCATAATTTTTATTCGAATATTTTGTTACGTTTTCTATAACAATGGCGCCATAACGCTGTTATTTCTAGTTTCTATTAACCTTTACAGGAAATAAGGGGGTTATCGAACCCACTCACCCCTATATTTCTTGTGGAGATTATTAGAAAAGCTAGAAAACTATTAACCTATACTTCATATAACAATGTTATTAAAAATAAATTAATTATATATGCCTTTCCATAGGAAATGAAGGGGTGTTAGATATTACAAGGAATATATTTTGCTGAATTAACCTTTCAAGTAGCAATAACTATATAAGGCGGCCAGAAGATTATAGTATCTTCATAAGAAACGGGGGTTCCTTCATTTCTTATGAAGCTTTCTATTTTGGGGAATAGAAAGTTTTTTAATGGGGGTGTGGTACATGGAAGCAGATCAGGAGTTAGTTTTAAGCAATTCAGCAACAAGCGGCAATATATTCTCGCAGTATATTGAAAGCCCGAGTATTTTCACAGATAAGCGCGTTTTAACCTCTTCTTTTGTTCCTGGTAGCATACCGCACAGGGAAGAAGAAATAAAGCACATAAGCTCCGTTCTTGCCCCTATGCTCAGGGGTTATCATGCCAATAACGTCTTTGTTTATGGGACATGCGGCACAGGAAAAACTATCTGCTGCAGATTCGTTGTTTCCCAATTACAAGAAGCGGTCAAAGCCGCAGCAACACAAATTAAGGTCATATACATAAATTGCAAGATGGAGCGGGTTTCCGATACCGAGTACAGGCTTTTTGCCCAAATGCTCAAGCAACTTGGTGAGGAAGTGCCGTACACAGGATTACCAACTGACGTAATCTATAGGAAGTTCTTTGCTAAGGTTGCTGAAAAGAAGCAGAGTGTCATCATCATATTAGATGAGATAGACGCGCTTTACAAGAAAGTTGGTGATGATTTCCTTTACAACATAACCCGTGCCAACAATGAATTAGGAGAGGCAAACTTGAGCATAATAGGCATAACCAACGACATATCTTTCAGGGACAATCTTGACGTGAGAGTGAAATCATCATTAAGCGAAGAAGAAGTGATGTTCAGGCCTTACAATGCCGTGCAGTTAAGGGACATATTGTCATCCCGTGCCAAGGACGGTTTTGTCAAAGGGGCCGTGAGCGAGAGCGTCATAAATAAGTGTGCGGCTCTGGCAGCTCAGGAGCACGGCGATGCGCGCAGGGCTTTGGATTTGTTGAGGGTTGCCGGGGAAGTTGCTGAAAGAATGGGGGAAACAGTCGTCAAGGAAAGGCATGTTGACGTAGCCGAAGAAAAAATAGATCTTGACAGGATAACCGAGACCGTTAAATCCCAGCCGGCACAATCCCAGCTTGTGCTTTACACGATAATAAAGATGAATGAGGAAGCCAAGCAGAAGGAAAAATGGGCCGACAGAAGGCTGCTCACAGGAGACATATTCTCTAAATATGAGGAACTTTGCAGGGCCAATGGCGCAAAGGTTCTTACGCAGCGCAGGATAAGCGATCTCATAGGTGAACTGGATATGTTCGGCATAATAAATGCCAAGGTCATATCTAAGGGAAGGCACGGCAGGACCCGAGAGATATCCTTAGCCATGAACGAAACCGCATTAGGCAAAGTAAGAAACTACCTTATGAACAGGTTTGGATGATGGACAAAGCTGATATCGTACGGCATTATTTTGACCGGCAGCAGCTTCTGACTCCGGCGGCGCTTGATAAGCTATCTGCTGCAGGCAGGCTGCCGGAAACAGATTCCGGGCTTTTTGTCATTGATAAAAGCGATCTTGAGCAGGACAACATACGGATTCTTAAGTGTCTCCAGAGCAGGCCGAAGGAGGTAGACACGGATATGTTCCTGAAATTTTATACGTCCAAATACAACAAAATGCGCGATATATTTACTGCGCGTTTCAACAAGAATTTTATCTCCTTGAATAAGGTAGACGCTTCGCGTTCTGAAATAGCGGTATTCGGCATAGTCAAGGATGTGAAAGACAAGACAATAGAGCTTGAGGATATGACATCCTCGGTCTCTGTAGTTTTTGAAACTCCGTTGGAAAAAGTGGAGCGCGATGACGCCATTGCAGTCGAGGGTGTAAGCGGCGGCAAAGTAATCTACGGCAAAAAAATAATGTTTGCAGATGTTCCATTGAGGCAGCCGGCGACGGGCACAGGCAAGGCGTGTTTTATTTCCGATTTGAGGCTTAGCGAAGCTCCGCGCAAGGAAGCTGAGAAATTCTTTTCGTGGTTCCAGAACCAGGACATCAGGAACCTTTTCATTTGCGGAGACACAGGGGATCTTGCCGCGCTTGAGGCTATAGTACGCAGATATTGTAGCGGAAAGAATATCTTTGTCGCCCCGGGCGAAGCGGATGACAAAGAGTATCCGCGCTTGCCGCTTAAGACGCCTAGTGTCACAGCACTTTCGGATCCCGCTATCGTTGAAATCAACGGCATAAAGATACTTGTTATTCATAACTTTGAGATAGGGATGCTGCGCAAGCGTTACTTGGGCAGGAGCAAGTCTATCTTGCCAGATGACTACTTGGTCTTGGAAGATGTTCCTGATATAGTGCATTGCGGCCATACAGGAAAACCGTTTGTCCAGAATTACAAGGCCATAACCATAGTCAACAGCGGGTCAATACTGGAGGAATTCAAGCCCGTTGTCATAGATTTTGCCACACGCGAGGTAAGGCAGGCTGCTTTGTGAGACAAACCCGGAAGGCTTTAAGGAGGAGAACGCCCCTCCAAAATTTAAATAAGCTCGCGGCAAGCTAATTGAATGGCACTTGTTTTTCAGATACTTGATGTGGATTATTTTCTCAATGGCGATAAGCCTGTAGTCCGCCTCTTTGGAAGAAGTGACGCCGGCAATGCCGTATGCGTATTATGCAGGGATTTTCTTCCTTATTTTTACATAAGGCCGAAGAATGAAGAGGCTTTGGATGACGTAAAGGAGATCCTTTCCATAGAAGAAGCGGAAAAATTATTGGCAATAGGATATTCAACCAAGAAAACAAGGCTTTTGAAAATCACCATATCGAAGCCGCAGGATGTTCCCATGATTAAGGAACAGCTCCTCAGCCAAGGCATAGCAGAAGAAGTCTTTGAAGCCGATATATTATTCAAGAACAGGTTTCTGGTTGACCATGACCTGCACGGCATGCAGTGGGCAGAAGCAGACGTTGTCAAGACCAGTACCAGCACGGTAAAGGTTCCTGCCTTTGAGATGAAATCCATAAAGCCGATGGACAGGAAAGACAACGCCAAACTTTCAATACTATCATTTGATATAGAGTGCGTGCCATCCGATCCCAACAGGCCACTGGATTCCAAGAAAGACCCTGTAGTCATCATATCACTCTCATTCAACGTTCCTTACAGGGGAACCACGAGCATAGTGCAGGTCGCCAAGCCTGTCAACGGAAAAGGGCTGCAGGGATTTCCCAATGAAAAAGACATGCTGGAAGGGTTTCTGCGCGTTATTGACGAATATAATCCGGACATAATCACAGGCTACAACATAAACACATTCGACATACCCTACATACTGGAGCGAATGCGGGTGCACGGAATACCGCCCATGCTTGGCAGATGCAAGGACAAGCCGGCTTATAATAAAAGCACAGGAGTCACGCAGGAATCCATAATTCCGGGCAGGGTGGTTGCGGATCCTTACCAGATATTGAAGAGGGACCCAAGAATCAAGTTCAGCCGTTATGACTTAAACACAATATGCAAAGTCCTGCTTGGCGACACCAAAATGGACGTTGAGTACAGGGAGATGCCCAAGCTTTGGAACGGGCCTCTCGAAGGCGTCTTGCGTTTTGCAGAATATGCACGCAAGGACGCAGAGCTTAATCTGCGTCTTGTGGTTGAAAAGGACATGCTATCCAATTTCATAGAAATAGCCAAAGTTTCAGGTACTGTGATGCAGGACACATTCGGCGGCCAGACTTTGCGAATAGACAATATGCTCCTCTATGAGTTCAGGAAGCGCGGTTATGTTTTACCGGCCAAACCTGATGCCAATTTAATGAATAAACGTACCAATGAAAGGGAAAAAGCAGGGCTCAAAGGCGCAACAGTTCTTGAGCCGAAGAAAGGATTGCATGCCGAAGGCTGCATACTGGTCATGGACTTCAAGAGCCTATATCCAAGCATAATGAGAACGTTCAATACGTCTCCCGATTCGCTTCTTGTCGATGATTCGGTCGGCGAGTTTTATACGTCGCCGACCGGCGCGAAGTTCGTGCCTGCATCTGTACACGAAGGAGTGTTTCCGTACATCGTCGGAAAGCTGCTTGACAGCAGATCAGAAGTCAAGGGGCAGATGAAGGATGCTGACGGCGAAATGAAAAAAATATTGAATGCAAGGCAATATGCGTTAAAAGACCTTGCCAATTCGTTCTACGGATACACAGGCTATCTGCGGGCGCGCGTTTATGACATACGGGTTGCGAGCACGATAACGGCCATAGGAAGGGAGAACATAGAGAAGACAAAGGACTTGATTGAAAACAACTTCGACATTGAGGTCGTATATGGCGATACTGACTCGGTTTTCATCAAGACCAAGACCACGAACCTTGAGGATGCAAAAAAAATCGGCGAGGATATATCCAAGTTCGTGAGTGAAAGATTGCCAGGTTTTCTTACCCTGGACTTTGAAAAGATATACAGAACGTTCCTTATTCTTACAAAGAAAAGATATGCCGGATGGAAGTTCGAATTCGGGAAGAATGGATGGGAAGATTCTATAGAGATGAAAGGGATAGAGACGGTGAGACGCGATTGGTGCAAGCTCGTTTCTGAAACGATGAGAACCGTGCTTGACATAATACTGAAGGAAGGAGACCTGCAGAAGGCGGTCAATGAAACAAAGAGGGTCATAATACAGCTCCGCAACAATGAAATAGATTTCGACAAGCTGACCGTTGTAAAAGGAATAACAAAATCTCTTGGAAGTTATGACGGCATGTTGCCGCACATAGAGCTGGCAAGGAAACTTGCGCAGAGAAACCCCCACGACCCGCCGAAGATCGGCGACCGCCTCGGGTTTGTCATAATCAAGGGCAATCAGATGCTGTCGAAACGGGCGGAAGATACGAAATATGCAAAGGACAACAAGCTTCAGATAGATTCTGACTACTATATTAATTCCCAAGTCTTCCCCCCTGTAGAGAGGATACTTTCTTCGGTCGGGGTCGAAAAGAGCGAAGTGTTCGGCTCTGGCCGTCAGTCAACGATAGCAGACATCATGTTCGGAACAAAGCGCAAAATGAAGCATGAAATAGCCATCAATTACGGCACAGTAGCCGGCTGGGAGGGTCTGGTTTGCCAGAAATGCGCGAAGTCGCATCCGAGAATGCCTTTAAGCGGCAGATGCGAATGCGGCGGCCCGCTTCTTTTTTCATATCAGGGAAGCGCCGCGCAGAAAGTAGTGACCGAATAGCGGAAATTTTTATATAATGGCCAAGACTAAGTAATGGTTATGTCCAACAAGCACGTCAAGACGATAAACGGCAAGAAATATTACTACGAGTCCGTTCGTAAAGGCAGGAAAGTCACATCGCGCTACATCGGCCCGGCAGAAGAAACAAAAGAGCAGATCAGTGAAAGTGTAGTTGCAGATAAAAAGCCTATCAAGGAAGAAGACCTCATTACGCCGGATGATCATTATATCGGCTGACTCTGCCTGTGGCAACCCATGAGGGATTAGCCAGCGAGATAAATTAAAGCGTTTTCCGATAATTTACGATCAAGAGAAAATAAAGAAAATAAAAATTGAAGAACTTATAGTAAATAACATTTATTTTGCAACATTTTATAATGCAATTTACTATTAGATGTGTCTTGCCTTCAAAGTGCCTTCTTTCCTGTACTTGGCTCTTTCAACCGCCTTGTCTATCAGGTGCATGACTTCCTTGTTCAGGATTTCAAGGGCATCCGATCCCATTCGCAGCTTCTTCTTCGCCGCGTATTCTTTCACTTTACTTCTTACGACAAGCATTTCTGCCATTTCTAAATCACCTTTTCCTAATTTCCGTTGGAAGTTTATATAACTTATGCCAAGGCCCGTTTTAAGCGGTTTTAGCGCATTTTATGCCGCATAGAACAAAATGACAGGCACCATGAGGGAGCCCATCAGTAACCCGCGTCTAACGCCAGCTTTGGCGGCAAAAAATCCCAGTGCAGTGCACGTGAATAACACGAGGATTCCATATGCCCCCGAGGTTCCAGTAACCGCGAGAAGAATGAAAGCAATAATGCTTATTCTTAGTTTCTGCTGATTTTGAAATATCTCCAGAAATTTTTTAGCAATACGAAGAGTGATAACGGAAGCAATAGATGCAGCAATCAATGAGGCAAAGACCATTGCCATAAATTCGTGCACGGTGATTTCGGCAAAATTGCCTATCGCCACAGCAATGCCACTGCGGCCCCTCTCAATTAGCCATAATGCGAGTATAGAAACCATTATGTTCGTTGTTGTTATAGCGCCCATCATTGCAAGAAATTTATGGTCATCCTGCGATGAAGAAAGCAGAGCAGCTATCTGGCTTGCGCCAACGCCGGGCAAAAAGCCCGATGCTATGCCTCCTGCGATGCCGGATATTATGCCACTCCGTGCGCTTGCCATTGACACAGACGCTTCATTTTTCTGCACAGGTAGGGAAGCGTTACCTGCGATCAGTAAACCTCCAATGCCGAAAAACCCCGACATCATGGGGAAAAGAATTATTGTTGTGTCTACAGGAAGCTTCAGTGAAAGAACGCCGGTGATTCCGGCGGCAAGGAAAACGAAAAATCCTATTGCGCGGCTTTTTTCAGCAAGTATCATGTATGCGGCTATTGCGCCCACAAGTATATGCGTGTATGCCTGAACTGCGTGAAAAAGTGGCGGTATGAAATAAAAAAGCATCGGGACCAGAGGCAATAAAAGCACGGCCGAAGCGAGACTGCCAACCACAGTAAGTTTCACGGCATCGTATCCGCATCCTGCAAGAAGCATTTTATGGCCAGGCATTGCGTTCAATGCGTTATCACCGTCAGGTGCACCAAGAAAGATTGATGGTATTGCATCAACTATGCTGTTGCTTACCCCCATGGCAACAATTAAAACTATCAGATTAAGCGGCATGATCCCGAGCGAAGAAATAATAGGCACGAATAAAATCACCATATTCGGGTGAAGCCCCGGAACAATGCCCGCAAGAACGCCAAGCCCGATGCCTATTGCAAGAAAGAGTAATACGTCTAGCATAAAAAGCGGTGCATCATGCGCCTTAAATATGTGAGGTAAAAAACTGATTATGCCTGTTTTTGAACTCAAAAGCTGCGGGAAGTGCGGAGGCGACACCTACATAGAAGAGGATCGTAACAGCATTTATAGGACATGCCTGCATTGTGGTACTCTGGATGATATCATAGTCAAGTCAGAATCAGGGTATCGTGCAAGATTTCCTACATCGAGCGTGGATGACGACGAAACTGAGAAATACGTTTCTCCCAAAGACTCGTTGCATGGGCTGAAAAAATACATGGACGTTCTAAGCATGCTTGAAAAAGGCAAGGCATGCAGGGACGATATTCTTGCAGTTCTAGGCGGGGAGGGCAGTGACAAAGGAAAAGGCACATTTTGGGCCATGATGAAGCAAGGCTATGTGGCTCAAGAAAAGCACGGCAGGCGGGGAACGAACTACACAATCACAAAGCAAGGCTTGCATGCCGTTCAGTTTTATAGGGAATGGAAGGACAAAGGCGCTGATATGAATATTCTGCTTTCCGCACTCTGCGTTATGAGTCTTGTGAGTGAAGAAGGCTATTCGTCTCTGAATGAAAGGGGACGGCTAATCGCATATAAGATGGAAACAAGGAAAATGATAGCCAGAGGAACGCTGGTTGATCAAGCGCAGAAAGAACTTGAGAAGTACCGTCCGCTTGTGCCGATAGCGATGCATGAATACGGACCCATATATCGTTTGCGATGATTTTAATATCTTTCAGAAGAGATATACTTATGTTTCCAGGAATGGGCAATGTCGATCCGAAGAAGATGCAGCAGCTTATGAAAAAGCTGAACATGAACGTCAAGGACATAGATGCTGAAGAAGTCATAATCAGATGCAAAGACAAGGACATACGCATAACAAGCCCTGAAGTCATGGTTACCAACATGATGGGACGAGATGTCTATCAGATAAGCGGCCAGGTTTCGGAGTCATCGAAAGGCGCGAACGAAGAGGACATAAAAATGGTCATGGAGCAAACCGGCAAGGATAGAGAAACCGTTGCCAGAAAACTTGAGGACCTCAATAATGACCTTGCGCGCGCGATAATGGAACTGAAGGAGAAGTAAATTTTTTTAAAACAACTGCCGGCACATATTCGACCTCTACATCTTTTCCCAGGATATATGAGCCCCCTCTTTCAAAATGTTTTATCGGAGAATAAGCGCACCGAAGGCGGATCTCGGTAGACTCATATCCGTCTTGGATGTATTTTCTTTTGGCGGATATGTAGAAAATATCGAATTCACTATAGCGTATAAAAGCTCCTTCAGGAAACGTTCCTAAGGGCGCCCTTTTTCGATGACTAACGGTAGTCAAATATACACCAAATCTATATGAAAGGACTGGTATAAAAGCCTTCAGTCCTTGATGATTTTCTCGATCATGGCGCCGAAAGCAGGTCGTGTTATCAATATCCCTATCAGTACGCCAAGTATGGTTGTTATGGCAAACCCGCGCAGCGATGCCATGCCAAGGAGCGGAAGCATGGACGCTATGAGTACGCCGCCCGCCCCGAATATAATGAAGAAGGCTTTCTTCAGTTTCTCCTTAAGCGTCTCCTCTTTTCGTTTTGCAGACTGGTCGAGTATTATTATCTGGCTGTCAACGCCTGTTCCGATGGCCGCAACTATTCCTGCAAGCGCAGGAAGGTCAAGAGTTGCCCCAAGCGGCACAGAAATCCCTAAGATTATAAGGACCTCTGAAAGAGAAACGGCGAGCATGGGGAGTATTATCTTCGGCTTTCTGTAGCGGGCAAGAACTATCAATGCTACGCCCACTGCGCCTGCGGCGCCCGCTGCAAGCACGCTACCTATAAAGGCGCTTCCGAGAGTCGGCGAAACCTGCTGGATCTGCAGGATTTCAATGGACGTGGGAAGCGAGCCGGATCTTAGGATGCTTGTGATCTCCCGTCTTTCCTGTATGGCCTGGTCGCGGGTTTCTGCACCACCGGATATCTGTATAGTCGTTTCAGCGCGGCCCTTCAATGTTGATGATATGTCAAACGAGTTCATGAGCGTGTCATCGAGGAACAGGCTTATCTGGCTCTCAAGGTATGCCGTGCCGGCGCGTAGAGGTATATTCTTCGTCACATGAGCGAATTTCTGCGCCGCTTCCTGCGAGAGTTCAAGTGAAAAGTCCCATAGATAGCCGTTGTCTGCCCTTCTTATTGATGCGCGCTGGGAATCAAGATAAACCGCCTTTATGTCCGTGCCCCTGTATACCGTAGCCACGATTTCTGCGCCCTGTGCGCTTACGTTGCCGACTTGGAAAGGTATGCCATCCAGCGTGAATGACTCTCCGGTCACGTATGATTTGCCGTCAATTGCGACTGCATCGCTTATGGTAAGTGAATAGCTGTTTTGCAATTCTATAGTGCGGTTGCCCTTTGCAAGGAACATAGGAATTTTAGCTTCGAACTTTCCTTCATGCGAAAGCAAACGGGTAATCTCTTCTTTGGTGCCGCCGGCTATGGAAACTTCCACATATTCAATGCCTTCGAATACAATAGGCCTGAAACTGGCTTCCTTCAATCCGTAAAAGTTTATTCTTTCTTGGAGGACAGGTATCAGTTCTCCTGAAAGCCCTTGCTCCTTAGGTTCCACTATCGCGGAAATCCCGCCCTTTACATCAAGGCCGAAATGCAGATTAGTTGAATCTGCTCTCTGCGCAGAGAACGGCAGCGAGCCGTTAGCTTCAATATAGACCTTGCCTTTTGAAAGCTGCACTTCGGTAAGGCCGCTATAGTTTCTAGCCAAAATATCCTCATTTACGGGAAAGCCGGCAACTGCAATTATCGTATCGCCAGACGATATTTCAGGCGTAGCCGAGGCAAGAACTTCAAAGCCTGCGCCCGCCCCGAGGAAAATGGCCAAGACCGATAACAATACAGCCGCGAGCCATAGTGTTATTTTCCAATTTTTCAGAATTTTACTAAGCATATCAGTTACCTTTTTTTGACTTTCTTTCAAGCCATATCCTTAAAAGCCCCGCATTGGTGAACCATGTTACAGGAATGTCTACGAGAATGCCTACCATGAGAACCAGCGCCATCGTCTGAAGCAAGGCCGAGCCGCTTATGAAATACAATGCCAGGAGTGCTGCAAAAGTGGCAGAAGTCATCGTGAGTCCGGTTTTCATGGCTTCCCATGCCGTGCCGCCGGCTAGTTTAAGCATTGAGGATGTCAGGAGTATATCTGTGTCCACCGAGTAGGCCACTATCATTATCATGGCTGCCAGAACAGGCAGTGAAAGCGGGATGCCCAAAAGACTGAGTATAGCCATGGTACCTGTCATGTCGGTTATTGCAGATATCAGGACAATGAGAGACGGAACAAAGGACCTGAACAGAAGGAATACTACTATTGACATGAATATGAATGACATAATCATGGTTGTTTGCGCCTGCTGCCAGAACACCTCACCGATGGCAGGACCTATGGTCTGGCTTGTCGGCTCCCCTCTAATTGGAAAATTATTCTTGATAGCCTCAATCACGGAATTTTCATCCGCCTCATATGGCATGGTTATAACGAGGCTGTTATCGGTTCCCTTGTACAGGCGAACTTCATAATCAGGAAATAACTCCTCGACCTTGCTTAGGTCTATAGCGTCGGTAATAAACGAAACTCGTTTGCCTCCTGTCAATTCAATATCCCTTTCCATAGGGAAGCCCGTAGATGCCACGTTTCCAGCCAGAATCACAAGAGAAATGACTAATATAAACAGGGATGCCAGAGTCATGGACTTCCAATAACGGTCAAAAATCATGCTTGTTATAACGCTTTAAATTTTTAATGCTTTTGATTTGTCATGGTGGGGGTAGTTTTTGTCCCCAAGGAAGGCTTTTGCATGCATGATGTCATCATAGTTGGAAGCGGCCCTGCAGGAGGAACTCTTGCTTCCTTACTTGAAGGATTGGATGTTCTTGTGCTTGAGAAGGAAAAAAATGCCGTGCTCAAGGATTCAGGACTTGTTTCATCGCACTTTACCAAATTCGTTGAAGATGAAAGCCTCATAGAGGCCGAAGTAACAAGGATGGAAGCAGTGTCGCCATCGGGCAAGACGTTCTGGCTGCAATCAAACGAGCCTTTTGCGTATATCCTCAAAAGAAAACGATTTTCATATTACCTCAGAATTGAAGCCAAGAAAAACGCCGATATGAAATACGAGAGAGCGCGCGGCTTTGCGCGGACAAGCGGCGGCGTTGCAGTGGAAACGTCAAAAGGGATGCACGAGGCCAAGATGGTTATAGGATGTGATGGCACGCTTTCAGATATACGCAAGAGCATGGGAATAGAAAAACCTCCTATGGTCCCCGGAATATTTTCCAGAACCAAGAATAGGCTTCAGGCAGATGAGATAAAAGTGTTCCTTAACAAATTCTATTCCCCGGATTTCTTTTCATGGATTATACCCCAGGTAAACGAATACGGTCTCATGACATCAGTAAGACCGAGAGAGAATTTCGAGTATTTCAAGAAAAGCATTGGCGCGCCTGACGGCGAACTGCACTCATATATGATACCGATGGGCACGACTAAATCGTATTCTGAAAGGGCGCTGCTTGTAGGCGAAGCCTGCGGACAGACCAAGCCTCTTACAGGAGGCGGAATTATATTCGGGATGAGAGCGGCCCATATGGCCGCTTCAGTCGTGAAGCAGGCGATCGAGAAAAATGATTTTTCTTCCGGGTTTCTTTCTAGATATGAAAAGTCATGGAAAAGCGAGGTTTCTTGGGAAATAAAGAAGCAGCTCTTTCTGAGGAAAGCCTACAGGAAGATGTCTAACCGGGATATAGACGGTCTTTTCAGGTCTTTCGGGAGCGACATAGAATCCGTGAACACATTCGACTACGACAAGATTACGCGTTCATGGAAAAATTTGCCGAAGCTGAAGGCTGTGAATTTCATCCTGAAGAATGCCCATCTGTTTATTTGATAAGACGCTCTGCTTGCATATCGTATTTTCTGCTTATGTAAATGAAGGATAACGCACCCAGCAAGCTTCCGAACCAAAATGTGGCCGCGCGGAAAATTAATATTGCGGCAACGGCTGTAACGCTGTTAACGCCCAGAGACGCAAGGAGCAGTGAGGCGACAGCTTCCATCGATCCTATCCCTCCGGGAAGAGAGCTTGCAACTCCTATGATTGTGGAAATTGATATGACGCCGGCGAGAGCAATGAGGGGAAGTTCTTGGCCGAGCGAGAGAAGCACAAGATAGAGAACAATAGCGTCAAGAACCCAAGGAACTATCGTTGCAAGGAAACTTTTGATAAGCACAGATTTTGAAAATGAAGTTCCGTAGAATGTTTCAAGAAAACCTGAAGAAATGCCTCTGAGCGGCGGCAGCGTTCTAAGCATCCCGAAAAATTTCTCTCCGAACTTCCTGCGTGTCAAGACAAGGAGCAAAGTTAGAAAGGCTGCGGCGAATATGCCTATGCCGGCGTAAGAGAAACGCAATAAGTCAGCGCTAAGCGACGCGCTTTGCATGAATGCTGCTGACAAGAGTAGCAGGACAAGTATATCCATGATTCTTTCCCACATGATTGTAGGAAGGCTTTTTGCAATCGGAATTCCTGTCACGGTTTTCAAGGCCAGAGACTTTGCCGGCTCGCCGGCTTTCCCTGGTGTGAAGTTGCTTATCGTCATGCCGAAGAGCTGCACCGGAAAGAGCGTGAAGTAATCCACCCCTACAAGAATTTTCCATTTCAGGACGCGGAAGCATACTGAAAGTGCGGAAGCGGCAAGCGCCGCGCCTATATAGACCTTGTTCGCCTCCGATACCGTGCGCAAAAGCGCCGCCGGATCGGAAAGCCATATGACAGCAGCCAGAAGGCCTATGCTGGCAGCGCTTGCAATAATTTTGAGTTTATTCATGCTTGGAATCCCGCATAATCCTTAAATCTATTCCTTATAATTGTGATTTCATATAATTAATAACTGGTGATGCCGGAGGGGCGGTTTTTGTGCTGGCAGTGATGATACCTACCTATAACGAGAAGGATAACATACGGCCGCTAGTGGATGAGATATTCCGCGCAGCCGGGCCGAAAACGATGGTAATCATTATAGACGATAGTTCTCCTGACGGAACCGGGGAAGTCGCCGACGAGATTGCAAGAAAGCGAAAGGGCGTGGTCGTCATACATCGCACAGAGCGTGGCCGCGGCAGTGCAGGCATACGTGGCTTCCAGGAGGCCCTGAAGTACAGTCCTGAATGCGTCATTGAGATGGACGCGGATTTTTCTCATGACCCTTCGTATATACCCGCTTTTCTTCGCGAGATAAAATATTCTGACGTTGTCATAGGCTCCAGAATGGTCGGAGGCGGAATGACAGTTCAGCGAGGTTTTGTAAGAAATGCTATCACATCCTTTGCAGGGTTCGTCACAAGAATTATACTTGGCATGAGGGTCATGGATATTCAGAGCGGGTACAAGTGCTATAGGGCAAATGTCCTCAAAAGCATGGATTTTTCACGTTTCATTTCCAAAGGTTATTCGATAGGTGCGGAGACGCTTTATAGGGCGCACAGGAAAGGATTCTACATGAAAGAGATCCCGATAATATTCAGGAACAGGAAAAAAGGGAAGTCAAAACTCAGCGTTCAGGAGCTGTTTTCGTTCTTCTTTAATGTTGTCAGAATAAGGATAGGTGTTTAAGATGCTTGGCGCCGCGCGCGAATTATGGAAGGACGCGAGTTTCAGAAAGGTTCTGAAGGTCTTTGTTGCCGTCAAAATAATACTGATTATTGTGGCTGCAGGAGCGCAATTCATACCGCAGGAATACACGAACCGGCAGGATCGGGCAAACTTTATTATTAACGGATGGGCGCAATATGATGCAGCCGCTTACGTTGACATAGCGATGAATGGATATAATCAGGCGTTTGCTGAAGGCCGCGGCAACTACGGTTGGTTCCCGCTCTACCCATTGCTCATACTCATATTCGGCTTCCTCGGCCCCTATGAGGCAGGGTTTCTGATATCGAATGTGCTCTCGATTATAGCGATAGGGCTCATATATATGATTGTAAAAGAAGAATTCGGACCTAGCATAGCATATGATACTGTACTGCTGATGTCTTTCTTTCCGACTGCATATTTCCTCAATGCGGTGTACACCGAGTCTCTTTTCCTTCTTGAAACCGCTGCATTCTTCTGGTTCATGGGCAAGGGCCGTTATCTTGAAGGAAGTCTCGCAGGGTTCTTTGCGGCACTGACAAGAACGCAAGGCGCGCTGCTTCTGCTGCCTGCTATCATTATATACTATATGCAGCGGATGAAAAAAGACGGCAAGCTTGGTTTCGATGCGCTATGGCTGCTGCTGATACCGGCAGGCACGGCAGTTTTCATGGGATATCAGTTCCTTGTAACTGGAAATGCCCTTGCGCAGTTCCAGACGCATTCGGAATTCCAGCGCCATCTTTCGCTGCCGACAGACGCGATAATGAACGGCATCAGCGGCCTCATGCAAGGCATTGCAGCATCTGACATTTCAGGCACGTTCTACCATTCATTCAATCTGTTCATCCTTGTGTTTTTTGCGGGCCTGTTATGGATATGTTATAAAAAATTGAAGCCCGAATACACGGTTTATTTTGCAGTTTCGCTGATATTGCCGCTTCTCTCGGCGCGTCTTGAGGCCATAAGCAGGTTTTATCTGATGATATTCCCGGCTTTCATAGCGTTATCGCTGGTTTCAAAGGAAAGGCGGCCATATCTCATGATGCTTTACGGAGTCTTTGCCGTGTTGTTGATACTTTTCACCATAAGGCATGCCAATGAAGACATATTTCTTTCGGCTATAGCGCCTTTTTAAGTTTTGAGGAAAAGGGACTTATAGGTATTATGGAATTCAATGATAAATGGCCTGTTTTTCTGGCCAGTTTAATAATATTTGCGGATTTTCTGCTTTACTACGAAGGACAACTGCTTGTTCTGGCAGGGTTAACCGCAATTGCATCTTTAGCATTGCTTTATCGCATTGACGACACAAAAAAATCTTTTGCAAAGTACTGGCCGATTGCCGCGCTTGTTTTTATCTTCCTTTTTGGAATACATGCAAGAATAGACGGTTATGACTTCCAGTATCTGAGAAACATAGACTCATACGCTTTCATGCGCGAGATGCAGATGATAGTGGACAACGGAATACTCCAAACGACCGATCCGCTCTTCTTCCGTTCGCCTTATGAAGAAACGCTCACCGCGCCTTTGGATTTCAATCCGCTCTGGGTATTGAGAGCTCCGTACCAGTATCTGGGCGCATATTCATTCATGCTTGTCCGGTCTTTCATGCCGATGCTTGAATTATGGCAATACCTGATAGTCTTCCCGCCGGTTTTGGCAAGCCTCGCAGCTATACCAATGTATTTCATAGGCAGGGAAATGTACGACAGAAGAGCAGGCATAATGGCAGCACTGTTGTACATATTTGACATATCCAACTTCCAGCGTTCTTTGGGCGGCGACCCCGATACTGATGCGATAGTAATACTGATGCCGGCCCTTGTGATGGCATTCTATCTTTTGATGTACAAGCGGATTGATGCCGGCGGCTTTGACAAGTTCGCCGTCTTGTTTGCAGCGCTGGGCGGAGTTTGTCTTGCGCTCTTCCATAATGTTTGGGCGGGATACTGGTATACCGTATGGATAATAGCAGGATTCCTTGTCATAAAATTCATAGTAAGCGCAGTGCGCCTTGGCAGCTTCCAAAAGATGCTTCAGAGCGCAAAGCCGCAACTGCTGGGTTTTGGATTGTTCTTCATGGCCTACTTGATAGTCAACCTGCAGTTCTTCGGAGCAGATGCCATAATCTCAACTGTTTACGGGCCATTTGAGTATAGCGGATTGAAAAATGAAGAGGGTCGCGCCTTCCCGAATGTTTATGTCTCTGTCGCTGAACTTCAGCAGGCCGGTGACGTAGTTTCCATAATAAAAAGAGTCACTGGCGTTGATGGTATAGCGTTATGGTTCTCGCCTTTCATGCTTACGCTTTATGCGCTCTTTGGGCTCGTTATGCTCGCAGCTTCCGGCCACAAGAGACATCTGGACGGGCTGATAATACTTTTCCTGTGGTTTATTGGCCCCATGCTCGCAACACTTGTTGCCATAAGATTCACAATACTTTTCTCGGCTCCGATGTCCATAGGCACGGCAATATTATTTTCCATTGCATACGGCTATGTACTGGGAGAATTTGCCAAGCCCGAGCCTGCCAAAACGGAGGGAACTGCATGAAGGAAGATCACAAAAAAGCTGCTCAAGTTATCGTGAAAGCAACTGCGCCTTTTGCCATATGCTTGATAATTGTAGTCGTGATGCGGTATTTCAATCTTGACATGTTTCAGTGGCTATTGCTCGGGATTGCCATAGCCGGCGTCAGCGCGGGCCTCATGTCCCTAAAGCTGATGGACAGGAAAGTTGCGGGAGCAACAGGGGTATTTTTCATTTCAGTATCGCTCATATTCTTGTTTTACATCTACCCTTCCGGCTACATCGCGCAGAGTGGAACTGTTCTTAATGATAATTGGTTTGAGGCGCTGAAGTGGATAAACGAGAACACACCTGAATGCTCGACAGTGGCTACTTATTGGGATCCGGGCCATTTCATACGAGCGATAGGCAACAGGACAGTCGTCTTTGACGGCGGCTCGCAAAATCATCTATTCCAGATAAATGAAAGTGGCCCGGACGGATTGACAATAGAGAATTATGATAATGGCATCACGCATCTTGTGCAGCACAAAAACGGCATAAGGACCACGGCAAGAATACAGGATATATCGACTACTCTAATGACAAGTAATGAATCGCTTGCCGTAGATATACTGAAGGATTACAGGAAATCCGGCTGCGACGAAATCTATTATATAGCCTCTGCCGATCTCATGAGCAAATCGGCGTGGTGGACGTATTTCGCGACATGGGCTCCAAACAAGAACGGCAACTGCAGGGTAGGAGGCATTACAGAGCCTAAAGGAGATTGTTACAGTTACAGTCTTCTTTCGCTTTCCGGAGCCACGCCTAACGGCGAATCCATAATCTATACTTATAGCGCCGGCCAGAATCAGGCGTTCCTGCTGAACTATGATCCGCAACAAGACAGATTGCAGGCATATCTTTCCGAAAACAACAATTTATTCAGAATAAAACAAACCTTCTACTTTACCAAAGACGGCAGCGGAGTCCTCTATACAGTGCCGGATGCAGAGGTTCCGGGAACCGTGTGGGCTGATACCACGAGAAACATTATTATCTACATGCCCCCGCAAATCGAGAACGCGGTATATACAAAACTCATGCTTTACAACGGAGTGGGACTTGAGAAGTTTGAATTCGTCAAGGATTGGGGAAGCGAAATCAAGCTTTACAAGGTAAAAATAGAAGAATAGTCAGTGTTTGATCTCCTTGTATATTTTTTCTATCTGTCTTGCAATCTGCGAGGGGTCATATTTCTTCGCAACCTTTCTTGCGTTTGAAGAAATTCGGCGTATTGCAGTCGGGGTCAGCGATGCTATGGCATCGCACATGGCTTCTGCATCGTCTGCAAGTATCCCCGTTTTGTTATCTTCTATGAGTTCTGGTATGGCGCCCTTTTTCGTGGCAATCACAACGCAGCCATTGGCCTGGCCTTCTGCGACTACCCGTCCGAATCCTTCTTCCCATTGGGACGGAACGATAAGGAGCGGCGCTTTTGCATAGTACTTGCCTGTATTTTCAGTAAAACCTTCCAAAGATATGTTGGCGACCTTCTCAAGAAGCGGGCGTTCCGGACCTTCGCCCAAAACGACAAGTGTTTTTCTGCCTATGCAGGCAGCAATTGCAGGTAGCAGGCGGGTACCTTTCTGTTCGGTTAAAGAACCCACAAAAAGCACTATATCACTGTCTTTTTTCGCGATCTTTGCCGGCTCTATAGGATTGTAAACCGTATATATCTTTTCGTCAAAAACAGGAATATATTTTTTCTTTAGAAAATCGCTTATTGCTATGTAGTGCATTCCACTAATGCGCTTCCTTAAGAGCCTTGTATCCCTGAGATGCGCTATTTTATGGGCGCTGATTTTTGCTCCGGACAACGCCAATGCCGATTCGTAATTATTCGCGTGAACTATATCAACGTTTTCCTTTTTGCAGAATTTTTCCAGTTCTGCCGCCATTTCGTGGATGAATATCTTTACAGCTCCGCCTAATAAAAATGAAAATATGCGCCTGTTGGCGGCGTAAACTGCACGCGAGAGGTTTTTGCCCCGGAAGAACAAGCGTCTGATGCTTGAAAATTCGTGTATGTGAACTTTTCCGTCCATCCGTTCGGCATTTCCTGAATTCTGATAATTGGGCGTGAGCACATGAACTTCATGGCGTTTTGACAGTTCACGGGCAAGAATAGGAAGACTGATTTCAGCGCCGCCCTGAATCACCGGAGGATAATATTCGGCAAGGAACAGTATTCGCATGCTTACAAATACCGGATTACGCTTAAAACGTCAACCCATAACGATACCCCACAACCCGACGCGCAAAATGCTTGCCTTCAAGCAGTGGATTTTTAAAGCATTAGGCGTCAACTTGTTCCATGAAACCGCTCATAAGCGTCATAGTGCCTGCCTACAACTGCCGTGCCACGATAGAAAGGTGCATGGGCGCAATGAAACGCCTGAATTACGGGAATTGCGAGATCATTATTGTTGATGACGGTTCTACCGACGGTACGCATGACATGATCAAGAAGGCATGTTCCGGACGAATAAGATGGATAAGGCAGGATAACGCCGGGCCTGCGGCAGCAAGAAATGCGGGAGCAGAGGCTGCGAAAGGAGACATACTTGCTTTCACCGATTCTGACTGCGTTCCTTACAGCGATTGGCTCGATCATGTACCGCAACATTTCATAAACAAGAACATCGTAGGCGTAGAAGGGGAAATAGAAACTGACAGGCTTGGAGTCTTCACGCAATCGGTCAGGAGCGAAGGCGGCAGATACCTTACCGCCAATATATTTTACAAGAGAAAGGAATTTCTTGCTGAAGGCGGATTTGATGAAAGATTCAGGCGTGCGTTCAGGGAAGATACGGACATGGCAATACGCATGATGGCTCGCGGGCGCATTGTTTACGAATCCGCATCCAAAGTGTACCATATACCCCGCAACGTAAGTTTGTTTTCCCTTATCAAGCGCCAGGAGCTATATTTCTACGAGCCCTTATTTTTCAAGAAGCACGGCTCGCATGCCGTTCGTTATTCAACGCATGGCATAACAAGCAGCCCATTCGTAAGATCCGCAATAGCAGGAGTTGCGCTTCTTTCCCTCGTACTTGGCTCAATAGAGAGTATGTTCTTTGCGGTTCCGGCTGCATTATGGGCAGCTTCAACTCTGTATTTTTTTGGCGTGATGGTGAAGGAGAACAAATGGAACGGTCCTAATATCGCTGCATTGCCGTTTTCTTTCCTTCTGCCTCTGGCAACGCTTTATTGGCTGCTGCGAGGAGCTATTTTTTGGAGGGGATAGACACGGGCAAATACGCAGAAGCTGTAGGCAGGGGCACGTTCCTCATATTCATATTTTCCATGGCCGCCGCCGCGATAGGATACGGCTTCCGGATATTCCTTTCACGATCGCTCACGGTGGACGAGTTTGGTCTTTTTTACAGCGTTGTTGCATTCATTGCGACGATTGGAGTTTTCCGCGAACTTGGCCTTGCAACTTCGCTTGTAAAATACATATCTGAACTGAAATCAAAACAGGATTTTGCAAGAATAAAATCTTCGATAATCATGGTATTCCTTGCGCAGACTATACTTAGCGTGATCATATTTACGCCGTTGATATTCCTCTCGGACATTCTGGCCTCGCAATATTTTGGCATGCCGCAAGCCTCTGCAGTCCTGTTCTTCCTTCTGATAGAGGCCATCGTGAACATGGGCATATATTCTGCCGTTTTCCAAGGCATGCAAAAATTCAGGATATTCGGCCTTATAGAAATATTCAGGGTATCTATATTATTTGCATTCGCGATTCCTCTGGTTTCCAACGGGGCAGCGGGCATAGCCCTTGCGCAGCTTCTGACGACAGTCGCCATGAACATCATTTTTGTCGGCATCGCCCTCAAGGAAATGCCGTTCCTTGGACCGGCGAAATTCGTCCTTGACACGACGCTTCTGAAGAATATATTCAAATTCGGACTGACCCTTTGGCTTGGAAATATAATTGTCATGCTTGTGAGCAGGCTTGACGTGATATTCATCACCTATTTCCGCGTCTTGAAAGAAGTTGCATGGTACAATGTTTCGCTTCCTACTGCTATGCTGCTCACGACGTTTTCCGCGGCAGTAAATAACACTCTTTATCCTACCGTTGCAGAACTCTGGTCCAAGGGAAGGAAGGAAGACGTGGCAAAGGGAATGGAATCTGTCATCAAATTCTTTTTTGTCCTCATGCTCCCGCCGGCTCTTCTATTTCTTGCCTATCCGGATATCATAATACGCATACTCTTCGGTGAATCATATCTTCCGGCGGCATTGTCACTTCAAGTGTTGTCAATCGGCATGTTATTCTCTTCCATATCCTCAATATTTCTCGGAGTAATCAACGGAATAGGCAGTCCCGGCATGAATGCCAAAGTCGTTTCCGTAGTCGCTGGGGCAAACTTTGTGTTGAACCTGCTGCTCGTGCCTTTATACGGTCTTGACGGAGCCGCAGTGGCAACTGCAATTTCATTTGGCATAATGTTCCTCATGACGTTCATATTTTTGAGAAACAGAATCAAGATGAGCATACGTTTCACGGACGTAGGAAGGATATTCCTTGGCGGGCTGCTCGCGTTGCTGGCAGTTGCGGCAGCAAAGCATGCGCTTGTAATCGAGGATGCGGTCATAGAGTCAGCGGTAACATTCATAATTGCCATGGCTTTCTATGTCGTTTATCTTGTCATGGCAAGGGTAATCGTAAAGAGCGATATTCAGCTTCTTGAAACGTCCGGCTTCCGCCTGCCTGCCGCAGCAAAGAAATTACTGCTTCGCATATTGAAAGATTAGTGCATCTTTTTTACGATGACATCAAATTTTTCCATTACCTGCTCCGGCGTTATGGTCTTTATGCATCTCATGTCGCCGTAATGGCAGTAATTGTCATTGCATCTTGTGTTGCAGAATTGCCTTCCGCCCATGCAGGTTGCTTTGGAGTTGTGAGGATTCCATTCCGGCAATGAAGGGCCATTGAGGGCGATTTGCGGCTTGGCCAAAGCCGCTGCCACATGCATGGGCCCGCCGTTTATGGAAATAAACACATCACACTGATTTATCGCGCATGTGAGGCCATCCATGCCGGTTTTGCCGACAAGATTGACTACGTCGCCCGCTTCCCGTTCGATGTATTGTGCCCTGAGAGCGTTATCCTTGCCGCCTAAAAGAAGAATAGTTGATGGATATTTTTTCTTGATCATTTTTATCAAAGAAACCCAGCCTTCGTCGTTCCATGCCCTGCAAAGATTGTCATCCTTGCCTGCGTTTATTCCGACTACTATGCCTCGGGTTTTAATTTTCTCGCACTTCTCGGGAACGGGCATTTCCATTTTCCCATCGCTTTTTATGCCAAGCTTTTCTAATACCCGAGCTTCGAGTTCAACTGCATCTCCGCCCGTCTCAACAGCTACGTTATAGAGAGACGATGCTGCGTTTCTTGGGTTCCTGTAGCTGGCAGTTAAAGACGCTCCGAGGAGTAGTGATAAAACAGAAGACATGAAAGTATTGGGAAATCCATCTATAACAATGTCGAGTTTCTGGGACCGAATCTTAGCAAGATTCCGCAAGCCGGAGGCGCTGAAGTTTATTATGACGTCCTCGTCTATGTAAGGCGAGGATTTGAGAAGTTGTACGCCGCTGCCACTGTAATTATGCACAAGATATATCTTGCTGTCCGGCCATTTTTTCTTGAGACTGCGCAGCATGGGAATTCCGGTAAGAATATCGCCCATGCTTGAGCCTTTGATCACGGCTATCTTTTTCATAGGATCGCTTCAAGCTTATTCATAACTTCTTCAGGGATTATCTCTGATGTGAGAGGATGATTAGAGCAGTATTTTCCGTAAAGTTCGCATTTAGTGCAATCACTGCCTCTCCACAGCCATGCCGATTTGCCGTTTAGCGGAGCCTTTCTTCTTGGATCGGTAGGCCCGAATATTGATACAACCGGTATGCCCACGGCACTCGCGATATGCATCAAGCCTGAATCGCCCGTTACAATCGCATCACACACGCTCAAGATTGCTGCAGCCTCTTTTATTGTCGTCTCGCCTGCAAGGTTCTGGACATTCCTGCCGGCAATGTTGCCCGCCTTGCCAAGGCATACAATCTTCCAGTCCTTGGAGCTTGCCATCTCCGCCAGTCTCGCAAAGTTTTCAAATGGCCAGTTTCTTGGAGATGCATCCTGGCCGGGATTGCCTCCACCGAGTGCAAATGCAAGAAGTTTTCCGGTTCCGGCTCTTCTTCTTACCTGTCCTGCCAGTTTTTTGTCTTCTTGTGAAATAGCAATTCTCATATCTGTGCTGCAGTTTTCTTTTGTGAAATAGGCTAGAAGGTCAATATAATATTGGATTTCATGTTTTACCCTTTCGTATATCACAGTCTTTGTAAGGAATATGCCTTCCCAGCCTCTCGCGAATCCGATTCTTTCCGGTATACCGCAAGCACGGGCAAAGAAACCTGCAATCCAGGATTTGTCCATGACAAAGCACATATCAAATTCTTCTTCTATTATGCGGGCGCGAAGTTTTTTGAAAAGGGAGATTTTTTTGAGAAATGAGCCTCGAAACAACGCATCCTGGTCGAATGCTATTATGCGATCAACATCCGGATTATCCTCCAGTATTCCGGCACTCCATTTGCCCGTGATATAGCAGATTTCAGCTCCCGGAAAGGTCCTTCTCAGGCACGCAAGAAAAGGCGTAGTCATAAGCACATCGCCTATAGCGCCTGATTTTATGACCGCTATTTTATTGTAAGCCATTATCACACGAACATAATCAATACGAAAACAATTTAAGTATGAAATATGCATACTTCGTATGCGCAAGCAAAAAATAGCCATTTCTTTGAGCAAAGAGCTCTTGGAGAATATAGACCGCAGTGTTGATGGAAAAAGTGTTCGAAGCAGGAGCCAGTATATAGAAACCATGATCAGAAAAGGTATGGAATCGCAGAGTGCGCAAATGGCCGTAATAATGCTAAGGAAAGAGCATCACTCTGTTGCCCTATCACGATTCAAGAATGGTACTCTGCTTTCTTCACAGGCCGATTTTCTATCCAGACACGGCGTATCGGAAATACTCATAGTCACCCAGAAAGGGCCTCAGCTGGCAGAGCTTGAAGCCTATGCGCAGCGTATGGAACACCCGGCAAAAACAATAGTCACGGATAAACCCGGAAACGCGGATGCGCTGAAATTAGTAAGGGATCGCATGGATTCAAATTTTGTTGTTCTTTCCGGTGATGTATATAACGACTTCGATCTGAAGAAAATGATGGAGAAGCATGCCCAGAAAGGCGTAATGATGACGATGGCGCTCATGAGCAGGGCATCGCCTTCGAAATACGGAAACGTGATACTTGATGGCGATATGGTTGTCAGCTTTCAGGAGAAACCGTCATCGGCGGTTTCGCATCTTGTTAACGCAGGCCTTTACGTTTTCAGCCCGGCTGTGTTCAGTGCCATGGAAGGATGCCATTTCTTGGAGAAGGAACTTTTCCCCAAGCTGGCTTCCATGAGGCAGCTTACAGGCTACTTCACTATGGGCGACTATTACCACGCCCAAGAAGCTTCGCCGCGGCCCTGACAACTTCCTGAACGGTTATTTTGTTCACGTCATATTCGGGCTTATATTTTTCGGGGAATCGCGCTTCGAACGGTTTTATATATGGTTCTTCAGGACCTTTGTAAAGGCCAATGCAGTCTCGTCCATATGGCCCGTAAAGTTCAGGTTTATTGGGGCCAAACAATCCTATTGTAGGCACTTTCATGGCAGATGCAAGATGCATCGGGCCGGAATCGTTTGCCACAAAGAGCGACATTTTTTCCATGCATGCGGCAAGAGTTTCAAGGTCGATTTTGCCAGCAAGATTAATGGGATTGCTCTTCATAAGCTTTTCGACTTTTGATGCGGCTTGGGTGTCCAGTCTTCCCCCTATTATGGCAATTGTGGCGTTGTGCTTTGATGCGAGCGTATCGGCGAGCTTTGCAAAATTATTTTCATTCCATCTGCGTATCTTAGACGAAGAAGAAGATCCTGCATGGATGCCGATAATTCTGCCTTTAGGAAGAATATTATTTGCACTGGATTTGGCTTTAGCCGAAACTTTAAGCTTGACGAGCGCCGTCGGGTCATGCGCACGCACAAGGAACCGTGCAAGATTCATGAAATTATGAACAGCATGCATTTTTTGAGGTCTTGCACTTTCTGTGTAAAGAATCTTCCTGCTGGAAAAGCCTATGCGTTTTGAGGCTCTGGTAAGGGCTGAAAACGAGGCGCTCATGTAAGCGAAAGGCTCGAAATCAACGCAGACTGAGAATCCTTTTGCAAGAGTGACCATAGTCTTTATGATGTTTATAGGATTTCCATAATCAAGTACGATAATCCGGTCAGCGATACCGGAAAGCTCGAATACTGCAGCGTTGTTTTTGGTACACAGAACCGTTATCTCATGGTCATGCATGCCTTTGCGAATTGCTGCGAGCGCCGGCAGCATATCCAAAGTGTCGCCAAGTGCCCAGAATTTTATTGCAAGTATGCGCTTTTTGCGGCTCTTTGGAAGTAACGTAAATATCCATGACACGCCATAAAATAGCCGTCCAATCGTACCGTCCAGAAGCCGGAGGAAACCGCCCTGCATAGGAATATCCTTGCGCCGCCAGAGCTTTAAATCCCTGCCGAGGGGGTTTATCGCAGGACGATATTTGTACATCCTATGGAAATAATTCAGTCTTCGGTCCGAAGTATTTATATTTTGCAGGAAGAAGTGTATGAGTTACTTACGAGGAATCGATAAATGACTGTCATGGTTACCGGAGGATGCGGTTTCATAGGTAGCCATGTCATTGATATGCTAATTTCAAAGGGATACAATGTCGAAGTTATAGGGCTCAAGTGCGATTTGCAGAATCTTCAAGGTGATGCGAGCAAGGTCAAATTTCACCGTACAGACATTCAGGACAGAAAAGCTGTAATGAGTGCCATAGGAAAGGATACAGAAGCAATACTTCATCTTGCCGCCTTGATAAACGTTGATGAATCGATAGATACCCCCGAACCTTTCTGGAACGTGAATGTCCTTGGCACGTTCAACATGCTTGAAGCGGCAAGGCAAAGAAACATTCCGAAGCTCGTATTCATGGGTACCTGCGAAGTTTACGGAAACATACCCAAGGGTAGGGCAGATGAGAATCATCCTACCAATCCGTTATCTCCTTATGCCGCCAGCAAGTTTGCAGCTGAACGTTATCTTCTATCTTATGCGACAACTTACGGCGATCAGCCAAATATTGCCATGATACGCGGTTTCAATCAGTACGGTCCGAGGCAGAACTCCGGAGCGAGAGGCGCTGTCATAGCCAAATTCATGAACTGGATGCTTGACGGAAAAAAGCTTCAGATAAACGGCGACGGGGCACAGACCCGTGATTATGTATACGTGAAGGACACTGTTCGTGCAGTGGTTGCGGCTATGGAAAAGAAGGTTCCAAGCGGCGAGATATTCAACGCGGCGAGCGAACGTGATATAAGCATCCGCGAGATTGCAGAAAAAATATGCGAGATAACAGGCAGAGACTTTGACAAAAGCGTGCAATTCAATCTAGGAAGACCCGGGGAACTCATGAGAAGCATAGGGTCTTCCGACAAGGCAAGAAAGATGCTTGGCTGGTCTCCGTCGGTAAGCATTGATGAAGGTCTTCGCATGACGTATGACTGGTACAAGCAGAACCGCGGCAAGTATGCGACTCGATAATTACTTCTTGGATTCAAGAACGCTGTGCATTATAAGGGGCGTCCTGCCGATATCAAGCAGTTGATAATTCCTACCTTCATGGTATACGTGTCTTTCATTGATTATTTTAGGGATATACTCAGGCTTTATGAAAACTATCGCAGTGTGTTCCCACGCATCTGTGTTCGGATAGCCGGCAGTGCGTATTGCCCGGCGCGCCTCGGCTTCAGGTGCGCCTTTGAGTTTTTCTCTTTGGTAAACATCGAATGCTTCCCTATGCAACTCCTGTACCTGCGCAGAGCTTCTGCCGGCGTTGGCGTGGAAAACAAAATTCACGCCTTTTGTTAATTCAGGATCTGTCTGCCAGCCGTAGAGCAAAACATTGTCCAATTCATCGCTTCTGATACCCAGTTCTTCGATCATTTCCTGCCACAAGCCATCGTAAAGAGGACTATCGGTATAGGGGATCGCTCCTGCCGGAGCTATGCAAGCGGCATCTCGCATGACATTTCCGCCGCGAATGCCAAAGACATATTCCGCATCTGCTGTCAGCGTAAGGCATGAAATGGAAGCAGGGATTCCATTGGCGTTTCCTCTGCGTATGGCCTGCATACGATAACTTGTTGCAGGCTCAAGCAGTATGGCTCCCGGGGTTATTTCAGAAGCGGGAACGCTTGACATGGCAACAACCTCTTTCCAATCCGGAAGGTAGATAGAATCAGAATATTTTTCGTACTCTTCGAGAAGAAGCGAATGCGGGCTTTCAAGAGTTTTTTTTAATCGCCCTGACGTGCCCCTCGTTTAACGGCTCGTCGAGAAGACATATTTCCTGCTCCTTTCCGGAAAGGGTCGTTTGGGTCATGCGCATTTGATTGCATTGAAGTTTTGTATATTTAAAGCTTCATGTTTTTGTTACCTATAAATAGCGACATTTTACTTCTTGAGAAGCTCATTATAGAGGTCTTCGTACCTCTTTGCAAGCACGCGCCAATCGAAGCGTTTCATTGCATATTTCCTGCATTCTGCAGACATTCTTTTCACTATCGTGCGGTTTTTCTCGAGCTTAGCTATGATTTTGGCGGCGGTTTTAGGATTCCTGTCGGTGAAGAAGCCGACTTTTTCGTTTATCACATCGATTATGCCGCCTACTTTTGTTGCTATAAGCGGAAGGCCGCAGCTTAACGCCTCAAGCAATGTCCCCGGCATGCCTTCGGACTTAGATGTTGTTATGAATACGTCAGCAGCAGAATAGTAATTTTTCGCTTCCTCGTTCGGCAGCCTGCCCAGCTTAATGACGTTCTTGGCTTCCATGCTGCATAGAGGCTCTATTTCGCTTATGCCTATGAGAATGAAAATTACGGTTTTCGGAGACGCTGCAATGACATCACGGAGCATTTGCGGGTCTTTTATTGCGTCAGGCCTTGACATGGCAAGCACTGCAAGCTTATTGCCTATGCCAAGTTTTTTTCGCAGGTCGCGCCTGACAGATTCCTTCCTCTGGAAAATTTCAGTATCGACACCATTGGGAATGATATCGATATCCTCTACGCCCAAATGACTATAGATGCCGTGAGATACAGAGGCAAGTGCCACGCTTTTGTCGGCCAGTGCTCCTGTTCTCCACTCCTTGTCAAGGACGCCGCCGAAGGTATACACGCTTTTGGCGCCCCTGGTTTTCGCTGCGAGAAACGGCAGGAAAGAGTCCACGTAAAAGAAGCCATGAACTATGTCATATTTGCGGGTAACTATTCGGGCGGCCGCGAACATGGAAAAGGTTAACATCATCGAGAGATATTTCAAATGGCGTATGGGCATAGGGATGTAAGGCAGCCTGATCACATTCACGCTGTCCTTGAAGCGGATGTTGCCCTCATTCGTATATATGTCGATTACATGGCCGGCCTCGGCAAGTTTATATGCAAGGCTCTTCGCGAGGGTCTCAGAGCCGCCTTCCCTTACGCCGGCCAAAAAATGTATCATTGCTATTCTCATCATGTTCACCAGTTGACTGGACGGAGTTTTTTCATGGCTTCAGTTGCGGTCATGCTGACGAATTCATGTTCGCTCATGTACCTGACAAATTTTCTCCACCATGTCAGCATCTTGGGATTTATGTCGAATTCCCAGTGATGATTCGTCATTATGAAAAGGCTTGATTTATCGAACTTCTCGCAGGCATAACGGAAGCTCTCTTCGAGATCCCAGAAAGGGGAGAATAAATACGGCTCCATGCAGCCGAGCTCCTTTGCGGATCTGTATTTCACAAGGCCGTTATAACCGTAGAAAAATTCCTTCCTCGCATGCCTTAATCCGTATTGCGATACCGGCACTGTATAGACGATGTCCTTGAGAGGTCTTATGATATTTCTGAATAGCTGCATTCCGTTGTCATTGACAACCTGCCATCCGGCTTTAGAAAGCCTTTCATGCGGCGGAACAAACGTATTGATTCTTTTGCCTATCGCACTTTCCACTGTTTTTCTGCCCTCATGAAGAAGGGATCTTATGCGGGCCTTGTCTGCAGACGCAAAATCGGAAAGAGAATGCGAATAACCGTGCAGGCATGTTTCGACGCTTTTAGTTGAAGATAACCACTTCGCCACTGCGGCGTTTTTTCCAAAAGAATGGAAACCGGTGTTCACTCTATCTTTGGGTATGAACGGTTCGTGAATATAGCCTCTTCGGACGAACGGATTGTTAGTGCCTTTTATCTGTACGGACGTGTCCATGTTCGGTATGACTGAGAGAGAAAGTTTAAAGCCCGCGTCGAAAAACCTGGTATTGTAGACTTTCTTCAGCGTTTCAAGAGGCGTGAAGGCATGGACATCATCGTCCCTTATTATGATAGTTTTCATCAATAACCTTTTCCCGGCTAGTTTTAAAGCGTTCAAGAAGGAGCGCCAACGCTTTTAAGGCATGCGGTTATTTACATAAGATGAACATTTTGATAACAGGCGGCAACGGGTTCATCGGAAGTCATTTAGCCGAAAAACTCATGGAAGAAGGGGACGATGTGGTCCTTTTTGATAATGTATTCAACGACAATAGCAAAGGAATCAAGTGCAGGAAGATAAAGGCCGACATACGTGACTATGACGCGGTCAAGAGCGCAGTCAATGGGATGGATGCCGTTATACATTTTGCAGCTGTATCGCGCGTGGCATGGGGCCAGGAACGGCCCCGGGAATGCATAGAGACAAATTCCGTGGGCACGGCAAATATTTTGGAAGCGGTGCGCGAAACCGGAAACACGGCTTATACTTTTCTTGGGTCAAGCAGGGAAGTTTACGGCGAGCCGGAGTCCTTGCCTGTCAATGAAACGCAACCCAAGAGTCCTATTTCGATATACGGAATTTCAAAGCTCAGTGGCGAGAAACTCGCGCTTTCCTACAGGAAATACTTTAACACAAAAATAATCATTTTCAGGTTTTCCAATGTTTATGGTTCGCACCGTGATCTGCCGGAAAGAGTCGTGCCTAATTTTGTGATAAATGCCATCAAAGATAATCCCCTGAAAATAAACGGAGGTTCTCAGGTGCTAGACTTCACGTTTCTTGGAGATACTATTGACGGCATAATTAAGGCCCTTAGGGCGAAGGAAAGAATAGAAGGCAGCGATTTTCATTTTGTGACGGGCCGGGGCACGAGCGTGAAAGAGCTTGCCGATATTGTTCTTGAAATTTCGGGTTCTTCCTCGACGCTTGAGATAAAATCCGACAAGTCGTTTGACGTTCGCAAGTTTGTAGGAGATTATTCGAAAGCGAAATCAATTCTTGGATGGTCCCCTAAAACATCTCTGGAGGAAGGAATAAAGAAGACTATTGAGGCTTATAGCAGACTTGGACAATAGCAGAACGTTTCAACTCGACCGCCTGTACCGCACATCCGGCATAAAATGCCGCATGCCAATTATATCTTATTATTCAAAAAATACATGACATCCTCGGCAACTTTTCGCACTTCCTCTTCTCTCAGTTCAGGAAACATAGGCAACGACAGGATATCTTTCGCATTTCTTTCTGCCTTGGGATAATTTCCCGGCAGTGAAAATGCCTTCTGCATATGTATAGGCACAGGGTAGTGTATTCCGGTGCCTATGCCCCTTTCCTTAAGATATGCCATGAGTGCGTCTCGTTGCTTTATGCGAATTACATAAAGATGATAGGCGTGTTTTCTCCCCGTTTTTTCTTCAGGAATAATCACGCCTGATAGAAGTTCATTGTATAACTTTGCGATATGCCGTCTAGCCTTTATCCATGATTCAAGGCGCTTGAGTTTGACGCGCAATATCGCCGCCTGAATTTCATCCAGCCGGCTGTTGTATCCGAAGAACAAGCTGTCATAAGTCTTCTTTTGACCGTAAAAGCGGAGCATTCTTAGTTTTTCTGCAAGCTCGTCGTCATCCGTGACAATTGCGCCTCCGTCCCCATATGCGCCGAGATTCTTAGTCGGATAAAATGAAAAGCATCCTATGCCGGAAAATCCCACTTTTTTGCCGGAATATTCTGCTCCGTGGGCCTGAGCGCAATCTTCTATTATTTTCAGGCTGTGTTTGTTTGCTATGCTGCGTATCTCTTTCATGTCGCACGGTTGGCCGTAAAGATGGACTGGTATTATGGCCTTTGTCTTGCGTGTTATCTTTTGCTCAATGAGAGCGGTATCTATATTGTAATGACTATCGCAGTCAGCAAGTATTGGGGTAGCCCCGACACTCATTATTGCCATGACCGTAGGAGATGCAGTGTTCGCAACAGTAATCACTTCGTCTCCCGGGCCTATGTCGAGAGCCCGGAGCGATAGGATAAGCGCGTCTGTACCCGATGCAACGCCAATGCAATGCTTGTTGCCGTTGTAGGCGGCGAATTCTTTCTCGAAAGCAACGACATTCTCTCCCAGGACGAAAACGCCGTTCTCAAGCACGGAGAATACAGCGCTATCTATTTCATTTTTGATGGTAGCGTACTGCCTTTTCAGGTCAAACACAGGTATCATTATTTTCCGCCTCTGAACGAATCATAATCCTTAAGATAATCATCGGCATTATAATGCTCTGAGCACAGAACCATTATCACAGCGCCTTGCGAAATGTTTTGCATCTCGACCCAGATGCGTTGTGGAACGTAAAGCCCCTTCGCCGGACCATTAAAACTATGCACTGCCTTAACACTGCCATCATCGGTGATTATATCGGCGTTGCCCTGCAGGACTATAAACATCTGCTCGCACTTCTTGTGGGCATGGCCTCCCCTTTTCGCCCCGCGAGGAACTCCGTATATGTAGAATATTCTTTTCACATCAAAAGGTATATCTTTTCCAGCTTCTACAAATCCAAGACTCCCGCGAGCATCAGTTACTTCAGGGAGTTGTATAATTTTTACGCTCACTCAAACCACCATCTGTTTTGTCTGCACCACGCAATCATTTCCCTAATGCCTTCCTCAAGAGAAGTCGTTGCTTCCCAGCCGAGCATGGCCTTCGCCTTGCCTGCGTCAGGCACACGCCTGGGAATGTCTTCATAGATGCTTCCATAAAGCTTTCTCGTATCAACATACTCTACGCCAAGATCTTCCCGGCCCGCGGCCTTGAGCATCAGTTGAGCCGTCTCATTGAGAGTTCGCTCTTTCATGCTGCCGATATTGAACGCATGTCCTTCTGCTTTCTTGGATTCCGCTGCGAGCAAAGTTCCTTCAATGGCGTCCTTTACATATGTGAAACAGCGTGTCGGAGTTCCTCCGTCATATATGAGAGGTCTTTCATTTCGCAATATCCTGCGCAGACATGCGGGTATCATGAATATCGGCGCCTGCCTTGGGCCGTAGACGTTAAAATAGCGGACTATTGTCACAGGCAATCCATGCATGCGGTTCAATGCAAATAGCATATGCTCACTCATGCTCTTGCTGGTGCTGTATGTCCACCTGTCAACTTTGGTGCTGCCTACCACACGGTCATCGTCCTCTTTCCACGGCACTTTTGGATTCTTTCCAAACACTTCACTCGTACTCGTGTATATGACCTTCGTTCCATGCTTCATTGCAGCTTCAGCCACGTTTTTTGTGCCCAATATATTGACGCTTACAGTGCCTAAAGGATCCTCACAGTAATTTTTCACCCCGACTACAGCGGCAAGATGGTAGACGACATCAATATCCTCTGTTATAACATCCTTCATGCCATTGCCTGTTATGTCTCCTTTGACAAAATGGAATCTTTCGTTTGTCTTCAGATGCTGTATATTCCGCAATTTTTCCAGTTCTGCGTTGTCAAAAACCGTTACCTCATGGCCTCTTTGCAGAAGCTCTTCAGTCAAATGACTGCCTATGAAACCGCCCCCTCCGGTGATTACAAGATTAGCCATGTATCCTGCCTCCTTGAGGTTTGCCTATTCCTGCATATCCGAACCCATTCTCCGCCGCCTTGACCGGGCCAAATATAATTCTCCCCTCCACAATCGAACAGCCTTCAGCTGCAATGCCGTGCAGTTTTTTGAGATCGAGCGACTTGAATTGAGGATGATCGGCGCCTATCAATATACAGTCCGCATTTTCTATTGCGCTTTCGGGGGTTTTTGCGACATTCCCTGCAATCATCCGGGCATCGTTTTCAGTAACCCAAGGGTCATATGCAGTCACGATACAATTTTCAGCCTCCAGCAGTTTCACTATTTCTTTCATCGGCGTATTGCGCACGTCTCCAGTCCCGCCCTTGAAAGCGAGACCGAGAACTGCGATTCTGCTGCCTTTGATTTTTTTGTTCGCATATGCAAGGCAGCTTTTGACAAGATCTACGGTATGGGCAGGCATGGCTTCATTTACTTCCCGTGACGTCTTCGGAGTCTTGAGATTCAGCCCTGCCTTTTTGCCAAGATGATACACAAACCATGGGTCTTTAGTAAGGCAGCTGCCGCCAACGCCGCATCCCGGATATAATATATTGACCATGCTCCTGCCTTTGGGCAGGCTATTTGCCGCGTCTATTACTTCTGAGGCATCCAGCCCCATCCTTTCGCATAGCATTGCAAGCTCATTGGCCAGTGCGATATTCGCGTCTATCCAGAGGTTATCGGCAAGCTTGGCCATCTCTGCGGCTTTTGCCGAAGAGACTTTTGTTGTGACAAACCCGTTTGACCGCCAGAATGATTCGGCTTTCTTGCCGCTTTCTGCGTCTATGCCGCCTATAATTATAGGAAGCTTTTTCAGGTCTTGGATTGCAGACCCTTCAGCCAGGCGCTCCGGGCAAAACGCAAGTCCGAAGTCCTTTCCTGCCTTGAGATTGGATTTCTTTTCTAACATTATCTTGACAAGCTCTTCGGTCGTGCCGGGAGTAACAGTGCTTTTGAGTATGATCATAGCGCCTTTTCCGACCAACGAACCTAATTTTTCAGAAACTTCATTTATGTATTCAAGGTTAGGCTCGTAATTTTTGCCTAGCGGAGTGCCGACAGTCACAAGAATTACATCGGCATCGGCGACTTCCGATATTTGTGCCGTAGCCCGTATGTTTCCTTTCTTAAGGGCATCCGAGATGAGTCCTTCGACTTCAGGCTCGTTTATCGGCGACTTTCCGTTATTTACAGCGTTTATTATTGCAGGATTGACATCAATTGCAATCACCTTGTTATTTCTGGCAAGTAGAGAGCCGATGCTGGCGCCCACATAGCCAAAGCCTATGACAGCAACTACCGTCTTCCCCGTTTTTGTCTGTTCCATTATCTGTTCTTCATCGAGAGAAAATATTTTCATTATATCACCTAAACGCTTATGTCAGAATCTTCCCCTATCATGAGCCTCATCGTATCCCCGTTCCTTATTTTCGAATTCTTCCCCAAAAGGCTGCCTGATATTTTTTTAGCTCCTATGTCAATGAAGCAACCTGACATGAGTATGGAAGATTCCACAGTTCCGCTGATTATTTCGGATAAATCACCGATTGATGTGTAAGGTCCGATGGAAGCGTTTGCTATAGTGCAATTGTCTCCTATTTTGACAGGCCCTATTATCTTCGCCCCCTTCCTCACTACTGTTCCTTTCCCGATTTCAACCGCGCCGTGAATAGACGCGCCTTCTTCGACGGTTCCTGCATTATATGGTTTAAGCGCCGAAAGTATCATTTCATTGGCATGAAGGACATCTTCGCCTGTTCCTGCGTCATCCCACCATCCGCTTATCGTATGGTGCAGTACTTTTCTGCCGGACGATAGCAAGCCCTGTATGGCGTGCGTTATTTCAAGCTCATTTCTCGCCGAAGGCGACAAGACATCTATTTGCCTCATAATAGATGGCCGGAATATGTACACGCCTACAATCACCGTATCGCTTTTGGGTTTGACAGGTTTCTCTTCTACGCTTACTATGTTATTATCCTTTATCTCGGCAACCCCGAATCTTTCCGGCGTCCTAGACTTTGCAAGGAGAAGGCTCGCATCGGCGTCTGACGCAAAAAACTCCTTCACGAATTTCCCTATGCCGCCGCTAATGATATTATCTCCAAGATACATTACAAAAGAGTCCTGTCCGAGGAAATCGCGTGCCGTCCATACCGCGTGAGCGAGGCCTCTCGGCGCATCCTGCTCTATATAAGTTATTTTTGCGTTCCATTTACTTCCGTCTCCGCACGCGTCTTTGATAGCGTTTATTCTCTCGGCGGAATAGCCAACTATTATGCCTATTTCTATTACTCCGGAAGCTACAAGATCCTCTATCGCATAATGAATGACAGGCTTGTTGGCTATAGGGATTAACTGCTTTGGGCCTGCATGGGTCAGAGGGCGGAGGCGTTTGCCCAACCCGCCGGCCAGAATGATGCCCTTCATTTCACCAGCCTCCTTGCGGCTTCTGCATCCTGCTTTGTATGGATGTTGACGAATTTTCCGGATAGTATTGCGCCGCCCAAAACGCCCTTTTTGCTGAGTTCAGGAAACAAATCCTTGTGAAGCGAGAATTTCCTGTCGGGTATCATTGTAAATATTTCAGGCTCCGCAAAAGCTATCATCGTGGAAACAAGGGTAGTCTTCTCAACAGAGGGCGTATCCCAGTAATTTATAATGTCGTTCCCGTCCAATTCGACCACAGAACTGCGGTTGCCGTCATGCCTTATGCCTCCATAAATGGCAAGCGTGGCAGGATAGCCGCTGCGCCTGTGGACATTTTCCAGTTTTCTTAAATCAAAATCAAAATAGTGGTCGCATGGAACGAAAAGGAATGTACCCCTCACTTTCGCGCTCGCGAGTTTCAAAGTATTCGCGCTATCGCCCCTTGCCTTTTCCTCGATATATGCAACAGAACATCCCAGCGACTCGCCGTTCGCCAGTATCCCGAAGCATCTTGTCACAACTTCTTTGGTGCCTATTATAATTATGTTTCTGTAGCTCTGGCCCACGACTTTTTCCACGATGCGCTGAATCAAGGTTCTGCCTCCTATGTCCATGAAGGGCCTGTATTCGCCGTCCGTAATCAGATAATCGCCCCCGCCTGCAAGAATAACACAGTACCTGCCCGCATCCATGTATTCCTGAAGAATTGATTCTATGGCGCCTGATCGTGTGTCAGAGAGCGCTTCCGCGTATGCGTCCACGCTTTTTATCATCTTGTCCGGAAGGGAGAGCGAGATTCTTTTGCGCATAGTAATCACGTAATAAAACGTAATACTATCGTAATATATTTAAGCCTAATTAAAGGTTCTTTTAAGAACGACGACATAGCTAAGAGCCACGCGCCGCAGAAGCCTTCCAGGCATGATTTTTTCGACCATTTCAAAGAAATGAAGGGCAAATCTTGGAAGCTTGGAAACAAGTACAATGGGCTGGAATGTTTCGCATTCGAAGAAGGGCTGGGCAGCTTCCTCAAGTTCGGGGAAAGGCACTTTATTCTCTTTTCCCGGTATCTTCAACCCGATTGCGGCCATGATATCAATTAGCCATATCATACCGGGGTTAGGATATGTAATAAATAGTCTGCCACCGGGTTTGAGTATTCGGGAAATTTCAGAAAGATTGTTCTTGTAGCCGTCCATGTGTTCTATGACATCAAGCATAGTGACAAGATCGAAGGATGCATCTTTGAAAGGGAGTTCTATGCTTCCTGTGAGCACCATATTTCTCAGGTTCTTTGCTCTCGCCGTTTCCAGCAAAGTCCTCGATATGTCAGAACCGCAGACATTGCTAAATCCATGCTGGTGCAAAAACTCAACATTTATGCCTGTACCGCATCCTACATCAAGTATGTTGGCTTCTTTTGATGTGTTCTCAAGGATCTTTTTCAGTTCGCGTACGCGGCGCTCAAAGTAGTATTTGTCCCTTCTGTCATCATAATCCTTCTTTGCGTCGAATAACTTCCTTACAGACTCATTCATGCGATTTCACCCTGTAAACGGTTCTCATATGGCCCTCGAACACTTTTTCTCCGCTAAAACTTTCAGGCAGAGAGACAGGAATCCTTAGGATACTGTCGTTGTGGAGCACTATGTATTCCACGCCGTATTTTTCCATGTAGCTGTAAAAGTCTGCCTCATTCGTGTAATACGGGAATTGTAGCACATTCATGGAAGCTTGAGAATAATACTCATAGAAATACGGAAATGAGTCCACCATGAGCGTCGCGTTTTTGAGGCCGGTAGGAATTATAAAATCCTGGAAAAGCCTGTATGTGTTCAGGGAACTCTCGCCTTTTGCGTCAAGATCCGCATATGCAAACGATATAAAAAGCAAGTCAACTGCTATTATGAAAAGCATTGCAAGGATCATGAGATTCTTTCTTATTTTTTCTGTCAATACAGGAAGGTTCGATAAATTGATTATGCCTATTGCTGAAAAGAGGGCAAATATCGGTATTAGATGAAAGAGATACCTTGCAACAGGAAGCGTGATAGAGAGCGTGATATAAGTCATCGCGACATAGGCGAATAGTGCGGCTGCGTATTTCTTGCGAAGCCCGGATTTCCATGCCCCTAAAATCGCCAAGAGAAACAACAGTGGATTCCCAAAAACCAAAACCGGCGTCTGGTATATATAGCCGGCCATGGTATTGGCGTATTCTTTTATGACCATGGCGGGATCGCGGAGTGCCACATCGACGAAGGTTTCAGGTACTGTATCAAGTGAATATACATAATGGCTGAAA
Source organism: Candidatus Aenigmatarchaeota archaeon (assembly GCA_016198685.1). Lineage (GTDB taxonomy): Archaea > Aenigmatarchaeota > Aenigmatarchaeia > GW2011-AR5 > GW2011-AR5 > JACQID01. The sequence continues at coordinate 102,594 of JACQID010000006.1, forward strand.
TCGCGCCCTCCATATGCTCCTACTATAAGATATCCAAGATCGCTGGCAAATGGCCCTCCTGCAACCTCCATATTGCGCATAAGCCAGGGTGAAACGATGATGACAAATATGGCAATTATTGCCGCGGTTCTTATCATGGCAGTTTTAAGCGAGCCGGTTTCGGACCAGAGATAAGCGGTTATCGCCAAGGGGAAGGCGTATATGGCCTGATAACGTACAAGATAAGAAACCGCAAGCATCATGCCGGCGAATATATAATCAATAGGACTCTCTTTCAGCCGGAAAACGGCAAGGAGGAAAAGCGTGCCGGCAAGCATGAATGCAAGTTCTGTATGGACAACACGGGAGTTGGCAAAGACAGTCCAATCGAAAGAAAGTAATACTGCGCCAAGGATGGACGCCTTATCTCCAGAGACTTTCCTGAAAAAAAGATATCCGGCCACCGGAACAAGAGAACTTAATATGACAGATAAAAACTTCTCGACAAAAAACGAAACTCCAAGAAGCTTGTAAAATAACGCTATGGCGTACGGCATGAGCGGAGCCCGGGATGTCTCTGGGAAAGGGATTGAATCTTTTCTAAGCATGACATCCCATAAAGAGCTAGAAATGAAACCTTCGCCGCGATAAATATGCATTGCTATTGAAGAATAGTGGGCGCCATCATGATAATAGAAGCTCTCTGGAACATAGAACGAGAGAGCAAGCTTCATTGCAAAATTAGCCAAGAATATGATGCATATTATGACAATAGGGTTTGCTTTTTCTGCGGCTGTAAGAATTTTTGAAACCTCAACTCGCAGTGATTGAAATATATCGGGAAATGATATTGCCGCAGCTGCCGCGAAAGAGAATAGCGATATCAAGGCGCTTAGTGCTCTTCCCATCTCAGGCGTAAGCAAATCCGTAGTAACGATCCGGTTGGGCAGGTCGTTAAGAGCTAAAAATGCCAGTCCGGCTATGATGAAAAGAATGACTGCATTTATTTTCGTGGTTCACACCTCTGTTGCGAATTTACGGCTCTTGACAAGCCCGCGGCTGCTCAGGGTATACTCAAGCAATGTTTTCAGGATGGAAAGGGAATATTTCACGCTTTCCGTGAAAGGTATCCCGTATCCGCTGTCAGGTCCGTAGTATGTGGGTATAGGTATCTCCTTTATAACAAACTTTTTCTGCACTATCTGAATGAGTATTTCTGTATCGAAAAAATACCTGTCTGTCAGTTTCTCAAAATTGATCTGCTTAAGGTGGGCGCAACTGTATGCGCGAAAGCCGGAATGGAACTCAGTTAGCTTGGTGCCGAGGACAAGATTCTCTATTGCCGTCAATACTTTGCTCCCTATGAGCTTATAGAAAGGCATACCGCCCTTGCGCGGGTTTCCCAGCATACGCGATCCATATACCAGAGCGCATGTACCGTCCATAAGCGACAGGGCTTCTATTATTTTTTCGTTGCCCGGGTGCTGCTTGTCGCCATGCACCATAAAAACTATTGCATAGCCGTTGTCTATCGCGTACCTGTAAGCGACTTTCTGCGTGCCGCCGTATCCGAGATTATGGGGATTTTTCTTAAGAATCAAGTTGCTCATGGTGTGCTGCTTTTTGTATTGTAAAACGGCATCGGATGTGTTATCAGCACTGCCGTCGTCTATGACAAGTATGGTTGCGTTCTTTCTAATGCCTGAGGGAATATCATCTATGACCCTGGCAACAGTCCTTTCGCAGTTATATGCGGGTATGAAGATGCAAACTTTGGCTGTAGCTTTCATTTTCGCCACTTCATTCGGAAATATGTAATTTTCCCCAACGATTGCTGTCGAGGGTCATGTCCTGCGTGAGTTTCACTCCACCCTTTTTTAGATAATCGGCATAAGAAATCGGCTTCACATCAGGCGTTGTAATTTTAGCAAGTTCATACATGCTCATTTTTCTGTCACCGGCTATGTGAAGTATGCCTGTCCTGTTTTCGTCCAGCGCTTTCTTTATTCCTTTAGCCAGATCGTCGGCAAAGAGATAAGTGCCCCACCTGTCCGTGAACGCGCCTTCATATGGCCATTTTTCCCGGGGGACGAAGTTGCCGCGAACTATAAGTGTCTTAAGAGATGCTGCCTGAACTGCAGCTTCGGCCATGGCCTTAGTGGCGCCGTAAAAATTATCGGGGTCAGGCGTATCGTCCTCCGTGTACATTCCTTTATCGCCCCTGAAAACGCATGGCGTTGACATGAGCATGAAATAGCATGCAGGATTTGCAGACTGGCATGCTCCCAGCATGTTTATTGTGCCCTTTACATTGACGGTCCATGCCTTGCTCTTGTCGCGTTCGCACTCAGGCACGCTGGTCATGGCGGCAAGATGTATAACGATATCCGGCATAGCCTTGGCAATATATTTGCGTACAGAATCTTCCCGGTTTACGTCAAGATCTCGGCTCGAAGGCTTCAGCGCCCCGGGAAATAAAATCGACAACTCCCGGCCCAGCCGTCCGCCAGAGCCAGTGATGAGCATCATTTTGGCAGCCATCCTGTTTTTTGCAGCAACGCTTTTATTCCCGTCCCATCCAGAAGCCTGGTGTTGGCTGACGTATATTCCAATACCTGGCCAGTCTTTCCGGGATCCATCTTCCTATAAGGAGCGATATCATAATAGTCTTCTGATTCAACTATCCGGTTCATCTCGTCTTCGGATACAAGAACCTCATGGGTCTTTTCGCCCGGTCGCATGCCGGTGTAAACTATCTTTCCTTTTCCGCCAAGTTCCTTTATCATGGCATTGGCAAGATCGACTATCTTGCAGGAAGGCGCTTTTTTGACAAGTATATGCCCATCGTCGGCGTCAGTGGCTTTTAGCACAAGGTCTATTGCATCATCGAGCGTCAAAAGGAATCTTGTCATCTCAGGATGCGTGACAGGCACGTTTTTGCCCTGTAATATGCGCTCCTTAAAGAAGGGGATAACACTGCCCCGGCTTCCTATGACGTTGCCGTAGCGGACGCACACAAATTTAGTGCCGCCCTTGCCTGAACTGTCTGAAACCATTATCCGCTCCTGTATAGCCTTGGTCATGCCCATGACATTAACAGGCTTGACCGCCTTATCAGTGCTTATGGCTATGACACGCTCTACGTTGTTTGCTATGGCTGCCGTCTTGACGTTGGAAGCGCCCAAGATATTGGTTTTGACGGCTTCCATGGGATGATATTCGCATCTGGGAACCTGCTTTATTGCAGCGGCATGATAGATTACCTGTATCCCACGGGAAGCATCAAGGATACGATCATAATCCCTCACGTCGCCAAGGACGAATTTGATCAGGCTTAGATATTCTTCAAATTCCTCTTCCATCTGCCTCTGCTTTTCTTCGTCACGGGAAAAGACGGTTATCGAAGCAGTGCCCATAGTAAGCAGGCGCTTTACAATATGGCGTCCGAAGCTTCCGGTCCCGCCAGTGATGAGGACGTTTTTGCCCTTGATGTTAGGTGTTTGGGTTACCATTCGGTATAATTGACGGAAAATGTTTTTAAATCAAGGAAAAGTGCAGGAATTTAACGTTTTGCCGGAAGTTATTCAAATGGATTCCAAGAACAGGCACTGGGGCAGCAAACCGGTGCATACAAACTCTTCTGACAAAAGGCGCGACATAATCATATCCATGATACCGTCGTCGGGAAGGATACTCGATGTAGCTTGTGGGGACGGGGCAACGCTTTCGCGGATTACCGCAGAAGAAAAGCATGGCGTGGATATAAACTCTGAGAACGTGCGAGAAGCCAAAAAACACGGCATAAAAGCTATTCAGCGTGACGTGGATGAAGGGCTTCCATATCAGGATGGGTATTTCGATACCGTAATTACAGAAGGCCTTATACAACATTTATATTCCCCAGAAAATCTGATAGAGGAAATAGCAAGGGTTCTAAGACCAGGAGGGCTGTATATAGGCAGCATGACTAACAATTATCATTTATGGCACAGGGTAATGTATTTATTGGCAAGGCCCGAAGATTCGTTCCTTTTCCGGAATAGAGCATGGCAGATATCCTCCAGTTTCTTTACATTAAACGGGTTCAAAAAACTGCTTTCTAAACATTTTGAGATAATCAGCTGTACCGCAAAACCCGGAAGATTTTCATCAGTATTTCCATCCGTTTTCGGCTGGGATATTGTATGGAAAGTCAGGAAATGTGCAGAGAGAAGAAAAACGCACTTATAATAACCAGTTTTTAAGTTTTTGCCACATCAATACAGTATGGGTTATAGCAGTGGCAAGGTTGCCGTAGATTGCATATTTTTCCGGGGAGACGTGCCGTGCAAACCGCATAAAGAAAAAGGCGCAAAATGCAAGTGCGAATTCTATATAAAACGCGGCAAAAGGATACTCATAATAAAGCTGGGCGCCATGGGCGATGTTTTGCGTTCAACACCAATCACTGAAAGGCTTAGAAAGCTCTATCCCGGGTGTGAAGTCACGTGGATAAGCAATTATCCCGATCTTGCTAGGAAAGCCGCGGATATAGTCATGGGATTCAATGAAAGGACTGTCGTGACCCTGATGGCAGACGAATTCGACATATTATACAATTTTGACAAGGACAAGGAAGCATGTGCATTAGCTTCGCTCGTAAAAGCGAAAATGAAAAAAGGCTTTGTGCTCCAAGACGGTAAATGTGCTCCTGCAGATAAGGATGCCGAACACAAGTTTGTGACAGGCGTTTTCGACGATGAGAGCAAGAAGAATACCAAGACATATCAGGAGGAAATGTTTGAAATCGCGGGTCTTGATTACGAAGGCGAAAAATATGCCATGGAGTCCGAGGAATTCAATGGAAATATCCCTCAGGGGAAGCTCATAGGCCTGAATACCGGCGGGGCAGAAAGATGGACTGCGCGTCTTTGGCCGGAATCCCAATGGCAGCAGCTAGCTCTTTTGCTAAAGAAGAAGGGATATATTCCTCTGCTTCTAGGTGGAGAAGCCGAAGATCAGAAGAATAAAAGAATCGCCGCCACGACCGGGGCGGTTTATTTGGGCTATTTTTCTTTCAGCCAGTTTGCAGGCCTTGTCAAGAAATGCGAAGCAGTCGTAACCTGCGTAACTCTTGGTTTCCACGTTGCGGTCGGTATGGAAAGAAAAATAATACTTCTCAATAATATATTCAACAAGCACGAATTTGACCTCTACGGAAAGGGCGTGATAATAGAGCCGCCCAAGGCATGCGCGTGCTTCTATAAGAGCGAGTGCGTCTATGGAAGAAGCTGCATGAATGATATAACGGCCGAAACTGTTGCCGCTGCCGTGGAAAAATTAGGGGCGTGAACATGGAAAAAATAGATCACCAGATAGGAATAGGATGCCTGGAAATTACCGATAAGGAAAAAGAGTATGTTATGGATACGCTGGACAAAAAGAGACTCAGCCATGGCCCTTATCTGACAAAGCTTGAAAATACTATTGCTTCATTGCATGGGTGCAAATACGGAATTTCGATGAACAGCGGAACGAGCGCGCTGCGTACAGCAGTCGCATGCCTGAAAGAAACAGAAGGCTGGAAGGACGGGGACGAGATACTCGTGCCTGCAGTGACGTTCATAGCGACCTCGAACGTCATAATAAGCAACGGCTTGAAGCCTGTTTTCGTGGATGTGGAGCCTGACTATTACAATATTGACCCGGTAAAGATAGAAGAGAAAATAACTGAAAGGACAAAAGGCATGATAATAGTCCATCAATTCGGCCTTGCTTGCGACATGGATCCTATCATGGAACTTGTAAGGAAGCATAAGCTGAAACTGATAGAAGATACATGCGAGACTATGTTCGTAGGTTATGGCGGAAAGCCTGTAGGGTCTTTTGCCGACATATCCTGCTTCTCCACGTATGTTGCGCATCTTATAACGACAGGGGTCGGCGGCATAGCAACTACCAATAATCCTGAATATGCCGTCATACTCAAGAGCCTTGCAAACCATGGACGCGATTCGATATACATAAACATAGACGATGACAGGACCAGTGACGAGAAGAAGCTCTTTGATATTGTTGAGAGGCGATTCAAATTCGTGCGATTGGGTTATAGCTATCGGATAACTGAAATGGAAGGGGCTATAGGTGTAGCACAACTTGAGAGAAAAGATGAAATACTTCGCAAGCGACAGAACAATGCCGCTTACCTGACAGAACATTTGAAACAATACGGCGATTTTATCCAGCTTCCGGCCACGCGGCCCAAATGCGAGCATGCATTCATGATGTATCCCATAGTGGTAAAAGCGGGAAGCTTTACTAAGAGGGATATTGTAAATTTCCTTGAGAAGAATAATATTGAAACGCGTGACATGAATCCGCTGATAAACCAGCCCGTCTACATCAGATTATTCGGCAATATAGAAGACCAGTATCCTGTATCCAAATGGATAAACGAGAACGGATTCTACATAGGATGCCACCAGGAAATCACGCAAAAAGAACTGGAATATATAATTATCAAGTTCGGGGAATTCTTTGCTCAGCTTAAAAATACTGGAGTATAGTGGTATTGATGCGTGCACTTATAACCGGAGTAACAGGTTTTGTAGGCAGCCACATGGCGGAATTTCTCTTAAATAAGGGCGTAGAAGTTCATGGCGCCAAAAGATGGCGAAGCCCCATGGACAATATAAAACACATCCGGAATGAGATAACGCTTGAAGAATGCGAGCTCCGTGATTTTGCATCAATAAACAGGGTTATTTCCAAAGTCCGGCCGGACGTTATTTATCATCTTGCAGCCCAGTCATACGTGCCGGCAAGCTTCATATTGCCGGGCGACACGTTGGCCGTGAACGTCATAGGCACGGCCAATCTTCTTGAAGCCATACGACTGAATAAAATTGATCCTATAGTGCATATATGCAGCTCCTCTGAAGTATACGGGCAAGTGCGCCCCGAGGAAGTGCCGATAAAAGAAACCAATCCGCTAAGGCCCGTTTCTCCATATGCTGTAAGCAAAGTAGGGGAAGACATGCTCGGTTATCAGTATTTTGTTTCATACGGCATAAGGACCATAAGAACACGGATGTTCACGCACACGGGAGCTCGCCGAGGAGAATTTTTCGTTGAATCCTCTTTCGCAAAACAGATTGCGGAAATAGAAAAGGGCGTGAAGAAAGAGCCATTCGTAAACGTCGGCAATCTTGAGTCTATAAGGACTTTTGCTGACGTAAGGGATGCCGTGCGTGCATACTGGTTGCTGACCGAAAAATGCAGGCCGGGTGAAGTCTATAACATCGGCGGCAATGCTACGATGAAAGTGGGCGAGATGTTGCAGAAGCTCATAGCGATGTCAGAGATGAAGGATATTATAAAGCCGCGTATTGATCCTTCCCTGCTCAGGCCAAGCGACGTGACGCTCCAGATACCTGACACTACTAAATTCTCCAAGGAAACGGGATGGAAACCTGAAATTCCGTTTGAAAAGACCATGAAAGATATACTTGACTATTGGCGGGCAAGGGTGTAATTGTGGATGTTTCTGTAGTTCTTCCTACCCTCAATGAAGCGCAGAACATAGAGAGCCTTGTAGATAGCCTGGAAGCGGTCTTGAAGAAGGCTAAACTAACAAGCGAACTCATAATCGTGGATGATGAAAGTGAAGACGGAACTGCCGCGATAGCACGTAAGCTGAATACAAGATACGGAAATATCAAGACACTCGTCAGGACTGTTCGCGATGGAGCGGGAGCCGCGCATCTTCACGGCTACAAAAATGCGCGCGGTAAAATCGTGATTTCTATGGAATCTGACAATTCATGTGATGTCAACGATTTGCCAACAATAGTGCAAAAAATAAACGCAGGCTATGATTTAGTCGTTGCCTCGCGATACGCCAAGGCCGGAAGCACCAACAAATCTGCAGCTAACATGATCATAAGCAGATTAGGCAATATTTTCATTTCTACAATATCGGGAATAAGAATAAGCGACTTTACCATCGCATATCGCGGATTTCGCCGTGAAATAATCGAGAGAGTCGAATGCAGGGAAAAGGACGGTAATCCCTTCCTCATGGAATTCATATTGAAAGCGAATAGAGCCGGATACAAAAAAATAACGGAGATACCTACGGTATACAGGGAAAGAGAATTCGGCGTGAGCAAGAACAAACTCATAAAAGCAATACCCCGTACGTTCTTCGCTGCAGTAAGGATAACGCTTACAGGCGCATGAAATGGGACAAATTCTTATCACGGGCTGCGGAGGTTATATAGGCTCCCGGCTCGCTGCGTTTCTTCTGAAAAAGGGCCATAAAATTGTCGGCATTTCGCGTCACGGTATGAATGCATCGTTTCCTTTCTATGAAGGGGATATCCGCGACAAAAAGCTTCTGGGAACCATAATGAGCAAAGAGTATATTTCCGTCGTGTTTCATCTTGCAGCTCTGCTGAAAAGCGATGATGAAAAAGAGACTTGGGACATAAACGTCAACGGCACAAAAAGCGTAGCGATGGCCTTTTCGGAAAGCAGCGCGAAAAAAATCATATTCGCCAGCTCGGCGAAGGCATACGGAAAAATGGATGCAGTCCCGGTTAGAGAAGAAGACAAACTGAACCCGCGTTCGCCCTACGGTAAATCGAAAGCCGAGGCGGAGAACGTGCTTCGCGGCATTGCCGGCAAACAGGTTATCGTATTCAGGCAAACTTACCTTTATGGCAAGGGGATGCCTGCCGGATTTCTCATTCCGGATATTATACGGCAGATGGATTCCGGAGCAGTCACTTTGCGGAATGCGGATGTTAAAAGGGATTTCATACACATAGACGATCTTATCGGGGTCTATTTCAAAGCCCTTGAAACGCCGGTGGAAGGCACATTCAACATAAGCTGCGGAAAATCCATCACGCTTCGCGATGCGGCGCATCTTCTTGCTGCGGCCGCAGGGAAGAAAATCACGGTAAAGAGCCTAGACCTGCCTGAGGATAATCAGGAAGAGCTTCTTGACATTGAGAAAATCAAGCGCGTTCTTGGCTGGGATCCTTCAGTAGGGTATAAAGAAGGATTCAGGCGCTGCGTCTGAATCACATATACCCTAAATCGCGCAATTTTTTCTTTACAAGCTCTTCTTCGCCTTTTTCCATGTCAGTGCTTCCTTCGGGTTTCAAAGAGTCAAAATAACGCGTTTGCTTGTTTTCTTTAAGCATATCGTACAGCACTTTGCCGTCGCAATCGCGGGGGACTGGAACTTCCATGTTGTGGAGAATCGTCGGAGCAATGTCCATGATTGACGCATCCAGGTGCATTGATTCCTTTATGTCCGGGCCAAAGCAGAGCATAATTCCTTCCGGTGCAAATGTGTGGTAGCCTTTCCAGACTGCCGTGCCTGCCGGAGAAATAATGGACGTTGAGAAATTCGTATTTATCGCGTAATTCTCGTTCATGAGAAATACTATCTCAGGCATATTATCAGCCAATGCGCCGGTGTAGGCTTCCGTTTTTATATTCACTTCCCTGAATACGGGGATTCCCTGATCCAGAACAAGCTTCAGCTTGTCTCTAATCTCAATGATATGTTCCTTGTTCCTTACAAATAAGCTGAAATTATTGAAACCGAGAAAATCCGGCTTCTCCTGAATATTCTTTATTATATTTTCCTGATGAGGCACAAAGCGCTTCATCCATGCGGGCACTTCGCCTTCCTTGGCGAGCCATCCAAGGAGTTTCTTGCCCAGGGGGTAGAGCAGTATCTTTATTCTTTCAAAAAGCCCGACTTTTATGTATCCGTTTTCCATGAGCCATGTGTTTATGTGGAAGTATTTTTTTGGCGCCGCATGGAAGCCGTGATCGGAGATTATGAAGAAGTTGGCTGAAGGGAACTCGTCGTATATTTTCTGCAATGACGCGTCAAGCACCGAATAATAATCGCCTAAAGCTTCAGGATCATCCCAGAAAAAATGCTGGAAGCGATCGTTCTCATCAAGAAGTATAAAACCGAATTCCGGCGAATATTTCCTCATCATTTCGATGAAGAAATCCGTCTTCTTCACGGTCATTGCGGCTATTTTCTCTCGTGTGGCATCCCTGCCGTTTTCTTTCATATATTCAATCGTATTCATGTCTTCCAGCATATCCCTTGCGCGTGCCGCGTCTTCCTCGGGCAAAATCATGTTTTCATTGATGGACGGCCTGCCTATGCCGGAGACATAAAATCCATTGACATGTTTAGGAGGGAAGGATATAGGCGGGCACATTACCCCGACCCTCAGACCATTAGAAGAAATAATATCCCATATTTCCATTTCCCTGATATCGCCTGTGCCGGCTATTTTTTCAGAGAATGGCTTTATTTCCCATGAGATTATGCCGTGTTTTCCTGGATTTTTGCCTGTAGCAAAAGACGTCCATGCCGCTGCCGAGCCCGTAGGCATCACGCTTCTGAGAACACCGCGGCATCCCTTCGCCTTCATTGACGAAAGAAACGGCATCTTTTCGCTGAACTGGTCAAAAGAGCTCCAAGTGCCGCCGTCTATGCCTATAACCATGTGCATAGGCAGAATATGAACGGAATGCATTTAATAGTAAATGGCATATTTTGGGACATATATTTATTCATTTTCTCTCTATAATCCGTACCGCTTCTTCAATTCAGCCATAAGAAACTTTTCCGCCTCGCCGAACGGTTTTTCCGAAGGCATTGTCTCGTCCGGGTCATTTTTCAAGTCATAGAACTCCCATTTATCGGGCGTTTTGTAGTAAACTGCCTTCGCCTGCGGCAAGCGCGCGCAAAAAACATTATGGTTCTTATGCGATGGCCACGGCCCGCCAAGCCCGCCGGTTTCGGAAAAGACAAGGCGATGCTCATCCAAGGAAAGAAGCGGCTCGCCGTCAGGCTTTTCAAAATTGCTTTCAAGCTTGATGCCCAAAAGCTTCAATATTGTCGGCATTATATCCACGCTGCTCGCCTGATAATGATTCTCGGCAGGGGTTTGCCCCGGCATACTGATTACACAAAAAGTTTTGAGCGTGTAGTCAAAAACAAAACAGCCGTACATCCGCTCGCCGTTCTTTTCCCCGAGGCTCACGCCATGGTCGGACAAAATAATAATGATCGAATTACTGTCATATCCGAGCTGCGATATCTTGCCTAATATCCTCTCAAGATAGGCATTGCAGCCGGCCATATAACCCTCGTAGCGTTGCTTATTTTCTTTCGACATTGCAAAGAACTCCGGTCCCATGTCAGTATAGCGCTTCTGAACATCCTTTATCAATCCTGTGTGAATGTTGCTGTAATGCAGATAAAGGAAGAACTTGCCGTTCATGGATTCAAGGAGAGTTTCGTGGCGCTCGGCAAGGTCATCCTTGTTCTCATCGTGAATACCGAAAGCGTCAAAGCCGTCGCGCGGGAGTATGCTGTCATTGATTACATCGGCAGTGCAATTGTAACCCGCATCCTTGAGATACTGCGTCAGCGTCTTGAATTTGTTTTTCTTGAACCGGAACATGTTATAATAGGAATCAACCCCGTTCCTTGACGGGTAGGTTCCGGAAAAAACCGCATGCATTGATGCAATAGTATATGGCGCGGCCGTTATGATGCCGGAGTAGAACTTTGATCTGGCTATGAATGAATTAAGAGATTTTATCTTGCTTACATGGTCGCGCCTTAGCCCGTCCATGGTTATCATGATGACATTCATCATTTTTCCCCTATCGCGAATGCGGCGTTGGTGTCTATGAGGATTCGGCCCCCTGCAGTCCTTACATTATAGTGCTTCTTGAATTCTTCGCTCCCATTGACATGAAGATATACTATGCGTTTTTTCACTTCCTCGCTCAGAGTTCCGTCATTGTCAAGCCAGTTTATCAGATCAAAATCAGGATCCTTGACTATTTCTACAGAGGCTTTCGCAAACCCGGCATCGCGCAGAAGTTTTTTCATTTCCTCCGGGACAAACGTGACGCGCGTTTCTTTGAGTGCAAATATCCTTTCAAAATCGCTCTTAAGGCTAGGGTGCGGCGGCACGCCTTCCTGGAGTATAAATTTACCGCCTTTCTTGAGCACGCGCAGGCATTCCTTTGCGGCTTTGAGCCTGTCTTCTGCAGAAAGTATATTGTGGAAGACATTCCTTGCAGTGACCCTGTCGTAATATCCATCGGCAATATTCATGCTTCGTATATCCCCTTCCTTATAGAAAACATTCTTGCAGCCGTTGAATGCCAGAGAAAGCATTTCCGGCGATATATCTATTCCATGGACTTCCTTTACATGAGGGGCTATGGTAACGGCAATTGCGCCTGTTCCCGTGCCCGCATCAAGCACTATCTGATTCGGAGCAAAATCGCCGTGTTTCAGAATAGCCTTTTTTAAATTGTCGTTGTTGACCCACTTTAGATTATTATAAGTCTTAGCTCTCGCTTTCCATACTTTTTTCTGATCAGTTTCCAGCATTTACTCACCCAAATAACCGAGGGACTTTAGCCTCGATTTTATTTTTCTTTCCATAGTCTTATCCATAGTCTTTTCGTTTTCGGAAAGTATCATCCTCATTACAAATACCACGAATTGCGAAACGTTGGGAAATCCGGTTTCTGCAATGAGGGCTTCGAGCTTTTCGTAAAGATTCTTAGGGATGGAAACGGTCTTGTAGCCTATCTTTCTCGTGCTCTTTACTTTCATAATAGATAATAATAGATAACGTCAAAAATATAAAGGCGCTCGATGGCGAAAAAACTCAATAAACTTTAATACGTTAAAGCGAACTGTTTCCTATGGGTATGAAATACGTTCATTCTGTCTGTTCCGAGATACCGCGCGGAGGGGTGGGCGGAATCGCATATCATGCCATGGATCAGATGAACAGGCGTGGATTTTTGAAAAAAGGCTTCATCATGAACCAGAACAAAGGCGGAAATATAGGGCCTCTCACTAAATTTTTCTTCCCGCCCAAACCGCCTTATTTCCCCATAGACAGCTATTATTCCATAAGAAACACGATTTTTGATAATTTCGTTGCGCAAATGATGCCTAAAGATGCCGACATATTTCACGGTTGGATAGGCCACGGAATGAAATCCTTCGAAAGGGCGAAGGCCATGGGAATAAGGACCGTGACGCACGGCGCATCCCTCCATCCGGTAGACCAGAACAAGATACTCGTGGAAGAGTTCGCTAAATACAAAGTAAACGATGCGCCCTTGTCCGCGAAGACCGTAGACAAATACGTAAAGGAACTCAGGAATGTGGAATACATAGCTGCGTCGTGCGACGTCTCAAAGGACAGCTTCATACAAAACGGTTATCCTGAAGAAAATGTTTTTGAAACGCCTTTTGGCGTAGACACTGAAAAGTATACTCCGGGAGAAAAGACAGATGACATTTTCAGGGCAATATTCATAGGCACGGTCGGCTTGAGAAAAGGCCCGCAATATCTGCTTGATGCATGGACCAAATGGAAGGCGAATAACAAGGAACTTGTTATTCTCGGTCCCATCGAAAGCACTATAGCGCCAATAATGGCGCCTTTCCGCAATTCCAAAGACGTCAGATGGGTCAAATGGAGCGATGATCTGAAGAAGATGTGCAATGACTCATCCGTATTCATATTGCCTGCGCTCGAGGAAGGAGGGACTACGCTTGCGCAGATGACTGCCATGGCATGCGGCCTTCCGTGCATAGTGACGCATGCGACTTACTTTCCCGTAAGGGACGGAAAAGAAGGATTGATAATAGACGAAAGAGACTTGACGCAGATTAAAGAAGCACTGAAATATTTCAAGGACAATCCTTCCGAAGTCAAGCGCATGGGCAAGAATGCAAGAAAACGCGCAGAAAAATACACATGGGATTATTACGGGCAGACGCTCGAAAAAATGTTCAAGGAGATTATGGAGAGAGGTTCATGATAACTTTAGGAATAAGCATGCATCATGACAGCAGTGCTGCTCTTGTGGACGACGGGCAGGTTCTTGATGCGGCGGCCGAGGAAAGGTTTACGCGCGTAAAGCACGATGGGAATGTTCCTGTAAAGGCCATTGAATGGCTCTTGCAAAAGCATGCACTCAAGGCGGAAGATCTTGTTGTCACGCTTTCCGAAAACAGGCCTAACCCGTTGTATAATATGGGAAATCATTATGGCAATTTGCTTCATATGCCGTTTTACGTCAAGGAGACCGTGCTGAAGACGAATGTGCCGGCTTATCTCAAAAAATTCAAGAAAACAGTTTTCGTTCCGCATGAACTCGGGCACGCAAGAAGCGCGTTTGGGAGCTCTTCTTTCAATAAAGCCGCGATAATAGTCATGGATGGCGCCGGAACCGACCATGCAAAAGCCGTTTCAGGGGGCATATTCCATGGCAACGGCAAGGAGATAGAGCCCATTGAATACATGGACATCAAGAGAAGCTTAGGATTTTTCTATGGCGGGCTGACCGTTGCCCTTGACTTCCAGTTCAACGACGGCGAATGGAAAACAATGGGTCTTGCGCCTTATGGAGGGAATTACATCCAGGAACTGGAAGATTTATGGAGGAAAGAGAAGTGGGACACTTATTACAGGAACATGCCAAAGATGAAAGCAATCGTGGCCAAGCACAGAAAGGAGGACATAGCTTTCACGGCCCAGAAAATACTTGAGGATGAAGTTGTCAGGCTTTGCGACAGGGCAGTTGAGTTAACGGGGACAAAAAACATCTGCATTGCCGGCGGAGTGGGCCTCAATGTCAAGGCGAATATGCTGCTTGTAGAAAAAGGATACGATGTCTTTGTCTATCCGAATCCCGGAGACAGCGGACTTGCCGTCGGCACGGCGCTGGAGTTCCAACAGGAGAAAAGAGAGATAGATGCAATTTATTACGGCCCTGATTATGACTTCATTGCGGGCGAAAAAATCGATCCTTCCCAGACGGCGGCAGACCTTCTTGAGAAGGGCAAAGTCATAGGCTGGTTTCAGGGAAAGATGGAATGGGGCCCAAGGGCATTGGGAAACAGAAGCATTCTTGCAGATCCCAGCAAAGCTGACATGAAGGACGTAGTGAACAGAAAAGTCAAGTATAGGGAAGCATGGAGGCCTTTTGCGCCTTCTATGCTGGAAGAAAAGGCAGGCATGTACGTCGAGAATGCAAAAAAATCCCCCTATATGATCATAGGATTCAGGGCCAAAAACGCAGAAGAGATACCTGCAGTCGTCCACGTTGATGGAACAACAAGGCCTCAAACTGTGAACAGGAGCCAGAACAGAAGATACTATGATCTTATCAAGGCATTCAAGATTCCGGTGGTCATGAATACGTCTTTCAACCTTGCAGGAGAGCCGATAGTATGCACTCCGCAGGATGCTGTAAATACTTTCAGAAAATCGGGCTTGGACGCATTGATTGTGAACGACCGGCTTCTTGAGAAATAAGGCTATTCAAGATCCTTAAGCATCTGTTTGATTCTGTGAACATACGTATGCTTTTGGATGGCTTTCTTCCTTGCTCTTTGCGCCATAGTTTTTCTTTCTTTTTCATTACGCAAGTAATAGTCTATAAGATTTAACATTTCTTTCTTTGTCCTGTATGATGCCATCTCGTTCTTCGCGTAGAATAGCCGAAGGTCCGGCCTGTCGTCAACAAGCATGAAGCCCCCGCAGGCCGGCGCCTCAAATGCGCGCATGGTGAGGCTTCCCATTGACTGCTCCTGATGAGTTCCTATCGCTATCTTAGAAGCGGTGAACACACGGGACATGTTCTGGCCGTTAGCGGGGCGCATGGTGGCGGATTTTTTCAGGGATTCACTTTCGCAGTTCTGCCACTCGTTGCCCCATATCTTAAGTCCGAATCTTTCCAGCCCAGAAAGAAGCGCTTCCCTTTCCGGGTAATATGTGCCTACAAAGCATAGGTTGCTCCCGAATGCTTCGTGTTCGGCTCCTGAAAGCTCAGCGGGCTTGTGAATTTCAGGGTCGCATGCAAACGGTAGGAAACGCGCATTGTCAAAACCTAATGCCATCAGGCGCTTTTCCATATCTTTTACCGGAGTGAAGAATGAATCATACAGTCGTATGCTTCTGGCGACTTTCGGCGACGAATAAAGCGGATGGAAGGGTGAATCCATGCACCAGTTGGCTGTCTTTATGCCGCGTTTTTTGAGTGATTCTATGGTAAAAGGCTCGAGTACTTCACCCTTGAGGACAAGCACAAGATCAGGCTTCTCTTTTTTTGCAAGAGAAAGAAGTCGTCTGTTAGGAAGAGCGTCGCCCAGCACGAGCTTGGAAACAGCATGGCCGGGCAGTCCGTATTTGTGGGCTGATGCCAGATAATCATGCGGAATTATTTCATGGCCGAGCTTGGCCAATGCCCTCATGCAATAATCCCCAAGCGACCAAGGGGCCTTGGAGTGAGATACAATTATGCGCATTATTAATCGGATGTTGGCATCCTTTTAAACTTTACACCATAACCAGAAAAATGGAGGACCGGAAATACATCATAATGGCGCTGCTTTACGCTCTTTTGCTCTTTCCGGCGTATTATGGGTACAAATCCTTCGGATTACCGGAAACTTCGGTTCTTGCTGTAGATAATGATGCAACATACCTTGGGACGGTGAAATCCGCTTTATGGGGATTTGCGACGCCATGGCCTTCGCCGGATGTGAGCATTTTTACCGATGTAACCCTTGGCTCGGCATTCGCGTTCCTTCCTGTAACAGCGGCTTGGCTTGTCACGGGAATTGATCCGTGGCCTATAATCATATTCCTTAATACGGCGTTCACCTTTGGCTATCTCGTTGTCATACTGAAAATCATGCAGCGTCTGCTTCCCGCGGGCGAGTGGAAATATGCATTTCCTATCCTGCTCTTTGCCAATGGGATAGGCGGACTGCTTTATTTTCCTTTGCGGGAGTTTGGCGGCTTCACGGAAGCAGGACTGGGCAATCTTTTCTGGGGCTGGATGACGAGCTCGGCGTTTTATCAAATCTTCACGCTTTTCACCGGTTTTGCCGCCTTGCTTCTTTTTATGGAAGGCCGGAACTATGCAACTACAGCGTTGCTTTTCCTCACGTTTCTTATATATCCTATAGCAGGCGCGCTTTTTTCCTGCCTTATAATCGCTTATTCGTTTTTTGATAATCGTTTCCCGGCTTCCTTAAAGCTGGTTGCACCCTCGCTTCTTGCGACTGTTCCCTGGGGATATTTTATTTTATTGAATAGCGCGCCTTACGAAAAATTGTCTGCTTTTTACTCTACCGCTATATCATTCCCGCAGAGTTTCATGATGACAGTTGCGATTAATTCAGGAATTGCGATACTTCTTGCCATCTATGCCGTTTCACAGAAAGGTTTCTTTGACGACAAAAACAGGAAATTCCTGTGCGCATGGGCCGTCACACTGCTTATTGGCATATTGCTTCAAACGGCAATCAAGAAAATTGATGTTGCGAAACTGCTTGTAATGTATTGGGTGCCTGTCTCGATTCTGGCCGGCATAGGTTTGCCAGGACTTGCGGCCCGACTAAGGCTCAAGGCTGAGATTATATTTATTGCAATAATGATACTTTCATTGCCATCGCTCATCCTCTTTTACGCTAATAATGGCGTGGTGGTTGCATCGGAAATGGACCGGGACGTTTATGCTTCGCTAATATTTCTGCGTTCGCAGCCTCAAGGCATAGTGCTGACCGATCCTCGCACCGGAAGATATGTGCCTTATCTTGCGGAAAAGCGGTCTTTGACAGGCGCGCCTCTGCCTGACAATGATGCAGAAACTGCATATGAGAACTTTCTTGAGGGTGACATGCGCATATTAGAAACAAGGAATATCACTTACATAATGACAGACAGCATGCTTGCCGGCAATGGCATCGAGAAAATATATTCATCTGGAAATCGGTCTGTTTACGTTTTCAAGAAAGTTGTATAGTTTTTTCCTGAGAATCTTGAAATCATAAACTTTCTCTGCTCTTTCCCTCGCTTTGCGCCCCATCTCTCGTCTTATGGCGGGTTTTTTTTGAAGCGATCTTATTTTCATGACAAACCCATGAGAATCTTCGGCTAGCATGCCGCATTTTCCGTTATCAAGATCGGTTATATTCTCGCCGATTCTTGTCGCAACAATAGCCTTGCCCATGGACATGAACTCCTTCATTTTGACCGAGCTTCTTGTTTCTGACGTAAAGAACCTGCCAAAAGGAACGAGGCAGATGTCCATCAGGTCTATGTATTTCGGTATCTCTTCGTGTTTGACATAATCTACGAATCGGAATCTGGATTCCAAGCCGTGCGTTCTCACATGTGTCTTGAAATCCCGTACACCCTTCCCGTAGCCGACAACAAGGAATTGAGCATCCTTTATTTCCTGCGCTATCTCGGTCATTTCCTGATAAGCAAACTTTTTGCCTATTTTGCCCACATATCCTGTTATGCCTATGACCAAGCGGCCATTACTTGCATTTTTGTGACTTTTGAATTTTTCCGTATCGACGCCGTTAGGTATGTAAATTACGTTGTCTCTGCCTTTAATCGAGACAGCTATTTCTTCAAGCTTCTTGCTAACAACGACAACCTTATCGGCCATTTCCAGGCACTTGAGTTCCCAATAATGTGGGCTCAAAAGTGAAGGCGCATTCAAACGGAAGTCCGTGAATGCGTCATCCCAATCCGCAACAAGAATGCTGCCCTTCAGCTTCTTGACTATGATAGCGGGAATCGCAGAAGCTGCAAGCGGCGCTGAAGCATAGATTATTTCATCACCGCGTATTTTCATAAAAGAGACAACAGCCTGCCTGAGAATCATGATGAGTTTCAGAGGGAAAAACGAAGGCCACCAAGGCTGGCTGATCTTCTTTGCGCCTTGCGGAAAGAGACCGGAAAGCCTTATCGAGGTCGCGTACTTTTCAGGGAGCGCGTATATGACCGCAACATTCGTCATAGTTATGCCCCCTCAAAGCATATAGATTTCCTGTTCTTCTCCCATTGCTCCTTGTACCAGGTTGCTGTTTCGCGCAATCCGTCTTCTATTGAATATCGGGATTTCCAGTTCAGGAGTTTCAATGCTTTATTGCTGTCCGAATGCATCTGCCATATTTCGTTCTCCCTATACGGAAGCGAAGCTTCGGCCTGGATAGGATGGCCCATTATATCAAGTATTTTTTCTACCACATCCTTTATGGGGATGCCCTTTCCGCATCCTACGTTTATTATCTCGCCTTTTGCTTTTCCGGTCTTTGCCGCTGCAATGAGTGCATCGACTATGTCTTTGACGTAATTGAATTCTCGTGTCTGCTCGCCTTTAGTCATGCGGAATGTCTGTTTCTTCAGGCACGAGACTATGAGTTCCGGTATTATCCTGTTTGGCGTCTGCCACGAACCATAGATATTGAATAATCTCAGAACGGTTGCTGGAAACCCGTAAGTATCATGATAGAGCATGGAATAATGCTCCCCTGCCAGCTTGCCTGCCGAATACGGGGAAGTGGGCCTCGGGACCATATCCTCCCTGAAAGGGGCCTTGTTTACCGAGCCGTATATTTCGGAGCTTGACGCATATATGAAGCTCTTCACGTTTGTGTTTTCCAGTGCTTCAAGAAGCGAAACAGTGCCAAAGATATTGGATTCCATACTCGTGCGAAGGAAGCTTTTTTCCCGAAACGGCAGCGTGAACGCTCCAAGATGAAATATAGTATCCGGCTCAAACTGATTTATTGCGTCCTTAAGCTGGGGGTCGGTAAGGCTCATTCTTATGATTTGCAGGCTCTTCTTTACGTCTTCTACCCTTTCCTCCGATTTTCCTTCATCGACTATAAGTATCTCATAGTTGCCTGCAAGTTCGCGTGCAAGGTGACTGCCCAGAAACCCAAGACCGCCTGTTATAAGAGCTCTATTCATTTCCAACACCGGTATATTTCCTGTACCATGCGATTGTTTTCTTCAGAGAATCTTCCATGGCAAAAGCTGGTTTCCATCCAAGCATTTTCAGTGCTTTGTCGCTGGAAAGATATTGGGAATGGATTTCGCCTTTAATTGACTCCCCCCTGATTATTGGCTCGCCCTTCATGTTTGCGGCATTCATCATCGCCTTTACAATATCATAAACAGTCATAGGCTTTGAGGATCCGAAATTGAACGCCTCGCCGGCGACATCGTCAATTTTTTCTATGATTTTCATATATGCCCGTACTGCGTCTTCCACGTATATGTATTGTCTTACGGGTGTTCCGTCGGTCCTTATTACAGGCGCTTCGTTTCGTGCTATAGACACGGCTGCCGAAGGCACTATGCGGCTCATGTTCATGTCGCCGCCTCCAAAGATATTGGCAAGCCTCGTTATGACGACAGTCACCCCGTATGTATTATGATATGCCTGCGCTATGAGATCTGCGCAAGACTTGGAAGCGTCATAAGGATGAAGACCCCTGAGAGGCGTCTCTTCTGTATACGGTAGTTCCTTCTGATAGCCGTATGCCTTGTCGCTGGATGCCACTACTACTTTGATTCCAAGAAGCCTCGCGCATTCGAGAACATTATAAGTTCCGCGAATATTGGTTTCCAGAGTTACCACGGGATTTTTATTCGCCTCAGAAACTATCGTTTGTGCCGCAAGATGCACGCAGATATTGATATTATTTTTTTCGATGGTTTTTTTCACGAACGTCATATCCCGGATATCGCCCTTTATTGCTGTTGAAAGGCGGGAATCAAAAACCGATCCGGGGTTATCTTTATCAAACAGGGCAAAGACGGTGGCCCCCTTATTGGCCAATTCATTGGACAACCAGGACCCAAGGAATCCATTGCCGCCAGTCACGAGAATATTCAAGCCTTCCATATTTTCCACTCCGCCTTACCTTTGCTCCAAAGATCGTTAAGCATTATATTGTCCTGGTGAGTATTCATGCTTGCCCAGAAGCCATCATGCCTGAAGGCATAGAGCCTTCCCATGGCAGCTATTCTCGGAAGAACATCTTTTTCGAGATCATCCCCATCCTTCATCATGTTGAGGACCGATTTGTCCATGACAAAAAATCCGCCATTGATATAATGATCAAGCACGGGCTTTTCCTTGAAATCAATTATTTTTCCACGAGAGTCCATTTTTATTATGCCGTAGGGGGATACGAGCCTTACAGCCGTCACGGTCACCAGCGCATTGTTTTTCTTGTGGAATGCGTAGAGATCTTCTAGGTTTACTGTAGAAAGATCGTCTCCATAACTCAAAAAGAAGCTATCGCCTTTTATCAATTCAGCGATTTTTTTCAGTCTCTCCGACTTTGAGGTTTCCTCGCCTGTATCCACGAGTTTTATATCCCATTCGCTGTTATTGAAATAGCTTTCAATTGCTTCTTTCCTGTACCCTAGACAGGCAATGAATTTAGTATGGCCGAAATATAAGAAATATTTCATCAGATGCTCCATGATAGGCATGTCACCGACGCTCATCATGGGCTTGGGAATATTTTCAGTATGCGGTCTCATGCGCATCCCTTTACCGCCGCACAGCATGACGACTTCCATATCTAAAGCTAATAATAAGCCTTTTAATGCCTAACGCGAAGAACGGAATCGTACAGCTTTTCAAGTTTACCGGCCTGAACTTTCTCGTTGAATTCCCTTTTGATTTTGCGGTTTGCCGCCCTGCCGAAAGCTATCCTTTTTTTGGCATCAAGAGCAAGCTCTTTCATGCGATCTGCTAATTTTTCTATATCCTTCTCAGGGACCAGAAAGCCCGTTTTTCCGTCATCTATTATTTCTGGAATATCGCTGTGAAGCGTGGATATGCAAGGAAGGGAAAGAGACGAGGCTTCCATCAGGGTCACAGGCGTTCCTTCCATATCGCCATTCGATGCTCTGATACTCGGAAGGACAAAAACGTCTGCTGAAAGCATCTCGTTTCTTACAATTGTTCTTGGCTCTAGAGACGAAAAATTATCAATGAATTTAATGTCCGGATAGCCAGCTGCGATCGTTTTGAGCCTTTTTTCCAAGGGTCCATTTCCGACAATCCTTAATTCACAATGTATATTTTTCCTGACTTCAAGAAACGCTTTTATAACATATTCAAGGCCTTTCTTTTCCACAAATCTTGCAACAGACAGGAAAAATATCCTGGATTTCTTTTTTCGTTGAATATATTTTTCGTTTTTAACGCCGAGATGATGAATTTTTATTTTATCTGGAGGGCAACCGAGGGAAATAAGGCGATCTTTCATGTGGTTGCCAAGAGCTAAAAAAAGCTCACCTTGCTTAAACAACTCGTTGTATCCATTGGGGCTTTTTTCCGGAAACCCATAGCAATCATAGCCATAGAATGACGTAATCATGGGTATTGCCGCCTTCTTTTTTATGGCTACAATAGCGCGGCCTGCCATACCAAAATGCGAATGTATGATTTTTATCCCTTCATGCTCTATTGCGCTTTGGAAGGTTTTTGAAAGGCCAAAGACCTTGAGTCCAATTCTCTCGGCCGTTGAAAGTGAATATATTTTTGCCTCAGGGAAGTGTTTAGTGGATTGGGCGGCAAGAATGATCGGGCTGTAACGTTTTGCGTTCTTCACTTGCGAATAGATGAAAGTCTCGGATGGGTTCAGCCATTTGTGAACAAAATGTGCGACTTTCAACTTTTACCACCCTTATCAGTCATAGGCGGTGGTATTATCGTTCCTTGCAGTGCCGTCTTTTCAGCCTTCAGGTATGATTCCATATCCCCTATGTCTATCCAGAACGGAAGCTTGGTAACGAAAGCCGCAAGCTTCTTAGTTTTTACCAAAGCCGGAAATACTGATCTTTCCACTTTCTCCTTGCCGCGTGGCAGAATATCATAAACATCGGAGAGTTCCAAGACATAATAACCCGCATTTGCAAGTTTCGATGCGGAGGATGTGGGTTTTTCAACAAAGCTTTTCACAAGGTCGCATCCGGCCGCCTTTTCGATCTCAGCAATGCCGAATCTTGATATGTCTTCTTTAGGAACATCGAAAAGCGCAACAGTAGCCGATATCCCTAACTTCTTCCTGCAAGCATCGTGATATTTCAGCATGCCTGCAATGTCGATGTCTGTTATATTATCTCCATATGCAACAATTATCTTCTGGCCTTGCAAATGGGTTTTTTCTATTATATGTTTAAGATCGCCGCCTGTCTCTCTTTGCGGGGTCTTGATAGTTTTTATTAATCCCGCAAATTCCTTTATGTGCTTCACATAATTTTCTATGCTTTTTGCATGGCTCTCGGCCACGTTTTTTTCATCGATGTCCTCTTCCTCGGATCCATCCGCTATGCCAAGCAAGATTTCATCGATACCAGGGCATTTTGAGATGTTAGTCACGACCCAGTTCAGCACAGGAACCCCGTGCACAGGTATAAGAGGCTTGGGTATGCCGTAAGTGAGAGGTCTTAGTCTCGTGCCTTTTCCTGCGGCGAGTATGATTGCCTTCATGGAATCACCAGCAGATGCCCTCGAAGTCTTTGACTTTGGATGCATCCAGCACTTTCTTCGCTTCTATGATAATTCTGCCCTTCATGGCTGCAAAATCGCGGTCTGTCAAGGAAGAGAATTCCTTCCATTTGGCAAGTATTAGGCATGCTTCAGCGTCCTTCAGGGCGCTGGCGATGCTGCAGTATGTGACTTCCGGATGGATACGTTTCATGTTGTCTGCGGCTTTCGGATCATATGCATAAACAGAAGCGCCCTCTTTTTTCAGCATCTCTATGATGGCTATTGCCGGAGATTCACGGATATCGTCTGTGTCTTCCTTAAACGCAAGACCAAGAATCGCGATTTTTTTGCCTTTTATAGGAGTTTTCTTCTTCAAAAGCTCCACCAGAACCTTTCTCTGCATTGCGTTGGTTTTCAGTATCTGTTTCATCATGCCGGTTTCGCATCCTATCTCTTCGGCTCTGTGTTGCAATGCCGAAACATCTTTCGGGAAGCAGGAACCTCCAAATCCTGCGCCAGCTTCTAGGAAATGAGGTCCTATGCGCTTGTCCTTGCCAATGGCGTTTGCCACGTCATAGGCATCTATCCCCAGCTTCTTGCATATATTGCCGATTTCGTTTATCATGGATATTCTTGATGCAAGAAAAACATTTGATGCGTATTTTATCATTTCCGCTGCAGATAATTTCGTTCTTATGACCGGTGCGCCAAAGCTCTCGTAAAGCTTTGAGAGAGCATCTCCGGATTTCTTGTCCAATTCGCCTATAACTATCCTATCCGGATGGAGGAAATCTTCAAGCGCCTTGCCCTCCCTAAGAAATTCAGGATTCATGCAAAGACCGAAATTTTTTGAATGCTTCTGAAGTATTGGAAGAACAATGGTTTCCGTTGTGCCCGGAACAACAGTCGATTTCACAACAACAATGTGGTCTTGCTTGGCTTTCATCGCAATGCCCACTTCTGCGCTTGCATCCTTAATGTAATCAAGGTTTATCTTGCCTGAATCATCTGACGGCGTGCCTACGCAGATGAATGTTATATCACTGTTTTCAACTGCGTAGGAAGTGTCGGAAGTCGCTTCAAGGAGTCTTTTCGAAAGAGCTTCAGAAAGCGCCTCCTCTATTCCCTCCTCATAAAAATAAGATTTCCCCTTGCTTACAGCATCAAGTTTGGACTGATCCCTGTCCACGCATATTACCCGATGGCCCTTGCTGGCAAAGCCCGCCGCCGTCGAGAGACCGACATAGCCTGTACCAATAATGGATATATTCATGAATATCCTTTTTGCGAAAAGGTTTTTATAGCATCAGAGAGTGGCCTTACTGATTGCAATAGATGGATTTTATTTTATCTATCATGCTGGTTGTTGATTTGCCCGGAACTGCGGGAATTAGAACTACGTTGCCGCCGTTTTTCTCAACCGCATCCTGTTCAAGAAGAGGAAGCTTATAATCGCCGCCCTTAGCGTGTATAGCAGGCTTGATCTTTGCAAGCCAAGTCCTTGGATCTTTTTCCGCAAATGGAAAGACGTAATCAACGAATTCCAGCGCAGACAAAAGCTCCATGCGGTCTTCGAGGGCCACTATAGGCCTTTTATCGCTTTTGTATGCCTTTACAGATTCATCGGTATTAACGCCGACTATAAGAATATCGCCTAGTTTTTTGGCTTCCTTAAGGTATCGCACATGGCCCGCATGTAGAATATCAAATGCCCCGTTTGTTGTTATTATTTTTTTCCCTTGGGCTTTCAGATTTGCCGCCATCCCGGCAATTTCGTCCACAGTGCCTATTTTGCCGTTCATGCGGTAGCCATCCCGTAAAGTTCCTTTTCCATCATTTCACAGGCTATATGAATTATCGCGGTATGGGATTCCTGTATTCTTGGGGTGCTGTCTGAAGGCACGCGTATCTCCACATCGCAAAGTCCTGCCGCCTTGCCGCCGGTCCTTCCAGTCAGGCATGCCGTTCTTGTACCCATATATTTTGCCTTTGCAAGGCCTTTCAGTACATTCTCGGAATTGCCGCTTGTAGTTATTCCTACGACAAGATCTCCTTTTGACGCAAGGGCTTCGACCTGCCTTTCAAAAACGCTTGAATAGCCAAAATCGTTGCTTATTGCAGTGAGTATTGTCGTGTCGGCATTGAGCGCGAGTGCAGGCAATCCTGCCCTTTCCCGGCCGAAGCGGCCGACAAGCTCGCCGACAAAATGCTGCGCATCGGAAGCCGAACCCCCATTGCCGAAAACAAGTATCTTCTTTCCGTTCCTGTAAGTTTCTACCATCAATTCTGTGAGCTTTTCTATTGCAGGAATCTCATTTTCCATAACCGCTTTCATTACATCCATGCTTTCCTGGAGATACCGGGAAGCTCCTGTTTTGCCGTTATTCTTGATTTCGTCGGGAGTAACGGTTGACGTACCCATCTTGCCTACGACTATTCCGGCTGCCTGATTTGCAATGACCGCAGCGTCCTTTATTTCCATGCCTGCAGCGATGCATAGCGCAAGTGTTGCAACTACTGTGTCGCCAGCTCCCGAAACATCAAAGACTTCCTTAGCTTGAGTCGGTATAGTCATCTTCCTGCCGGTTTTCTCATAAAGGAACATGCCCTTCTCGCCTCGGGTTATAAGCACATTTGTGGAAAGCATATTGCATAGAGACTGCGCACATTTCTCGACATCTTCTTCCCCTGTCATTTCCTTCGCCTCCTTCTCGTTCGGAGTCACGAGAAAAACGCCGTTAAAGAGGCGTACGTTCTTGGGCTTAGGGTCTACTATGATATTTTTCCCGTTCCTTGCGCAGGAGTCATAAAGGAACTGCAATACGTTCTCGGTTATCACGCCTTTTCCGTAATCAGAAACTACGATTATGTCCACGAACGGGACTGCCCTTTCTATATTTTTTATCAATGCGCTTTCCACTGACGTGCCGACTTTGTCGGTTTTCTCGTAATCAAGCCTGAGCATTTGATGCATCTGTCCGAGAACACGCGTCTTTTCTATCGTTGGCCTTCCGCTGTCGCGCAAAATGCCGGATGTATCTATGCCGGATTTTTCCATCTCTCGCAAAAGCACAGAACCGGAAGAATCAGAACCTACAACGCCTATAACATGCGCGAGCCCTCCGAGAGACAGTATGTTATTTGCAGTATTTGCAGCGCCGCCCGGAACGAAAGATTCCCTTTCGACACGCACGACAGGTACTGGGGCTTCAGGCGATATTCTCGTAACATCGCCGTGCAGGTATCTGTCAAGCATCACATCCCCTAATACAAGCACTTTCCTGCCGGCAAGTAGCGAAACGTCCATGAAATCAGATTATAACTATAGGGAAAAGACTTAAATATTCCTCATACCTTTTCATACCATCTGGGTTATATTATCTTGCACTGTGCGTATAATAGTTTCATGCTAATCTTCGATGCTGCCGCAGGGGCTATAAACAAACATTTCAATTTCCGCAAGGTACGGATAACGTCTGGATCCGAGAATCTTGCGCGTATAGACGGCGACGAACTCATGCTCACGCTAAACGTCAAGGATCCTTTCGTTTCAGAACCTTCCTATGCCGCGCTTATTGCCGTCAGAGAAACATATCTTGCAATGTACGGGCGCGACGGTCTGCCGGCAGACTTGCTTGCGAACAGGAGCGTTATAAGGGACGGTATGGGGAAAGAGCTGGCAGGCTACTATTTCTTTCTTCTCATGGAAAGGAAAAACAAGAATGCCTCGACATTGCGGGAATTTGTGGAACTAAACGTGCCGCATCTGAGTTTTGCCGGTCTCGATGAAGGTCAAGCTGATATCTTCCGGGATATAGTAGAGTCATTTACCGTCCCTCCGGAAGCGAAGAAAAAAACGGAAAGGCTTTTCCTTTTATGCAGGGATGCATACAGGAATTACGAGGAATTGAGAAAAGAAGCCGAGGAAATATGCAAGTCATAAGATATGCGTGGAAAGACTGGAAACCCGTATTCGTCACATCAGCAGGCGGCACTATGCGGTTATTTGAAGAGGAACTGCGTTTCGTTGCAGGCCGGAAAAGATGTACCGGGTATTCAAGAAACGGAAAGCGTATTGAATGCCCTGAAAGTGCCGAGGCAGGCGAATCAAAATGTGGCAATTGTATGCTGCGGGATAATTTCTTTATGTGCATCAAATGCACAGGCAATGAGTGCCTTAATCCTGCTAGGAGAGAGGAATGCAGAAAAGAAAAGTATTTCATTTATCTTTCGGCATTTGACTCGCTGCTAAAAGTCGGAATATCCCAAAGCTACCGGCTTAGGGAAAGGCTGGTGGAGCAGGGCGCGGATTTTGCAGCCAAAATCGCAGAAGTTCAGGACGGCAAAACTGTTCGTTTAGTGGAGCAAGGCATAGCATCGGCTTTGGGCATAACGGACAGGGTAGGCGGCGCCGAGAAACAGAAGAGAATATTTGGAGATCCGAATGCCTCGGTAAAGCAGCTTTTGTCCGCCATCTCCCAGCTTCAGAACAGCGGATTCAATGAATATCTCATAAATCCGGAGATCTACGACTTGCGGGAGTATTACAGGCTCGGGAATGTTCTTTCGTCCCCGACTCCTATAGCTGTCAAAGAAGGAACCGAGATATCGGGAAAAGTCACCGCTGCCAAAGGCAATATACTGATACTTGAAAACGAAGGCGCATTTCTGTCGCTTAACGCTCACGACATTATAGGAAGAACGATGGAAGGAATTTAAGTATTATCGGGATAGTTGTCAGTCATGAAAGGCATCGAATTTATCGCCGGAATAGGTGGCGGGTCAAACATATACGTCATAGACGGAGAATTGCTCATAGATACCGGCACAGGTGAATATTTTCAGGAAACAAAAGTGCTGATAGAAAAGACCCAAAATGTTTCTAAACTCAAGACAATAATCAATACCCATTGTCACTATGACCATTCAGGAGGAGACAAAAAATTCAGGGACTGGCTCGGAGCGACGGTATGCGCGCATGAAAAAGACAGAAAGGCGCTGGAAACAGGCAACGGGACACATGCCAAGTTGTTTGGTGCCGTGTCTCGTATAGTCACCGTCGACAAAAAATTGCGCGATGGAGCTAAAATAAAAACGGAAAACTTTTCTTTTGAAGTCGTTCACACCCCTGGCCATACGCCCGGATCAATATGCCTTTACGAAAGCGAAAAAAAGATACTTATTTCGGGCGATACGCTCTTCGAGAACGGGGTAGGCAGGAGCGATTTTGAAGGAGGCGATCGTGCAGAGCTTCGTACATCCATAGAAAAACTATTCACGCTTCCTATAACTCATCTTCTCCCTGGACACGGCCTTCCGAGAAGCAATGGAATTAATTTCTATATAAAGCAGCTTCTCGTGCAAAATATGGTTTAATTCCATTTTTACTTCAATATATCGACGTTAAACTGTCTCATAATCGGAATACGTCATATCAGGTAGAGTTTTATTCTTTCGGTTGCACATAGTATTATGGCGAGAAAAAACAGAGACTTCAGGTATTATTGGGAGAAAGACCGAGGAGAAGAAGCATCTAGCGACTCAATGCAGCCCGTGCCAGTGATGATAACAGAGACCGAAGAAGAAGTCATATTGGAAGCAGGATTGTCCAATCTTGACGCGGCGTTCAGGAACTCGCGAAAGAAAGCAGGTGGAACAGAAGATTATACAGATGCCGTGAAAAACTTCTTTACTCGTGCACGCAGCTTCACGGCAAGCGCAGTATACAGCGACGGCGTTCTGACCGTGAGCATAAAAAAACCGGCAGGGAAGAGGCGCAATTCAAGCGCTAAATAGTAGCATGCCCTTTTCCTCGCGGCAAGCTATCTTTTTGCCGGTGAATTTTTCTATGACATAAATGTTAGACTGGCAATGCGGCGTCACTGAAGGTACGGACACGTTCCCTCCCGCTATTGCAATGTAAGGAAGTATCTGGTCGGCCATGTGCTTGTCCATGCCTGCCGGATTTTCATGCGCCCGGATGAATTCCTCGCATGCTTCTTTCGCAAGGTTTTCGGCATTTCTTTTTCTTTCTGCAACTGCGCAGGTGCCTATGAAGGAATTTTCGTATTCCGCATATATGTCAATGCCTCCGCCCGGACTCGATGAATCGCAGTATTCTGCTTTTATCGTGGGAGTGTAAGCTTCCAGAATTTCTTCTGCATGTTGCTTCATTCTTTCTGCAACTTTTGCGTTAGCAAGGCTCGTGCTTGCAAGAGCAGTACCATACGCCTGCAAAAGTCTGCCTCTTTCTATAATATTGATTTTTTTTAACGAGCATGGCTCCAAGGTGCCTTCTACTAATCCGCCTCCCTGAGGGTAGAATCCGTGTTTTATGATGGTTATATTGCCTGCATACCCAAACTTTTTTAGAATAGGAATTGTAACATTCTGGATATATCCTACTGATGGCGCCCACTTGTTGACCGTGCCGCCTTTTATTTTCAGCAATGTTTTGCATTTCATAGCCGGTATCATGATTGCCTGAAGCACAAGAGCAATGGAGCCGGCACTGCCTACATCAATATCAATACTTGTTGATTTGAGTTCGCCGGGCGTGAAGAGAAGGGATGCCGATCCGGGATAATTACCTTTGACTTTTGCATTGCACAGTTTGGCTACGGCATCGACCGCCGCAACATGCTGCCTTTGCAATCCTGGATTTTTCCGGCCTGCCCTAATTCTTTCTATCTGGCAAGACTTGCCTGTGAAGGCAGAGAATGCGACCGACAGACGCACTATGGCGCCTCCTCCCTCGCCATGAGAGCCATCTATCTCTAACATAAGAAAGAATTTGGCGGCAAGCTTTATAGCTGTACAACGAGACAGGCGTGCTTCAAGGGTCCATGCGTATTGTGGGGCTATGGGTTAAATATACGACAATCAAAGCTCAAGCGTTTCGCCGTTTGCCGGCGCAAATGCTTCCCTGCCGGTCTTTCTTATTTCCTTGGCAAACTGCTCGCAGGAATCGCCATGAACGCATACGACCTGCGACGGGTTTGTTTCTTCTATTATGCGCATGAGGCCCTCACGGCTGGCGTGAGCAGAAAGCTCGTATTGCTCGACGCGGCAATTAATGTCAAACTTTTCGCCTTCATTGTTGTATACCTTATTGTTAAGAACGCCCCAGCCCGGAGAGTCCTCCACTAGGTAGCCGGTGAACATAATGCGCGCTTCCTTGTCGTCGGCAATACGGCGAAGGTAAGATATTATCGGTCCTCCGGAAAGCATGCCTGCAGATGAAAGTATTATGGGGCGGTTCTTCATTGCAGCTGCCCTGCCTTTTTCGCTTCGAACCCACATGATCTTATCCAATACGCCTTGCAGCTTTTTTGCGTCTTTTATCCTATGTCCATGAGAAGACACAATTCCTGTGGCTTTCTTGGCCATGCCATCCAGAGCTATGTATTTCGCGTATTTTTCAAGAAGCAGTAGGACTTCCTGTGCCCTGCCTACAGCAAACGCAGGAATAAGGGCGGTCTCGCCTTCAGCTATGACCTCTTCAACGCTTTCAATGAGTTTTTCTTCTTCTTTTTCTCTCGGAACGCGGTTGCGGCCTGCATAGGTGCTTTCGGTGACAAGAACGTCCACGCCTTTCGGAAGCCTTGCGCCGCGTAAAAGACTGGTGGGCTCATTATGAATATCCCCCGTATAGAGCAGGTTCTTGTCTCCTTTGACGAGCACTGAAGCTGAGCCGGGTATATGGCCGGCATCAAAAAGACTGCAATTCAAATTCCCTGCTTTGAAGGGCTGCCCGTAGTTGATAGTGTTAGTTTGTTTTACTGCCTTCGCCAATTCCACTTCAGAGAATGGCATCTTGTAGCCTTCCTTTTTGGCTATCTTGATGGAATCCTCTATGAGCAATTGGGTAAGATTAAGCGTCACATCTGTCATATAAGCCGGAAGTTTCCATTTGCTGTATAAACGGGGCAGCGCGCCGGAATGATCAAGATGAGCATGGCTAATAACAACAGCATCCGGTTTCTCAGGCGGTAGCGGCGCGTATTCCGGAGGCTCCGGACGTATCTTCACGCCGTAGTCCATGAGTATGCGCGAATTTCGTGATTCCATAAGCACGGCGCTTTTCCCAACCTCGCGGCCTGCGCCGAGAACTGTAAGTTTCATCTAGTTTCACTCTGTATTACGATATCTATTTCAGCGGAGGATATAAAAAGGAAAACAAAGCCAATAATCAAACCATATTCTTTTCTATGAAATCCTGTATCTTATCTGCCATTCGTGGATTGAGCGAAATATGTAACCCATAGTCAGGGGCTTGGGCAGGAGAAACCCTTCTTTTATTGGTTCTTTTCCCGCATCTTTCATCTGTCCTTTGAGATGCTGCGGGACGCCTTTTTGTAGGTTCTCAAAATCCGTATGCTTGCCGCCCCAATACGTATGTCTCGAAAGTTTGTCAAGAATCAGCGCCTTTAATTTATTTTTATTTATCAGAGGAGGCATGCAAATTTCACTCCTCTGGAAATACTTCGGGACCAAAGTCCGAAAATATTTATATTATTCATAATTATGAATATTCAAACTTATCTATTCAAAGTTTGATTCTTTAGTTATATAATGTCAAAAGAAATGGAACCATCGCTCTTTGTGAGATTTTTCGGGAACGCTCCTATAGTGAAGATAATGGATTTCCTGATAGAGAACAGGCTTTTTGATTATTCAAAAACGGAAATAGCGCGGAACGCCGGCGTTGGCTGGAGCACCTTGCATGGGATATGGGGAGAACTGGAAAGGAACGGCATAGTCATAAAAACGAGAACCATAGGAAGGGCCGAGATGCACAGGCTCAACACGGACAACCTGCTCGTGAAAAATTTCATAGAGCTTGACAGGAATTTTTCAAAGTCATACGCTGCCAGAATGGACGCAGGAAAGGATAGAATAGAGGCGTAATGCATGGCGCTGAGAAATTCCTTTGGCTTCCTTTCCGGAGAAGATATAGAAGAACTGCAACAGCGCATGAGAAATATCCGGAAACAACTATCGAAAGACGTGGAAAGGCATCTAATACACTGTATGCGGCAATCAACGAAGATAAAGCCTTAATAAGGTGGGAAATTTCCTTTTTAAGTTTTCATTAGCAATCATTTTAATGAGGCTTATTCTTTCTTTGAAAGCGGAAAAGGACATGGCTTATGATCAGAAGTATTTCGGCAAAGCGCAGGGACTTATTTACGGTCTCCTGAAAGGCGGCCCGTACGACAAGCTGCACGACAAGAAAGGCTTCAAGTTTTTCTGTTTCTCCAATGTTTTTCCGACAAAGAAAGACGAGCCAATAAAGGAAGGTTCTGTGAAGAGCTTCATAATTTCGTCTCCTGACAGGAATTTCATTTCCGCCTTGAGCGATGCAGTGCCTGTAGGCACCAAGATAGAAATAGGTGAAATGCAGTTTTCATTGGTCGGAAAGAAGACTGTCCAGCCGAAATTGACCGGCGACTGTAGGATAAAGATAATGACCCCCCTAATACTCCGGATACCCAAGCGCATGTACGCGGAGTACGGGATAGAAAACAACTACAATTACACCTACTGGAGGCCCCAGACGGACGTTAACGCTTTCCTTAAGCAGTTGTCGGACAACGTATACAAGAAATACAACGAGTTCCACAAGACGGACGTCAAGGAAGACTACATCTTCCAGCAGTTTATGTTCAGCGGCAGCCATCCGATTCACCCCATAATTGACCAGATTGAGCAGACGATAATAGGCAGCTACTGGACTTTCATGTTCCAGGGCCTTGGCGAACAGCAGCGCGCCCTGCTCGAGTTCGCTCTTGACTCTGGGTTCGGCGAACTCAACTCTATGGGATTCGGGTTCGGGAATGATGTGTGAATAAAAGGCAGCTGTGAAACTATGATTAAACAATTGGTTGAATTTGTAGAGAAATTCCCTGCAAGAAGTTGGGGAGTAGAACGACTCAAAAACGATCTCGAGCGGTCAAAAAAGAACTTTTTCTTTGCAGTTAATACCAGAGATGACATAAAATACAACGATTTTCATATAGTGGGGATAGAAAATCCATTTCCTAAAGAAAAAGAGCTATCAAAGAAATTCATCGGCTTGGAGAAATGGTCAGAACAAAACAAAAGTTTACTGAAATATACGGAGTTTCGTCCATATAGAAAGCCGATAGGGAGTCATAACTCATGTTTAGGCAGTAATAGCGGGCTTGGAACAATAAGTCTTTCGCACTTTGAGCTGGAAAAAGGGAAAAAAGTAGATGAAAAACTTTCTATGCAGAAAGGGATTAGAGACGAAATCCTCAAAGTTTTTAACGACAAAAAAACTGGCAAAGTCGTTGCGCATATGCGGGCAATAAATGACGGAATTTTTCAAAATTTAAAAATTAACAGAGGAAAATTAGAAGATTTGTACACCGATTTTTTCAATGACTTATTTACTAAAATACCCGAAGAATCGTATAAACAAATATTCAAACACGAGGTCGTAATTTTCAATGATGTAATTCTGGGAATAAAACCACAAGATCGTGTGAAAAATGAGGATGACGCAGAATCATTTATATATCCTAAATATTTTAATGGTCAGAATAGTAAAAAGCCATTTTTAATAGAATCTAGAACCCGTCCGATTAAACGGAACTTGTTAATATCGAAAGCGGATCAAGAAAGAATACATGAATTTATGGTTAAAATACTTCCGGATATAGGAACGCCTTTCATTTTGCCTTTAGAAGAAAAATTGCAGAAAAAGATGGCTGGAGATATTGCATATAATGAAAAAAATTTCTTTAAAACAGTAGAAAATTTGTTGGATAAAAAAGAGGGAAATAATGGAACAATTGCAGACAGATTTGATTTCTATTTTGTAGACCTGAGAGCCGGAAAAATATGTTTTTTTGATTATGTATCCAATTATCGGTATGATTTCCAGAACCCTTTTTATGAAATTTTCCCGTTGGAAACGAGTATAAAATCGACACAATTTAATAGAAGGAATCTCAATGAAATATTTTCTAGGTTATTGGGTCAAAATAAAAGCCTTTCGTGCATCCCATGGGCCGATATTCCGAAAAACATGAATACTTCAAAGAAATCTGCATACATCCGGCTTCGGGAAAAAATGTTTGAAACAATATATCTTGGAAAAGCAGTATTGACGGAATATGAAGTGGCAAATCTATGTATTATGTTGATTGAAGATAGTATAATTAATGAAGATCATGCCAAAGTCGGCCATATTACAAATGATTGTTTAAATTTTTTTATTAACTCTTATTTGTATACTGTTGGAGGCGAAAATATGAGGGAAGATGTAATATCAAAAGCAAAAAAAATTCAAGAACAAGTGTCCGGTAAAAAATTTAATCCTATTAGCAAGGAATCAGCGTTTTACTTATTGGGAAGGCTACTCAAAAGACTATGCGATAAATCAGAAACGTCTAATGAAAAATCAAGACTTCTCCAGCCGATAATAAACACTCATACTATTTCAGGGCTTAATAGAGTTGTCACTGAAAAATTTGTAGAGAAATATGCCTATAAAATCAGTGAGAATGATATTGAAACAGCGGAGCTTATAAATAAAGTCCTGCCGTTTTTTGCAGAACAAGACGGAGAAGAACCTATCAGAGATCTTAAACTATGGCTTTATGCTGGGTTTTTCTCTAATATGAAAGAGGTGTGAAAATATGGATAAGAAAGAATTCAATAATTGGGCAGTAGGTATATCGGTCGTGCGTTCAATAAACGGGAATTTCAATGCAGACATATCGAGAATGCCAAGAACGCTTCCTGACAAAAAAGGAACAATATATGCAACTGACAAGGCACTCAAATATTGCATAAGAAACTATTTGGTTAATGCTAAGAAGGCCAAGGTCTTTATGTGGAGAAGGCAGAACGATAAGCGTGAGCCACTGAACATAGATGAAAATTTCAACGTATTATTCAAAAAAGATCCCAAAAGAAGTACCAGAGAAGAAATACTTAATACCCTTCTTACGTGTATTGATGTAAGACTCTTTGGATGTACATATGCTGGAGAAAAAAATAATATTGCGATACACGGGACAACCCAAATTTCATACGGAGTGAATGGTATTCAAGATAATCTTGTTTACTCAAATCAAATATTAAGTCCGTTCCAAAACTTGAAGAAAGGCGATACGACCCAAGCAACAATGGGCGATGAGTCAAAGGCCCTTGATGTCTGTTATGTGTATGACTACAACATAAACCCAAACAATATTGGCGCGGATAATGAACAGAGGCTAACTGAAGATGATGTCGAAACGTTTAAGGAAGCTTTGTGCAGGGGAGTAAACAGTGTTAACACGACCACAAAAATCGGTTCGGAAACGCTGTTAGTAGTATACGTAGAATTGAACAAGCCAAAAATGCTACAAAATCTGAAAAAGCTTATTCAAATATCAAAGGACAATGAAGGAAACGTGGCCATAAATATTACTAAACTTGTGGAATATCTAAAGAAATTTGATGGCGATATAGTAAAATCGCAAATTTTTCACGAAAAGGAAAAAACAAATGTCGTGAACGAAGAGAAATGGGGCAAACTTAAAGAAACAGACCTATTCGGCGAGTGATTAAAAATGAGCAAAGTACTGCAGATCTTAGTTAGTTCAGAGTTTGCTCTGTTTAAACGGAATGACAGTAACGAATTTGCTCTTACATACAATTTTCCCCCGAAAACCCAGATTCTTGGATTACTGGGGGCAATAATTGGTCTTTCGGGCTATTCTAAGAATGAAAGTAAAGCCGATTTTTATGAAAAACTTAAAGGCTTCAAAGTGGCGATAATACCTGTAGACGAAAATAATAAAGCTGTTACAGAACCACCAAAAAAGACTGTTATAACATACAACAACTATCATGGATATGGGAGTATGGAAGAAGGGGGCATACTTCAGGTGAGGGAGCAATTATTGATTGAACCTAGATATAGAATATTTATTTTTGGGGAAGGCGAGTATTATGATAAATTAAAAAAGAAACTGGAAATGCACGAATATTTTTATACGCCTTACTTGGGAAAAAATGAATTTCTTGCGGTAGTTGAGTATGAAGGAGAGAAAGACGCGATAAAAACAACGAAAGGAAATATAAAAATTTCAAGTATTTTCTTGAGAGATTATGGCATATTTGCGATGTCCGAGCGAGGAAACAGGAATGAGATACAATTTATTATTGTGGAAGAATACCCTGTTTCATTCGATACAAATTATTTGTATCAGAAAAAAATCGTTATATATTCGGACGGCATGCATATTCCGAACTATGAGAAGGTAGAAAAAGACGGTTTTAGAATACTTGAAGTCGAAGGACAGCATTTATTTTTTATATAAATATGAACAGGATAATTGTATGCTGGAAACTTTATGGGCGTATGAACATATATTTCCTAAAAACGTTTTAGAGAATATATATGCCCATACAGATGACGCTGGAAATTATGAATCCATGGAGATGCACGGGGAAAGAACTCTTTCTAAAGCAAATGATATTATCTCAAAACTGCATCTTAGTAATATTTTGACGACGCTGAACGGTAAATTATACACAGAACTCAATAGCAATTGCCCCAATGACACTATGAGTCAGGAAGAATTTAATTCTAATATGAAGGTACTTCTGGGAACCATTATTTACCTTCACGATATTGGAAAAATAAATAAAAAATATCAACATGAGAGGCTTGAAAATAATGGTGGAGGAATTGACGGGTTCATAAATTCTTATCATAGCGCTTATGGGCATATGCTAATAAATCAACTTTTGTTCTCTAAAAAATTGGACACGCCTTTTTATAAAAATAGCAGACTTGAATTTTGTGCTATAGTGCTTACGACTATCATCAATAGACATCACACGCCATTGCTTGATGTAAAACAATCACCTAGATATAATAGTAGAGGCGTTTGGGACAATTATAGTAAGCAAATAGATGAGAATTCAATAGGTTTAGCGAATGCTTGCAAACAATCTATTGTAGGAGAGTTTGATATAGAAGTTGAACAGAACAATAAACACATGTACTCTCAATACTTGGAGAATGGGCGAATGCCCGATAGTATGTTTTTTATGTACAAACTATGGTATTCTATTCTTGTTCAAGCGGACTGTTTTGCTGCCGAATTATTTTCAGAAAAGAAAGAACCCGAAATAAATTTCATTGACAAAACATTAATGGTGGAGTTGCAGAATAATTTTTATTCTACAAAAGAATATAATAGTGAACTCGGAAAAAAAGATTACCTTTTGGGTATGCCAGTAGAAAAAATTGAAGACATTAATGCTCTTAGAACAAGGATGCTATTAGAGGCTTGCCATACACTTAGAAAGCATGGGGAGAAAAGAATCTTTTATTTGGATGTTCCAACAGGCGGCGGCAAGACGAATATATCAATAAAGCTCGCACTTGATTTAGTGGGAAAAGAAAATCTTGTCAGAATAAATTATGTGTTTCCTTTTGTTAATATTATAGAACAAAACCATAGCGAAATAGAAAAAACTCTTAGGCAGGAGGGAAAGGATACGATATCAAAAATATATATGCTTTCTGACTGGGGGTTTGACGGGGAAACAGAAAAAGAGAACTTTAGACTCAGAAATCAGAGGTTTCTAAACTATCCGGTGAATGTAGTATCCAATGCAAATTTTTTTAATATATTCCTTAAAAATTCAAAGAAGGCGACTATCAAGATATTAGAATTATGTAACAGCGTTGTGATACTTGACGAAATCCAATCATTGCCTAATAAAAAATGGATTTATTTCGTAACGTTATTGAAGGGACTTTCAGAATTATATAATATATATTTCATTATAATGAGTGCCACATTGCCAGATTTACGATTATTATTGGGCGAGGAAGGGAAAAAACAGTTTGACGCAATCAATCTATTAGCTCACCCTGAAATTTATGCAAAACATTCGCGAATGAAGCGGGTTACTTATCAAATAATGAAAGATGCCGATCCAGAGAACGAAATTGATGAAATATTTAAAATATACAAAAATATAATTGCACAAGAAAAATACAAGAAAATACTTATTGTTGTTAATACCATCGCGGATAGCATAGAAATATATAAAAAAATAGCGAGCCCTAAAGGGTTCAAAGTATTTCTTCTGAATTCTGCAACTCTGTCTCATAGAAAGAAGGAAGTAATCGATAGCGTAAAATCCGAGCAAAACGTCATTTTGGTATCTACTCAATCTGTTGAAGCTGGCGTGGACATAGATTGTGATGTTGGTATAAGGTCCGATGCACCTCTTGATTCTATAGAGCAAGTTGCTGGTAGAGTAAACAGAAATGGAGTAAAATCCGTTAAATTATCAAAAGTTTTTGTAGTGCCTTCCAAATCGAAAAAGAATGTCTATGCGGAAGATATTAG
The DNA here is from genome assembly GCA_016198685.1 of Candidatus Aenigmatarchaeota archaeon. GTDB lineage: Archaea > Aenigmatarchaeota > Aenigmatarchaeia > GW2011-AR5 > GW2011-AR5 > JACQID01. The sequence continues at coordinate 141,368 of JACQID010000006.1, forward strand.
AAACATGTTTGACATAACTGGAGTTAATGGCTTAGATTGTGAAACTCTGTTGCTGAATCGGGATTTTGATTCCTATTACAGAAAAATAATGGAGCGTGTTCTGGAAAGAGAGGATATGACTAAAACGAATAAATCACAATTGCTGGAGCCTATGAATAATCTTGAGTTTGATACATTGAACCGACAAGATTATATCGAATCTAAAAGTTTCTCAATTTTCTTGCCTGTAAAAATAGATTTGAAATATTTTACAAAGCATATGGAATTTATCAATCGAAATAATCTGTCAATAAATGGTCATCTTGACGGTAAGAAAGTTTGGGAATTCTACATTGGCAATAAAGATAGTAGATTCATTGGCGCTAATAACATGAAAAAAATGCAAATATTGATACAAAGCTTCTGCATCAATCTGACGGAGCCAAAAAGCTCGAAAAATACATTGAATTTTAGAGAGTTTATAAAATCTTCTCTTAATTTTGCTCAGGAAAGCGAACAAAATATTCTATTCGCGGACGAAAATTTTGTAAACAAATATTTTGATGAAAATTTTGGTTTGGATATACAAAAAATAAGAAACGATTTCAAAGAATCGAGAGATATGACCATTATCTAATTTTCTGCGTGCAACGACACAGAACCCATACATTTTCTTATTTTTCCGCTTCAAACACGGCAAAAATGATAGGTCTGCCGTCCAAAAACAAGAAAGGCTTAATAAATTTTAATATTATGATAGATTATAGTAATCAAAAATGATAACTTTAACGTATAAAAACACTGAAAATAATGTTTTAATAGTATATAGTAATCAATATTGATTACTATGATAAAACAAAGTATTTAAACAATGGCACGAATATAGAAATATGAAGACGATAGAACTCCTGCAGAAGCTAAGAACTATGCCAGTTTTCACGGTAAATGATCTCTCCCGCATCCTGGGCAAAAGCGACAAATACGTGAAAGTTGTTGCGTACAGGCTCTGCAAACAGGGTCTTGTGAAGCGCATTGAGAGAGGGAAATATACCGTATATGACGATGCTGTGGAAATAGCGTCGTACATAACAACGCCTTCTTACATAAGCTTCTGGACGGCTCTTCGCATATACGGTCTTACCGAGCAGCTACCGTCAGACGCTATGGTAGCAGTAACGAAGCCCAAAAAAGAGATAGATTTTGGGGGCACGAAAATAGCGTTTGCGAAAACGCGCCATTTCTGGGCGTATGGCAAGATGCGCTACAGAGAATTTGACATATTCATTGCAGACAAGGAGAAGTCCGTGATAGACAGCATGCTCTCGAAAAATACGCCGTTTGAAGAAGCGGCCAAGGCAATCTTGAGCGGCAAACTGAACTATGAAAAGCTTGTGGAATACGTTCGGAAGACTAAAAATCAATCGCTTGCCAAACGCGTTGGGTATCTCATGGAGAAAAATAAGGTTGATGCCAATGGACTCCTCGGCATGGTCGGGACATTGTATACGCGCTTAGACACATCGAGGAAAGTCAAAGGGAAGAGGGATTTCCGTTGGAAAATAATCGTCAATTCGGATGTGGATAAAATATGATATCTTTGGAAGAACTGAAATCGAAGGCAAAGTTAAAGGGGCTCGGGTTAGGAAACGCCGAAAAGGATTACCTGCTTGACTTGGTGCTTTTTTGGATATCAAAGAATACGAGAGACGAACTTATTTTCAAGGGAGGGACATGCCTGTACAAGTTTTACGGTCTGGGACGGTTTAGCGAGGACGTGGACTTTACCGCGGCGAAGCCAATAGACGTCGAGAGGTTATTGCAATCTATAACATCGGGCATAGAGCAATTCGGGATAAACTGCCATGTCAGGGAAAAAAGAGAGCCCTTCAATTCGGTTCTTGCAACCATTAGATGCGAGGGTCCCCTTTACAACGGCACGCCGCAGACGTATTCAAGCGTCAGGATAGACATAAACAAGAAGTCCAGCATAGACATGGCGCCCGTGCTCAAGAGCTACTCTTCCATATATACTGAAATTCCATCATTCTCCATCCTGACGATGCAAGAGGGCGAAATAATGGCGGAAAAGGCGAGGGCTATCGTGACGAGGAACAAGGCCAGGGACTTGTATGACTTGTGGCATCTTATGACAAAAGGCATAATTATAGACAAAAACGTGATAGCGAAAAAGCTGGAATACTATAAAGCAGAATTTAACTATGCGGAATTTGAAAAAGCGGTAAAGGAAAAGGAATCCGTGTGGGAAAGGGATCTTAAACCGCTTATAAGGAATTTGCCGGACTTTAATGAAATCCAAAAATCTGTACTCTCCGAGGCCAAAAAATGGAACTCCCGAAAGAAGCGTCAGTGACAGGCGTCCAAGTTGCGTATTACATTATATGCAAACGCAAGTTGTGGCTATTTTCACATAAGATAACGATGGAGCATACTTCCGAGAAGGTCGCGATGGGAAGGATGCTTCATGAGGAATCATATGGTAGGAAGAAGAAGGAAATTGGGATAGGCAGCATAAAGATAGATTTTATCGAAAACAAAGGCGAAATCCACGAAGTGAAAAAGTCGAAAAGCCTTGAAGACGCCCACGAATGGCAGATGCTGTATTATCTCTATTATTTCAAGAAGTTGGGTATGGACATGAAAGGGAAGATAGATTATCCGCTCACGCGGCAGAGGGTCGATGTGACGCTCACAGAAGAAAAAGAAAAACAGCTGGAACAGATTTTACGAGAAATCCAATCGATAACAGGCAAAGACTCGCCGCAAGAGCCTGTAAAACTCCCGTACTGCAAATCCTGCAGTTATTTCAATTTCTGCTGGTGCTGACAGTTAGCGAGCTTTAAATAATCACTTATGAGCACAGGTTGTGATATGAGCTTATCAAAACGCAATGTCTTGTGTGAGAAAACCATTTATTAAACAAAGGCGAGAGTAATATATATTTCTGATGCGCAGATGATGCAATGGAAAAGAATTATTACATACTCAAAAGTGGCCGGCTCAGAAGGAAGCAGAATACGGTTTACTTCGAGGACAAAGACGGTCAGAAGCCGATACCGGTAAATGCGATAAATGCTATCTTCGCCTTTGGCGAACTGGACATAAACTCAAAGCTTCTGTTGTTTCTCTCGAAAAACAAGATAGCGGTTCATTTTTTTAATTATTACGGTTTCTATTCTGGAAGCTTTTATCCGCGGGAATATCTTCTTTCCGGATTTCTTCTTGTAAAGCAGGCGGAAAGTTATCTTAACCCGGAGCGGCGGATAAACATAGCCAAAGAATTCATAAGAACCGCATCATTCAATATATTGCAAAACCTTAATTATTATGAGCGGCAAGGCAAAGACGTTTCTGCGACCATAAGAGCCATAGAATCGGAAAGAAATAATATAGAGACTGCCAGAAATATACCCGAACTGATGGGATCCGAAGGGCGAATGCGTGATCTCTATTACCAGTCATTTGATTCCATGCTTCGACCGGGCTTCGAGTTTGAGAAGCGCACGAAGAGGCCGCCGGAAAATATGATAAATTGCCTGATTTCTTTCGGCAATCAGCTCCTTTATACGGCGGTATTGAGTGAAATATACCACACCCAGCTCAATCCCACGATATCGTATCTTCATGAACCCGGAGCGAGGCGGTTTTCATTAAGCCTTGACGTAAGCGAAGTATTCAAGCCGATAATAGTAGACAGGATAATTTTCAATCTTATCAACAACAGAATAATAAAGGAGGAGCATTTCGACGACAATCTCAAATTCTGTTATCTGAATGAGGCAGGCCGGAGGATATTCTTGTCGCATTTTGACGAGAAAATGAAAACCACCATACAGCATAAAACGCTGAAAAGGAAAGTATCTTACCGTACTCTTATAAGGCTCGAATGCTATAGGCTGATAAAACACATAATTGAAGGCAAAAAATATGAAGGCTTCAGGATGTGGTGGTAATGTACGTTATCATAGTCTACGATATCGCGCAGGAGAGGGTTTCCAAGGCATGCAGCCTGCTGAGGCGATACCTAAATTGGATCCAAAACTCCGTTTTTGAAGGTGAGGTCTCGGAAAGCGGGCTCCATAAGATAAAACAGGAAATCAAGAAAGTTGTAAAAGAAAGTGAGGATTCAGTCATTTTCTATGTTACCACGAGCAAAAAAATCGTGGAAAGGGAAGTTCTAGGCATAGAAAAGAATGACACCTCGAACCTGATATGATTTTCGGGGACATTTATATATCGGGCTCACTATCCGTACTTCCCGAAACGTGTTTAAAAATACTCGTGAATATACCATAAATAAGCCGGTTTGCCCCGGGTGTTTGAAGAGTACTTTTGTAGTATTGAAATTTACTCCAGGGCATACAGCTTGATCCGGCACAAACTGTTTGAAGAGTACTTTTGTAGTATTGAAATTTTAAGATTCTCATGATTGAGGTTGTCGATGATGATAAGTTTGAAGAGTACTTTTGTAGTATTGAAATTCGTCCTTCTCGCTCGCTACTCTTGTTGATAACGAACCGTTTGAAGAGTACTTTTGTAGTATTGAAATCTGAATTTAGATGTTCGCGATTTCGAAGAATTCAAAGGTTTGAAGAGTACTTTTGTAGTATTGAAATGCGAAACTTATTACAGCGACCATTATCTCACGTTCATAAGTTTGAAGAGTACTTTTGTAGTATTGAAATTGTGTTAATTTCAGGTGCAGCCACAGACGCATCTGCAGTTTGAAGAGTACTTTTGTAGTATTGAAATCTTGTTATACCGTTCTCAGTTACGGAAGTGATGGTAGGTTTGAAGAGTACTTTTGTAGTATTGAAATTCGACAGTGTTAGATATTGGGTCGCGGAATCTACCGGGTTTGAAGAGTACTTTTGTAGTATTGAAATTCATGCACCCCGATAAGCAAGCCCAAGTATTTGTCTGTTTGAAGAGTACTTTTGTAGTATTGAAATAAAGAATCTGACGCATGAAACAGGGAATACGCATTTAGTTTGAAGAGTACTTTTGTAGTATTGAAATTCGGGCGCACCGCCTGCTGGCGCTGTTTCTGAAACGTGTTTGAAGAGTACTTTTGTAGTATTGAAATAGTTCATCGTTCAATTCTCTAAGAGCAAGAATTTCGTCACGGTTTGAAGAGTACTTTTGTAGTATTGAAATACTGCGAAAACTGCTTCGAGTGCGCCTGACGCAACGCCCAGTTTGAAGAGTACTTTTGTAGTATTGAAATCAGCACGCCCTTGTCCGTGCTACCAAACTGCCGCTGCGTTTGAAGAGTACTTTTGTAGTATTGAAATTGAGGCCGAAGTTGTAAACAGAAAAGGGGAAAAACGTTTGAAGAGTACTTTTGTAGTATTGAAATCTGATCGCCTTCAAAGGAGTAGGGCTTGATTTTTCTTTGTTTGAAGAGTACTTTTGTAGTATTGAAATTACCATAGCGTCATGCTTTCACCTCGTCAAGTAGCCGTTTGAAGAGTACTTTTGTAGTATTGAAATATCAATTTTTCAAGAACATTCTGATATTTGCTTTTAGTTTGAAGAGTACTTTTGTAGTATTGAAATTATCTCGCCCTGCTTGATTCTATCTCGGCAAAACTAGGTTTGAAGAGTACTTTTGTAGCATTCTTATATCCTGCTGATCTTCTCAGAGAGTTTGCGTTTCTCTATGGCAAAATCCTTGAGAAACCGGTAACCCGCGGCGCTAAGCTCGGCGCCTTTTGTCGTAGGCTGCAGGAAGCTGCATTGCTGTATTATGCGAAGAGAATAGCGTACCTGTTGCGGAGGAATCTCGGTTATTTTAGACAATTTCAGTATACCCAGAGGGCCTTGTTCCGACAGTAAGCGCATGATTCGTATGTGCCTTTCCATGAGTTGCAGTTCTTTTTTGACATTCTTTATGATTAAAACCATGTTACTATGTTACATAGTTGCACATATTTAAAGGCACGTTTCATAATCAGCAAGGTAATAGAGGTGAAACAATGGAGGCACGTATAAGGCTGAGAGAGCTTAATCCGGTACCCAAAGGGTGGAAACCCATAGCCACGGTTCGCGTACCGTATGGATGCACGGATTTTACAGACGAGTGCATGCAGATAGCGCGAAACAGGGGATACGAACTTCCGGTTGCATTTGGCATTAGAATCAGCCATTCGATTCCAAGACCATATGCAGATGAACCGGATCAGAAAATAGTGCAATTTTATGCGCTTTGATTTTTTCCTTTTTTTGTCTTGCAAACCAATAAAAGCCTTCCAATAGATGTGATTAGATGGACATCGAACGCCGCATGGAACTGATCAAGCGCCCTCCGACAGAGGAAATAATCACAGAAGAAGACCTGCGTTCGCTTCTGCAAACAAAGCAGAAGCCCATGGCGTATGACGGCTTTGAAACCAGCGGGCTCATGCACATAGGCAGCAGCGTGCTGCGTGCGATTAAGATAAACGACTTGCTTGAAGCAAAAGTTGATTTCACGCTTTGGATAGCTGACTGGTTCGCTTACATCAACAACAAAATGAAGGGCGATATGGAGCTCATCAAGAAAACAGGTGAGTATTTCATAGAAGGATGGAAAGCATGCGGCGTTCCTGTCGAGAAGGTTCGCATCCTACGCACGAGCGATGCAGTTAAAGACCCTGATTATTGGAAGGGTGTCATCGATGTTGCCAAAGCAACGACACTACAAAGAACCCTGCGAGCCAGTCCCATAATGGGCCGGCAGGAAGCTGACATGAAATATACATCACAGCTTTTCTATCCGATGATGCAGACATGGGATCCTTTTTACTTCAACGCAGACATACTCCAGTTAGGCATGGATCAGCGTCATGCAACCATCTTGTCAAGGGAAGTTGCGCCAAAACTTGGAAGGCCAGTTCCTGTCTGCGTTCACCATCATTTGCTTGCCGGATTGCAAGGCTCGACCGGCAGGATGGGTCAGGAGACGGCAACGCTCATGGACGAAAAAATGAGCAAGTCAAAGCCCCAGACGGCAATATTCATCCATGACAGCAAGGAAGAAATAGAGGACAAGATAAAGAAGGCATACTGCCCTGAACGCTCGGCAGAAGGTAACCCTATCCTTGAAATGTGGAAATACATAATACTGAGAAATTTCAAATCAAGAACAATAGAACGGCCTGCAAAATTCGGGGGGAACTTGGATATATATTCTTACGAGAATCTTGAGAGCATGTATTCTGAAGGTAAACTTCATCCAATGGACCTCAAGAAGGAAACTATTAATGCGATGGATGAAATCCTCTCTCCTGTAAGGAAGCATTTTGAAACGGGCAAAGCCAAGAAACTATATGAAACTGTCAAGACGGCGCATATCACAAGATGATCGCAATAATTCTTCCCGGAAACGGCGGTCCTGACATTGACCGGAACTGGTACAAGAGCGTCAAGAAAGAGCTTGAGAGCTTAGGAATTCGCGTTGTTCTCCAAACCATGCCGGATCCGATTCTTGCGAGAAAAGAATTCTGGCTTCCTTTCATAGAGCATCATGCTTCACAGAAGCAAAAAGTCATACTGATAGGTCATTCTTCCGGCGCAGTCGCGATACTGCGTTATCTGGAAACGCACAAGGCCGAAGGAGCGATTATAGCCGGCGCCTGCGTCACCGACCTTGGGGACGATATGGAGAAAGCGAGCGGCTATTATGACAGCGCGTGGCAATGGGAAAGTATAAAGAAGAATACGGGATGGATAATCCAGTTCGCCTCCCGCGACGACCCTTACATTCCGATAGAAGAGGAACGGTATATAAATGAAATGCTGAACACCGAGTATCATGAGTTTGAGGACAGAGGGCATTTCATGGATGATGATTTTCCTGAGCTTGTTCAAGAGCTAAGGAAAAAACTTTAGGGGAAACTCCATAGGTATCTCGCGTCTATTCTCCCGCCTTTGACAATCACACCATCCTGCGCCAATAGCATAATCTTTTTTTCGATATTTGTTCCTTTCGTCTCGCCGGCATAGCCTCCAAGTGTACGGTCAGAACGGATAACCTTATAGCAGGGGCAGATATCTGTCCGTGGGTTTCTCTTCAATATCTGGCCCACTGCGCGTGGCGAAGTGCCAGCCGCACGGGCTAGTTCTTTGTATGTTACGACCTTTCCTTTCGGTATTTTTCGCAGTAGCAGAAGCGCCGGATGCAAGTTATTGAGAGGTACCATGAACGAATATTCGGCGTGTATTTTAAAACGTTTTCCATCCAAGGTCTTTCATGAAGCATATTCTTGTCGTACTTGCCGTTCTTGCAGCGGCAGGTTGCATCACAGGGAATGCATTGGACGGGATTGGTGATACTATGGCAGTTGAAAAAGGAGATCATATTTTCGTCGATTATACAGGAACGCTGGGCGACGGCACGGTCTTCGATTCCTCCGAAGGGAAGGAACCGCTTGAGTTTGACGCAGGCGCGGGCCAGATGATAAAGGGCTTCGATGATGCGGTCATAGGAATGAAGAAGGGTGAAACAAAGAGCGTGACGATTGCCGCGAAGGACGCTTACGGTGAGCGAAGTGAGGATAACGTAATCGGCGTTTCGCTGACGAAGATAAGAGACGCAGGCATAATAGACCCGAAAGTCGGAGACGTGCTTTCTATGAGCGGACAGCCCGTGAAGATAGTTTCCATTGACGGCGGCATAGTAAGAGTGGATGCGAATCATCCGTTGGCCGGAAAAGACCTGACCTTTAAAATAAAGGTCGTTGACATAAGGAAGAAGTGACTACTTTAGCTGCAAAATATGCGATTCTTTGGATTCGTAAAAGCAGAATAATGTGAGAGTCCTTTCCACTTCCGGCATGTTCCATAGCGTATCCACGACCCATTTTCCTATCTCCTTTTCGCTCTTTCCCCTTACCTTTATCAACGCGTCATATTCTCCGGTGACGAGATAAGCTTCCTGAACTTCCGGCAATTTTGCCAATGCCTGGCCTATGTGTTCGGATTTCATTTTGCCGTCTTTTCTTACATATCTTTTCACCAGTACCATAGCCACGGTAGGCAGGCCGATCTTCTCCGGGTCCAGTATGGCGGAGAACCCTTTTATCAAGCCCCGGTTTCTCATGCGCGTGATCCTCTGATACACAGTAGTGGCGGGCATGCCCAATTTCCTGCCCAAAGTCCTTGTGGACTGGCGGCAGTTTTTTTGAAGCTCGGCCAAGATATCCTTATCCTTCTTGTCCAATTCGTACATTATTTTACCCTTAATTGCGTATATTGTCCATATTTTTTAATCAAATTATTTATATTGTATGTTTAAATGTTCATAGGCACGAAGAAATTTATCATTCCTTCTGCAAATATGCCGGGTGATAGAATATGATACCGGTTCTCATGAACTACAGGAATACGGGAAACAGGAAAATTCTGGTCTCGGATTGCGAGGGAACGCTGACGAGAAAGGAATTCATGGAGGAGCTCGGCAGGTACGCTACCGGTGAGTGCCTTTCTGGACGGCCGTAAAATTGCGATAGGGGGCTATATGCGGGAGATAACCCGTCGTGGCATGACGGGCGAGATGCCATTCGCCGATTCCCTGAATGCAAGAGCGAGGGCCATGGGCGAACGGATGACGCTTGCGGAAATGGAAGACATATGCGGCAACGTGAAACCAAGAGGGGGACTGGGATATGCATTGGACGTCCTCACCCGCGAAGGCTACGATCTGGCGGTCGTCAGCGGCGGCATATATCCTTTAGTGGAAGCGTTTACGCAGAGCAACGGCATTCAGGCGGATTACATGGCAGCATCGGGAATTACAAGGCTTGCGGGAAGAATATCCGGAGTGATGCCCCTTACCGATAAAAGAGAGGTTGTAAATCATTTCAGGAATATCGGATATCAGTACATAGCCGCTATGGGCGACGGGGCAAACGATCGCAGCATGAAGGCCGCCGCCGACCTGTTTGTCTGGATCGAACCAAAACCGGGCATGGTCGAAACGGGGGACATGGTGCTCTCAGGTAATGATTTAAGTCTGCTGCCTGATATCCTATTAAATTACAGGAGAAAGTGATGCCATGCTTGACATAAAGATGATACGCGAGAAGCCTTCGGAAGTAAGAAAAAATCTTGAACGAAGGCATGACCCGTCGATACTTGCGCGGCTGGATGAAGCGATCAAGGCAGATGCCGAGAGAAGAGACGTGATAAAGCAAGTCGAAGCCCTGAAGAAAAAACGGAATGAAATAACCAAGGAGGTTTCTTCTCTCAAGGCAAAGGGCAATGACGCCAAGAAGGAACTCAAGGACGCCGGAGAAGTTGCGGCTAAAATATCAAAGCTTGACATTGAACAGGCGAAGCTGGACGAAAAAACAAAGCTTCTGCTTATGGGGATACCGAATCTCTTGCACGAATCGGTGCCCGAAGGAAAAGACGATACGGACAATGCGGTCGTCAAGACGGCCGGCGGCACGCTTGGTTTCACGTTCAAGCCCAAGAACCATCTGGAAATCGCGCTTGCGCTGGGACTGATAGACGAGGAGCGGGCGTCAAAGGTTTCCGGTACCGGATTCTTTTATCTTAAGGAAGAGCTTGCCATACTTGACATGGCAATAGTCCGTTATACGATTGATTTTCTTCGAAAAAGAGGGCTCAAACTCATAGAGCCGCCTTTCATGATGAGAAAGAAGGCCTATGAAGGTGTCGTTTCATTGGAAGACTTTGAAAACGTGATGTACAAGATAGAAGACGAAGACCTGTACATGATTGCAACGTCCGAGCATCCTATAGGCGCCATGCTGGGCGATGAAATAGTGCTTGAGAAAGACCTTCCGATGAAATTTGTCGGCGTCTCGCCCTGTTTCCGTAAAGAGATAGGAGCGCACGGGAAATATACCAAGGGAATATTCCGTGTTCACCAGTTCAATAAGGTAGAGCAGTTCGTTTTTTCAAGACCTGAAGACTCGTGGAAATTACACGAGGAACTGCAGAAGAATTCGGAGGAGCTTTTGGAAAGCCTTGGCATAAAGTTCCGCGTTGTGAATGTATGCACTGGAGACATAGGGAGCATTGCTGCCAAGAAATATGATATTGAATTTCTTATGGCAGACGGGAATTACCGCGAAATCGGCTCGAATTCCAATTGCACGGATTACCAAGCCCGCAGGCTGGGAATACGATACAAGGAAAAAGAAGGCATGGCTGTGAAAGGCTTCGTGCATACATTGAACAACACAGCCGCAGCGACAAGCCGCGTGATGGTCGCTATTCTTGAGCAGTTCCAGCAGGCGGACGGGTCGGTGGCGATACCGGCAGTTTTGCAGCCGTATTGCGGGTTCGCGGAAATGAAGAGAAAATAGTAACTATTAATTAGTAGTAAATCTTTAAATATTCTGCCTGCCAATTAAATAGATGGCATTCGTGTTCGGTCGGAAAAAGCTTCAGCCGCATTTCAATATTTTGACGCAGGCAGAATATGCGGAGAATCTGGAAGAGGCACTGGCCAATCCCCATCAATATGAGGACCGTTCGTCAGGGTATATGCTGACGGAGCTTGGTTTGTGGGTCGCGGAAAGATTCAAGGACAAGCCTGTCATAGACCTTGCGTGCGGCAGCCCAAAATCCGTGAAAAGGATGTACAGGTTGGCGTCGGTGGCAGGAACGAGTGACTACCTCGGAACGGATATTCTGGCAACGGGCAGGGGCGCGTACAAATCCGCGGTAGAAGGCGTAAAAGAAGGGATGCCGATGGAGAATTACCCGCGCTGGGATGTGTCGGACAAGGATATGCTACTTTTCCTGAAAGGACTGGCCAGAAACCTGAAAGGGAACGTATTATTCAACGGCATTGATGACGCGATAATCAGGAGGGACGATGCCGGCATAAGATACATGGACGAAGTATATTTGCAGATAAAGCGGCATCTTGCAGACGGCGGCATCGTGATAGGTTCCGGAGATTTGCACGGCTGGTTGGGACGGTTCGCAGAGCATGAGTTTGAAAGGGTTGAGGATAACGGCCCTTACAGGAACAGCATAGGCATATTCATGGCGAAATAGAGCGGCATCGATATAGTGCGGCAAATGATTCTATTTATTTAAACATATACTATATTATTATCATTTGAAATATATGGCGCACACTCTCATCATTTGCGAGAAACCGACGGCTTCCAAGAGCATTGCCGAGGCTCTTGCAGAAGGCAAACCTAAAAAAATGTTTGAAGAAGGAAGCAAGGCAGTCTGGTACGAATTCCAGAGAGACGGCAAAAAATTTGTTACCGTCCCTGCAGTCGGCCATCTTTTTACGTTAAAGCAAATAGGCAAAGGATGGGAATACCCGAATTTTGACGTTGAATGGGTTCCTTCATTCAAGGCAAACCAGATGGCTGCATTCTCAGAGCCTTACTTCAGGAATATAGAGAAATTGGCATCTGATGCGGGCGATGTTATTGTAGCAACTGACTATGACGACGAAGGAGAGGTCATAGGTTTCAACATTCTCAATCTCATGCTTGGCAGAAAAGATGCTGCACGAATGAAATTCTCCACAATGACGAAGGCCGAGCTTGTTGACAGCTACCTTCACGCGGAAAAACATCTCAATAAAAATCTCATAGAGGCGGGGATGGCGCGTCATTATCTTGATTGGTACTATGGCATAAACCTAACGCGCGCCCTTACGAACGCAATAAAAAAGAGCGCCAAGCGATTCAGGATTCTATCAACAGGACGCGTTCAGGGGCCAACCCTCCACCTTTTGGCATCGCATGAAAAAACGATAAAACTATTCAAATCAACGCCTTTTTGGCTCATACAACTTAATGTGAAGATAGGCAAAGAAACGCTTCTTGCGGACTACGCCGAAGACAAGATATGGGAAAAAGCCAAGGCAGAAAGCGTTATGAAGAAAGCCTCTGCCAAGAAAGCAGTTGTAACGGATGTAGAAAAAAAGCTGGTGACACAGGCACCGCCCAAGCCTTACAACACTACATCATTCCTTAGCGATATTTACAGGTATTTCGGGTATTCACCCCAGCAAGGCTTGAATATAGCCGAGACGCTTTATCAGGCAGGATACATATCTTATCCCAGAACTTCCTCGGAAAAACTGCCCCCTGACATAAATTATAAAAAAATTATCAGCGCCCTTGGCAAACAGAAAGACTATTCAAAGGGAGCAGAAGTCCTTCTTAAAAAAGAACTCAAACCTCATGAAGGTGCGCGTACGGATCCGGCTCATCCGGCAATCTATCCTACAGGCGAGATTCCGTCAAAAGCGGGCGACAAACAGAAGAAAGTTTATGATCTTCTAGTAAGAAGATTCATGGCGTGCTTTGGCGATCCTGCTAAAAGAGAAAGCCAGAAAATTATCCTTGATGTAAATGGCGAGGAGTTTCTCATTCACGGAAAGAAGACCATAGAGAAAGGCTGGCTTTCGCTTTATGGAAAATACGCCCAGCGTGAGGATCAGGCATTGCCTGATGTGAAAAAAGATGATTCGTTGGAGATAGTAAGCGTAGATATGCTTGACAAAGAAACGCAGCCTCCTGCCAGGTACTCGCAGGGTTCTGTACTAAAGGAAATGGAAGAGAAAAATCTCGGAACGAAAGCAACCCGAGCGCAGATCCTTCAGATACTTTACAATCGTGGTTATGTCATAGGGAAGAGCATAGAAGTCACAGAACTTGGCCAGCAGCTTTCTGATATACTTGAGAAGAATGTGCCCGATGTCGTCTCGGAGAAACTTACCGGCATGTTTGATCAGATGACAGAAAATATTGAACTTGGCAAAGAAAAGCGTGAGCACGTGCTTAAGGAAGCCCAGAAGGAACTATCGAAAATATCATCCGAGTTCAAGAAAAAGGAAATGAAAATAGGAGAGGAACTCACAAAAGCAGTCATCGCGACACAGGACAAGCAATCGATACTTGGGACATGCAAGGAATGCCACGGCACCCTTAAAGTTCACAAGCTCTGGAGAACGGGCAAACGTTTTGTCGGTTGCACGGGCTACAAGAACGGATGCCGTGTTGGATTCCCGCTGCCCAGGGAAGGCACGATAATGAATACCGAGAAAATATGCGAGGAATGCAAAACGCCGATAATACAGGTATATTCACAGGGGAGAAGGCCGTTTAGAATGTGCCTTGACATAAACTGCGTAACGAAGAAGGATTGGCTGGATAAAAACAAACTCAAGAAGGCCAAGCAGGAAAGCATAGCGGCTTCCCGGGAAGCCGAGAAATTGAAGTGTTCGTGTACCAAAAGCTTCAAAAGTAATAGAGCCCTTAGTATGCATAGAAAAAAGGAGGGTCATGAATGAGATGCGCTGCACTCGTAATAGCGTGCCTTCTTGCTGCAGGATGCGTACAACCGAATTTAGAATATAATGGATACGATTTTGCAAAATATGGCCAGAACGGCATAAGTGCTACGGGAGACAAAGTCGTGTATTTTAATCCTTCTAATCTGCCTGAAAATGCTCTTCCTGCCGATTACATATTTTTCAGCTACGATGACTGCGACAAGTCCGCTGCCGAGCAATTGAAGCATAACGAGACCCGCATCATGGGACCCTTCAATTGCGTTTTGGGCATGGCAGGCGGTATTTACTCCATGGAGCCTAACGAAAGAATGACATTCGATTTTGGCGAGATGGTAATAGAATCATCTTCTGCAATAAAGGATAACAAGCAGGGAAACGGCTATCTTGTGACGTTTGACGGAATGAGCCTTTATTATAACGACGGAGACAGGGTGAGCGCAGTAGACTCGAACGTTGATATAGCATTCCTCACTTATGGCGGCGCGGCGAATACAATACATCCAAAAATAGCAGTTCCATTAGCCAATGGCGCAGAATTTGAGTCTGCGCTTGAAGGTACAGGCATAGAAGTACGCGCAATCTGATTTTCAGCCGGGAAATAATTTGCGCAAAGGGTGCTATTAATAAGTTTTTTGACGATATGATTTTCATGTGGGACAGGAACAGTCTTGTATCTGTGACGCAACTTTCCCGTTCCGACATCGAAGAAATATTATCCGTTGCTTCTTCGTTTGTGAGGGAGCCACGGGAGTTATGCAAAGGCAAGATACTTGCTAATATATTTTTCGAGCCTTCGACAAGGACTGAGAAAAGTTTTCAGTCAGCAATGTACCGTCTGGGCGGCCAAGTGCTAACACATAAGGATGCAGGATCTTCCAGAGAAAAAGGCGAAACAAAGGAAGACACCATAAGGATACTTGCGGGTTACGCTGACAT
Source organism: Candidatus Aenigmatarchaeota archaeon (assembly GCA_016198685.1). GTDB lineage: Archaea > Aenigmatarchaeota > Aenigmatarchaeia > GW2011-AR5 > GW2011-AR5 > JACQID01. The sequence continues at coordinate 156,588 of JACQID010000006.1, forward strand.
AGCAGTCATACGCGATGATGAAGAGGGGCAAATCATGCGGTATGCCGCGCTTGCCGGCGTGCCGGCGATCAATGCCGGCGACGGCTCGAATGAGCATCCAACGCAATCACTGCTTGATGCGTTTACAATAATGCAGGAGCATGGAAGGCTGGAAAATCTGAGAATTGCATTTCTCGGCGACCTGAAATACGGAAGGACCGTGCATTCATTGATGAAAGTTCTTTCGCTCTTTCCCGGAAATGAGATGTATTCAATAACCCCATCTTCATTGACTCTCCCTGCGGAAATGCGATTTATCGAGGCAGGTCATTATGATGTTGAAAACATGGAAAAGGCGCTGAACGAAATAAAGCCCGATGTTGTATATTGTACGCGCGTTCAGAAAGAGCGTCTTAAAGGCGAGAAAGGAAGTTATATTATGCATCGTGAAATACTTGAGGCTCTGCCGACAACCTGCCGTGTACTTCATCCATTGCCAAGGTCAAATGAAATAAACGCTGACATGGACTCGGATCCAAGAGTAATACCTTTCAAGCAGGCTAGAAACGGAGTTCCGGTAAGAATGGCAGTGATTTCCATGATGCTAAAAGCCAAGAAGGAACTTGAATAGCAGACCAAGCAGCATCGCGCTGCCTCCGATCACCGTTATCACGCTTAATATGAGAAACGCGTTCATGTATTCGTGCATTTTACATCAAGCAGTTCTAAGACCTTAAAAATATTTAACAGTTTGCTTATTCCTGAGTTCCTATTCAAATTATCCCCAAGAGCTTGACTTCCTTCAACTTGTCTTCTTTGATCTCGAATTCAACGCTTTTGCTTTCCGCCACCGAACGGTGTTTGCGGATGATGGCCAGCCGATGACCGGCGGCTTCGGTTTTCTTTATCTCAATGAGCGCCTTTGACCAGTACTTGCTTATTGTGCGCGATGTCATCTCAATTTTCTCCCCTTCCTTTCCGTCCCCGCGAATCCCGTAGACGTGGTTGGTGACTATGACCGGAATCTTTAGGGTCCTTGCGATGCGTGACAGCACCGAGTACTGTGTTGCAAGTTGGCGGTTTATGGCTTGGAAATTATCGTCGTCAAGTTCCAACCTATAGAGCGAAACTATAGAATCCACAACTATGAGGCCGATGCTCTTCTTCTCCATGCTTTTATCAAGGCGCAGAATCTCGGCGTGCTGCTGTTTCCACGAAGTGGGTTCTACAAAAGATACGTTTTTCAGCAGCTCTTCGGTGCCGCCAAGTTGGAAATATCTGTCAAGGGAGAACGAGCCTTCGGTGTCGATATATACGACATGCTTGCTATCCTTCGCGGCCTGTATCGCAGCGCATATTGCAATATTCGTCTTGCCCACGCCTGCCGGGCCGTATAAGTTCGTTATGGCGTCGTCCTCTATGCCACCGTCCAGTATCTTGTCAAGCGGCGTATTTGTGGCTATTTTCATAGTTATTTTATCGGACGAAAGGATAAAACAGCGGCGTATAAATTAGCATTCTTCGTTATACTAATGATTTAAATAATTTAGCATTACGTATAATGCTAAATGGCCATACGGATAGAAATCCGGAAGAGCGGCGGCGAATGCATCATAATAAGCTTCCATACAAATCCGGAGCGCTTCTCATCGGATTACGAGAGAATAGCGTTCTTCCGCAAGCTTCACGGCTGGAAGCAGACCGTGCCGAGGAACGGGAAGAATTACGAGTACAGGCGTAACGGCCTGCTGGACAGCGTTCCGCACGAGAAGATAGCGGATTCAGTTTTCCTTGTGGCTAAGGAACACATGAGAATTATGGAGGAATTCTTCCGTGAATGGGAAGAAAAAGTTGATTATGATATTATGGATGTCGTGCTGAAGGCCAGAAGACAGGGCCATAATAAACGGTCAAATATATAAGTTTGGGAGGGGAATAGTTATGATGGAAGAAGTTATTCTTAATGTAGGCGAATTGACTGAAAGAGCAGACTTTGGCCGAGGCATCGTGAGAATTCCCTCCAAAGAGATGAAAAGGCTAGGAATAAACGAAGGAGACGTTTTAGAAATCGAGGGAAAGCGAAAAACGGGCGCTATAGCGGTTCGCGCTTATCCTGCAGATGTAGGATTGGACATAATAAGAATGGACGGCCTTGAAAGGAGGAATTGCGCCGCAGGAATAGGGGAGTCGGTCAAAGTCAGACGCTGCGAAATCAAGGAAGCCAAGGCCGTTACGATAGCTCCGGCGAGAAAAGGAATCATAATCCATATGGGTGGCAATCTTCTCAAGCAGAATCTTCTCATGCGGCCTGTTCTTACGGGTGACATCATAATACCGAATCCTGTGGTTCAGGACAGAAGATCACAGAATTCATTGTTTGAACAATTCTTCGGCATGGATTTCGGGGATTTCATGTTCACGCCTTTCGGGGACGAAAAATTCGTTGTGGTAAGCAGCGAACCGAAAGGCATCGTAAGAATAACGCGCGCAACTGACGTGGAACTCTTGCCTCAGGCAACCGCGCCTGTCGAAGAAGGCAAGATACCAGAAGTCACATATGAGGATTTGGGCGGCCTGCACGAGGAAGTCAAGAAAGTAAGGGAAATGATAGAGCTTCCGCTAAAGCATCCTGAGCTCTTTGAGCGTCTCGGAATAGAGCCGCCAAAAGGCATACTACTGCACGGCCCGCCCGGTACAGGCAAGACGCTGCTTGCAAAAGCCGTAGCTAACGAGAGCGGTGCCAAGTTCTTTGTCATAAACGGACCTGAAGTCATGAGCAAATTCTATGGTGAATCGGAAGAGAATATACGTAAGGTCTTTGAGCAGGCTGAGAAGAATGCGCCAAGCATAATCTTTATCGATGAGATAGATGCCATAGCGCCGAAGCGCGAGGAAGTGCGCGGTGAAGTTGAGAAACGCGTAGTGTCGCAAATGCTCACGCTAATGGACGGGCTGAAATCAAGAGGCAAGATAATCGTCATAGGCGCAACAAATATACCGAATGCGCTTGATCCGGCATTAAGAAGGCCGGGCCGCTTTGATCGGGAGATAGAGATAGGCATACCCAACAAAGAAGGAAGAAGAGAGATATTGCAGATACACACAAGGGGCATGCCGCTTTCCAAAGACGTCAACGTAGAAAATATAGCGTCTATAACCCACGGTTATGTAGGCGCGGACATACAGGCGCTCTGCAAGGAAGCTGCAATGCATGCATTAAGACGGGTGCTTCCTGATATCACATCAATAAAGGAAGATAAGCCAATAGATCCGGAGATAATAAAGAAGCTCACGGTAACGGATGAAGACTTCAATTATGCTCTTAAGATGGTGGGACCTTCGGCAATGCGCGAGGTTCTGATAGAAGCTCCGAATGTGAAATGGACCGACATAGGAGGCCTTGAGTATGTCAAGCAGTCATTGATAGAAGCTGTTGAATGGCCCATGAAGTTCCCTGAATCATTTAAGCGCTTGGGAATACGCCCGCCGACAGGAATACTGCTTTATGGCCCGCCCGGATGCGGAAAAACGCTGCTTGCAAAGGCCGTAGCAAGCGAGAGTGGGGCCAACTTCATCTCAATAAAAGGACCGGAATTGCTTTCCATGTGGGTGGGCGAATCCGAACGGCACATACGTGATGTCTTCCGCCGTGCAAAGCAGGTATCCCCAAGCGTAATATTCTTTGATGAAATAGATGCGCTTGTGCCAAGACGCGGTTCCGCAGGAGATACGCAGGCCACGGAGCGTGTAGTATCGCAATTGCTCACGGAAATCTCCGGATTGGAAGACCTGCATGATGTAGTGGTACTGGCCGCAACCAATAGGCCTGACATAGTGGATCCTGCCTTATTGAGACCCGGAAGATTTGACAGGCAGATACTTGTGACCACGCCCGATGAAAAGGCAAGGCTGCAGATATTGAAAGTCCATACGAAAGACATGCCGCTTACAAAGGATGTATCCCTTGAAAGGCTGGCAAAAGAGACGGAAGGATTCTCCGGCGCGGATCTTGAGGCTTACGTCAGGGAAGCTGCAATGAATGCCATGAGAAAGGACATAGATTCCAAGGAAGTCACCAGAAAAGACTTTGAATCCGTATACAAGGAAATGAAGCCTTCTGTCAGCGAAGACATGAACAAGTATTACGAGAACACGATGAAGAAAAAGAAGCAGCAGAAGATGGAAGAAGATGTCATTTACACGGGCTGATTTTTTTATTTCAGGACTTTTTCCATTAAAATATCGCCCGTCTCTCTAAACGTGTTCTTTTTATGAAATTTTATAGCCAGGGAATTTCTGTGCGCAAGCATGTACAAATGCGTCACGCCACTATTCAATTTTATCGTGTTTTTTCAAATTACATTTAGCACAAAGAATTCTAACGTTTTTTTCAGTAATACTACTTCCACCCTTAGAAAATGGCAAATCGTGATCATAATGTAAATTTTTGGTGGAATCGCAAAGAACGCATGTACCTTTGTCTCTTTTCCAAACTGCAATTTTAACACCTGTCGGTATAAGTCTATTGTGTTCCTCAACATCTTTTCCTTTAGGTATTTCAATATGCTCATCAACAGGCTCAAGTATAAATTTTATAACTTTTCTACTATTTGAAATTCTTGTTTCATAATTAATCAGGGAAAATAATCCTTTCTCCGACCAAATTCCAGAATTTAATTTTTCAAAAACAAGTATTTTTTCAGGAGAAATCAACCCTTTTTTATAATCCTCAACAGCTTTCACAAATTTGCCATTTTCTGTCAATGTTCCATTATCAGTCCATATTGGTTGATCAATTTTCTTTGGTTCAGGATTCTGTTTGGATTTTGGAACATCGTGTCCTTCATAAATTAATAAATTTTTAACCATGTCTATTTCATCATCGTAGGGAGCACCCGGTCTAACAGACATTAAAATAACAGAAATTCCTTTTTTGATATGAAAATTCATTCCTCTTTGAATAGTATTTAGATGAATCTTGTTGCACATTTCACGATAAGATAAAATTTCATCTTTCATATAATCATTAATTTATCTGAAGTTTATTAATATTTCTAAATGGGCGTCCGGTTAATTATAGGCATAGATCCGTACGAATATGAATGGAAAAGAGACAACGTGAAGATGATACGTTGCGATGCAACAGATTACGATCGCGTGGCTTTACTATTATGCAGAATACATCCTCCTGATTCATAGTAGCTGTAAATCGGTTTACTTGTGATACTCCTTCCAGACTTCAACAAACTTCTCAAAGTTTGTAAGAATCTGGCGGCCTTCCATGCCGAGTTCCGGATTGAAGCAGACCACAAAGAATGGGTTCTCGGCTTCCTGAAGGATTTCATATTCATAGGCTTTTGATGATGCTATGACGTTGAAGTTCTCAGGTACTGACGAGAATCCGAAGTTGGAAGCTTTGCCGGCTATGAAATTCTTTTTCATATCGAGCGTTAACGGGCAGGGTTTCTTTATCAAGACAGTTTCAGTCTTGCCGAATTTCATCGGGGTTACTTCGGCTTCGTAAGCCGCGCCAATGAAGAGTCCGCCTGTGCCTATTCCCAAAACAGGAACTTCGGATTTGTCGAGAATATCGAGATTGGCTTCCATGTTTTTAGGGTCGCCATCAGAGAGTATGTAGCCGCCGGCCTTGGCTTTCAGCGCCTCGGCAGGTTTCATAATGATGTTTTTCGATTTTAGAAAGCGCGAAATTTCCTGTGCGCCTGAGCCGTTGTCAACTATCACTATCATATTCCCACTGATTTTATTTCATGAACAACCTTTTTATATTAAATTTATTTCTCATAAAGTCGTTACCAATGGTTCAGCGCCCACAATTAGCGTGTGTTCATGCTGGCTGACCATCCCGGTTTCTCTAAGAGGCGGATACTCATATAAAATTCCTTTTTCTTTGAGCTCGCGCAGAGAGAGTCTGGTCTTGAATAATGAATCAAAAGGCAGCCATCTTTCTGCAAACGGAAGACCGCCAAACTTATCCGCAAACTCCATGGCTTTGCGTGCGTCCATGTTGCGTATGGGCTTCTTGCCGGTAAGCATGTATATGAGAACAGGCGATGATTCTTTGACGAAGCCGCGGCCGTCTGTTGCAAATGGTTCTATGGCAATTGCCTGCCCTTCCTTGAGACTCACGTTACCTGTTACTGCTATGTTAGGTATCTGGGGTGATGCGTGCAGGAAATATCTGTCAAGGCCATGGCCGGTAAGATTTGAGACGGGCTTGTATCCGCATGATTTTATTGTCTCTTCTATCTTAGTTGATATTTCTGAGACCTTTACGCCCGGCTTCACAATTTTTATGGCTTCTTCGAGAGCAAGGCGGGATGCATCGGAAAGCTTCTGTAGCTCAGGAGAAAATGCCACGGTTTTTGCCGTATCAGCAACGTAGCCGTCTACATGAACGCCTATATCTATCTTGAGTATAGAATTTTCAGGTATTGCGGTTGTATCGTTCTTGTATGGAGTATAATGTGCAGCTATTTCGTTTAGGGAAAGATTGGCCGGGAATGCAGGCTCACCGCCAAGCTTTCGCGTTTCGGTTTCTATGAACTCAGCAAGGTCAAGAAGCTTCACGCCTGGTTTTGCTTTCTTTGCTGCTGCGTCTCGTACATGCGAAGCTATCTTTCCGGCTTTGATATATTTTTCCTTTACGTCAGAATCCATGGAGTTAGTTGATGGGTAAAGCTTAAAAAATGCGGCTTATCAGCTTTAAAAAAATTATTTCAGATGTAAGATTATGTTTGACAGGGACCATGGCATAATAATATCTTGCGACATTTCGTCAAAACAAAAACTAAAGCAGCTTGTTGCATCAACATGTTTCATAGATGGAATAGTAGGGTACAAACTTGGTTTTGTCTTGGGCCTAGAACTCGGGCTTCTCAATGCAATGGACGTCATCAGGGATGAGTGCGAGTTGCCGGTGATATATGATCATCAGAAAGCAGCTAACGACATACCCGGCATGGGCATAAAATTCGCTGAGGTGATGAAAGCCGCACGAATGGATTCTGCCATTCTTTTCCCTTTTACAGGAATTGAAGCCGAGAAAAGTTGGATAGCCGCGCTTCAGAAAAACGGCATCATGCCCATGGTCGGCGGAGAGATGACGCATCCGGGATTTTTCGATTATATTAAACAGGACGCTCCGGAAAAAATATATTCAGTTGCAGCATCGATGGGAGTGGGCTTTTTTGTCGTTCCGGGAACAAAACCGGAGAGAATAAAGGAAATAAGTCAAATGTTTCCAGAAAAGAAGTTCTGTTTTCCGGGCATAGGAACGCAGGGCGGGGACCTTGCGAAGGCATTTGAAAGCGCGCCTGGGTCTTCCTATGCCATAATAGGCTCAGCAATCTACGACGCAAAGAACCCTTCAGAAAGCGCAAGGGCGTTTGCGAGCATAGCAAAGAGGTTCTGATATGGACAAAAAAGATTTCCTGCAATTGTTACTAGAAAAAGGAGCCATGCGCATGGCCCAATATGAAAAAGACTTTTTCGTATTCAAAAGCGGCAGGCGCTCGCCGAACATGATAAACCTGCGCGGAATGACAGACGGCGAATCGTTGGAGGGACTGAAGAAAGCGTATGCCGATCAAATCAAACAGCTTCTTGACGAAGGCAAGATAGAGGACTTTGATTTTATATTCGGACCTGCGTATGCTGGGATAAGCCTTGCCTGCCTTGCGTGCGAAGGGCTCTACGAGCTTCATGGCATGAACAAACGCTACCTTTACGACAGGAAAGAAAGCAAGGGATACGGCGACAAAGCAATGGATGATGCCATAGTCGGCGCGGGCCATTTCACACCCGGCGCGAAGATATTGATGATCGATGACGTCATAACTACAGGCAGCACAAAGACAGATGCAATGAAAAAACTGGAAACGCTTGGTGAGCACAAAATTGTCGGGCTTGTTCTGGCCGTCGACAGGCAGGAGAAGCTTGGGGATGCGGAACGCGCCGAGGAAAAAAGCGCCACAGAGCGACTGGAAGACGCAGGCATCAAGGTATTTCCGATATTAACGATGAAGGATATTTTCAGCATCATAAACGAATATCTTACCCTTCAGGACAAGATAAACTGGATCGAATATTACAGGAAATACGGGGCGGTAAAGCTTGGCTGATCTTTCCGTGAAAATGGCCGGCATGGATTTTCGTTCCTGTATATTCAACGCAGCAGGACCTAAAGATGTCACGCTGAAGGAACTCGAAACAATAGGCGCATCGCGTTCTGCCGCCATAACCATGAAATCGTGCACAAAGGAGCCGCGGCAAGGCAACGAGGAGCCGCGATATTACGCGCTTGACATGGGTTCTATAAATTCCATGGGATTGCCCAATCTTGGGTACAAGGAATACGTGAAGTTTCCTTCTTTGCTGAAGAGTTTTGGCAAACCTGTAATAGCAAGCGTTTCAGGACTATGCCTCGAAGATAATATACAGATATTGGAAGCATTCAATGATTCGGAAGTTTCGGCAATCGAATTGAATCTTTCATGCCCCAACATCAAGGGAAAGCCGCAGATAGGGTATGATTTTGCCCAGATGGACGAGGTGCTTAAGGAGGCTCTGAGAATATCTAAAAAGCCCATGGGAGTGAAGCTTCCGCCATATTTCGATTTCATACATTTTGAAGAAGCTTCAGGCATACTTAAGAGACGGAAGCCTGCGTTTGTCAGTTGCATCAATTCAATAGGCAATGCGCTTGTGATAGATGCGGAGAAAGAAGCTCCTGTCATAAAGCCGAAGGGCGGATTCGGGGGATTAGGAGGCGCGTATATAAAATACACGGCTCTTGCAAATGTAAGGAAGTTTTATGAAATGATTGAGATGCCCATCATAGGAGTAGGCGGCATTTCCTCAGGGAAAGACGCATTCGAGTTCATACTGGCAGGTGCATCAGCTGTGCAAATAGGCACGGCATTCATGGAGGAAGGACCAATGATTTTTGGAAGAGTTCATGATGAATTAGCTTCGTTCATGGCAAGAAAAGGTTATACGCGCCTTGATGATTTTCGCGGCAGACTCAAGCAGGCATAATATGGAATATGATAGGGTCATACTTTGACTATGCAATCGCAAGAAACTATTAGCATAGGGCAAGCAGGCATGAATATGGAATATGATAGGGTCATACACGGAAGGATAGTCGATCCTGTAACCGGCGTTCAGGAAGCTTACATAGGCATAAATGGAGGAATAATCCGGAAGGTTTCAGGCAAGGAATTGCGTTCTCCTGACATTACCACGATATTGCAGGATCATTATATTTTTCCGGCATTCATAGACCCGCACGTTCATTTGCGCGAGCCCGGATGGGAGCACAAGGAAGATTTTCTTACAGGCAGCGAGGCTGCGCTCAATGGAGGAGTTCATACGGTGCTTGACATGCCCAACCTTCCCGAACCGGTGACAACGCCTGAAAGATTGCTGAAGAAAATCACGCTTTCCCGGAAAGCGAAAGTGGACGTGCGCCACTTCGCAGGGATTGGCAAGCTTGATCTTATACGGGAAAACGCAAGGCTTGCCATAGGATACAAAATTTACACTGCCAAAAGCACAGGCGGCATGATGCTTGACTGGGAAAATGCCGAGAAAGCATGCCGCTTGATTGCGGCCACAGGCAAGCCTGTGACATTTCACTGCGAGGACGAGATGCTTTTTACCCAAAATGAATTTCATGGCGATGCGCGGCCCCCTGAATCCGAGGTTTCCGCGATAGTGAAAGCGGCTGATTTGATAAGAAAAACCCACATAAACGGAAATATAGCTCATGTATCGACAAAAGAAGGGCTGGCGGCTGCTAGGGAACACCAGCTTATGCATGAGATAACGCCTCATCATCTCTATTTCAACAGGGAAAGCGCAGCAGGCCCGTTGTTTAAAGTGAATCCGCCTTTGCGTAGCCGGGCTGACAATGCAGCTTTACTGGATTCTGTACGTCATGGAGAATGCATGCTGGCAACAGATCATGCGCCTCATACTATTGCAGAGAAACTTTCATCCAATCCGCCCTCAGGGATGCCGGGATTGGATACTTACGGCAATTTTGTTCTATGGCTGCTGCGAGCAAAATATGTCAGCCCGTCTGCTGTTGCCAAGATAACGAGCTATAATGCCTCTAAATTTTTCAGCATAGCCGGCGGGCGCATAGCAGAAGGTTTTCCTGCAAAGTTCACTGTTCTTGGAACAGAAGGCGAAAGTATCATAAGAAATGCAGACATGAAGACGAAATGCGGCTGGACTCCGTTTGATGGAGTCACGTTCCCTGGAAAAATAATACGCCTTTAGCCGAATTTTCCAAGGATGGTATCCAATTCATCCAGTACTATAACAAGAATGAGTGCCAGTATGTTGAAAGGCACGTTATGCACAGCAACAACGTATAAATATACAAGTGTGCCTGTAGGGAGATTTTTCACAAAACCCGAAATGATGCCCATTATATCACATTGATATATGCAAGTGTCTTTAAATTTTATTGAAGAGAGTAAAAAATGACTTATTTGGACAGCATTTCTATCAATTCTTCTGCGTATATATGCGAAAGATCCGGAATAACCAATGTAGCTCCTGCGGTCTTTACGGCATCTTCAGTTGTATATGCATTGGGGACTGCAATTCTTATTCTATAGCCTGCGTGGGTCGCGTCTCTGATTCCTGACGGAGAGTCGTCTATGGCAGCAGCCTTTGAAGGGTCTATTTGTGCCCATCGTGCAGCTGCAGCATACTTATTTTCAGTTGTTCCATGGACTGACATGACATGACGAAGCTGATTCCATAACTCAATTCCCGGATACTTGAGAATGCGTTGAACAATGTCATGGTCTTGACTTGATGCAGCACCTACAAAAATTTTGTTCCCATATCGGGCAGACAATTCCCTTACAAAATCTGCATTTCTAAAGTTAGGGGATAACTGCCCGTAAAGGAATTTTTCTATTTCCATTTTTCGCTGTTCTTCAATAAGTTGATTTATTTCTACTTGGGTGAGTTGTTCTCCTCTATGATCGCCAATAATTTTCGCAAGCGTTCCTATACGTTCATCCCTGGATATGCCGACCTCGTTTATCACGGTTTGAGCGTAGCCTTCTGGAACATAGCCAACCCAATGCATGGCAAGGTCACCATAAGTCGTATTTTTCAATCCTTCAGCGTAGTGATGGACTTCATCAACGTCAGTAACAACGGAGAGTCCTTCCGGAACATATAACGCAGCAGCCATTATATCCATCTATTGTGCATTTTACGATATTCATGGAGCGGTATGCTGCGCCTGTCAACGAAGCCGTTTTCTATCGGGGCAAATGCTTCGGATAAAAGAAGTTCGTCTGGGCTTATGCCCACAAGCTTGCCTTTCTGCATCGTATAGATTTCGGAAGTCAATCTATTATTGTCCAAGCCTACAAGATAGATGCCATGGCTATGCGGGACAGCGTCCAGCATTCGTGTATTGGGATTGAATTCATCCTCGCTGTGATGAAGCGATACATCCATATTTTTGAGTTCATCGCCGCTGAAGTGATATCCATAAACAAGTTGAGCATTATTTTCTGGCAGCCAAAAGAACATTCTCGGATCATCTGCCAGTTGCTTGCCCTCGACAGTTACCGGCGAGAGAAGCCCTTCTGGCATATATTGAGATGTTGGGCTGCCCTGCAATCTGTAGTCATGGCTCTTGATTGTATCGGCAAATGGCATTCCAGTAATTTCACCGCCGAGGAAAATTCTGACAACTTTGCCGTCAGGAGTCACAGGAAGAACTTCTTCAGATAGTTCTTCTTTTGCCACATTCAAAGGATTCTGCAGATGCATCTTGGGAATATAGCCTGAAACGAGCTTCAAGACATTATCTCCAGACGGCCTTTGTTGGCGGACAAGCATAAGATAGGCATCTCGGCCTATGGCTATTGTAGTTATGACTGAAATACCCGGATACACCGGATTATTTTGGCCTGTCGTTGATGGGCGGCTAACGGGGGTTCTTCTCGATCTCATCTCCTGAAAATCAAGAGTTTCGTCAACATGCGTAAGATTTACACGATATTCTTCCCTATCCGCAAAGTATCCTGCAAATGTTCCGTCTGGGCGTTTGCTGCCAAGAGGATTTGGAAGTTCGTAGGTCATAAAAAGTATATTTTCAGAAGCTTTTTATTCCTAACCAAATCTTTTGAGCCCGTTAGCAAGAAGCTCTTGCTGCTTGTAGCCAAGCGTTTGTAGAATGCGGAACGCCGCTGGCAAGATTTGATTATTGATGTAATAATCGGCATCATAGTCATCCTTACCCGTCTTGTATGCAAGCTCTGCACGGTCTGATATGGAGCCTGCGCCCTTCTTTATAACATAGCTGAATATCGTGCCTTCTGCGGCAGCTTTTCCTTCCTCGTTAAGTTTTCGCGCGATCACGGAATGTATATTTTTGGTTTTGTACTGGCCGGCCGAGCGGGAGAGTTGCGTGCTTATTGCTATCTCATCAATGTCGACTTGCCGGTTCTTTACCTTCTTGACAGTTGTTCTGACGGCTTCAAGCGCTTCTTTTTCCTTTCCTTCAAGGACCAATCTAATTACTTCGCGCTGGAGGCTCTTTGCAAGATCGCACCAATCGCGGCGCACGGCTTCGAGACCGCGCAGGGTTATAATTCCTTTCTCATCCATAAGCGCATAGCGCTTCTTGGCAGTGTAGCCTTCAAGTTTTTGCGGGATAAACATGCCTTTGATGTAGAATCCTTGCAGATCCAGTTCCATTATTCCAGGGAGGCTTGCATTTATTTTTTTCAGAAAATCTTTGGCGCTTTTTTTGATGTCTTTTTCGTCAGCCAGCTTGACAAAAAGGGAGTCCGTGTCGGCGTAAATGACCAAGAACCCGTATTTTTCCGCTTCATCTATTGCCTGTTTTATGTAATGCCTGCCATAAGCAGCCGAGGATTCAGCGCACTCGTAACTGTACCATCTGGCTTTAGGATTAATGAACATGCCGTAGGTTGCATTCGCCAGTATCTTTAGACTGAACTGTTGTTCGTCCAGTTCTTTTCTATTCTTGGCATTCTTTATCTTCTTCCTTATCTTGCCTCTTTCCTCCAGTATGCTTTCCACCATTTCAGAAACGAACCCTTTCTTGTCGGCGCAAAACTTATAACGGAATCCGGGCACGTGATTGTATTTCTTGCATTTGATGTTCAGCATCTCTGGTGATATATTGAACGTGACTATGACGCTAGGATACAAGGAGCGGAAATCGAACACTCCTATGTTCGAGTGAAGCCCTTTCATAGGCTCCTTCACATAGCCGCCTTTTATCGGAACTTTCGCCCGCCTTCTTTGTATTTCAGCATAGTGGGCAGGGTTCGGGGAAATCATGTTCCTTTCCGCCGCCTTACGGATAAGATACCATTCGGACAAGGCGCCAAAAGTCATGCGTGAGCAATCGAAAGGCAATTGGCCTGAAACTCTCGATAACGTGAATATTTGCGTGAGAAGATTCTTACATAAGTCAAGCGTGAGCAGGGAATCGTTCATGCAGTAATCTTCCATCAATTTCCTCTTGTTTTTCCACATGTTTGCCAGCTCTTCCAAGGAAATGGACTCCTTGCCTCGGCCAAGAATTTCTCGTGAAACTTCGTCAAGCGTGAATACTTCAGACTGTAATTGCTGAAACATCAGGCGGCTGACAAATGCAAAAAGATCAATATGTATGCGCCCTTTTATCTTGGCCGATGATGTCCACATGCTTTTTCTGAAATACAGAGAGCTGCCATCTCGCGAGAGCATTAGTTTTATCTTATTTGCCTGAGATCTTTGATTGAGGATGTCGAAATCAAACAAGTCTCCGTTGTAGGTGGCCACTATGTCCGGATCGCGCTCCAAAAATGTCCTACTTATTTTTTCGAGCACAGCCTTTTCATCTTCGGATGAAAAGACTTCTCTGTAGCCTATGTTATCCGCGGCGCTGAACATCACTATTCTGCCGTCTATGACTTCGATATCCAGTGCCATAATCTTGGGCTGCCCAAGGATCCCGTTCTTCGTTTTCTTGATACGTTCAGCTTCGATAACCGTTGCGAAGCCTTCCCCTTTGCGTGACGGACCCTTGATGTCCAGCCATTCAAGAGGATAGATTCCCTTGTCGATCAGGTAGCGTTTGTAAAGATTCAAAGAATATTCAAAACATTCGGTCCTGTCTTTTATCATCTCTCTTACTTCTGCCGGACGCTCGCAGTAAATCTTATAGAAAGACTTTTCCCTTCCGTTAATGATTTTTTTTGTCAGCTCGGTTCGTTTTATTTCTTTTATTTTTTCCAGTTCCGCCTTGAGACCCTTCTTGCAAAAGGCATAGAAATATGGCTCTATACTGTCCAGAACCATTACGGAATTTCCTTTGTCGTCTGTACCAAAAAGACGGACGTTTGGCTTCTCACTTGACGAATAATCTGCATCGAAAAGGCAAAACTTCATGATTATGTTTCGTTTAGGATGGTAAAAAGGTTAGCGCCAGTATTTACTTGTTCTTACGAACGTTTTTTCTGCTTCGAGCACATCCTTGTATAAACCGCTTCGTTTGACATGAAGCCTTGCGAGTATGCGTGCTGCTGTTTCCGGCCCAACGCCGCGGCCGGCCATAGCTTCAACTGCCTTCTTTCCGTAAACTATCACGAGGTCGGCCGTGCGGCGTAGGCGGGCGAACTCCTTCATTTCCTCCTCTGTCATTTCTTTTCGTGTCTTCTTTTTCTTAATCAGTGCCTGCGCATCGGTGTTGTTCTTATGAGTCACGGCGATCAAATGCGCCCCGCATTTTGGGCATTCAGGCTGTTTTTCCACGTCTCTTACAGACGTTTCTATGGAATAATCATAGCAATTCATGCACAGAAGCCTTACTCGGGTTCCAAGAAGCCTGCGCTTGAAGATTTTTTCTATTTCTTCTGCAGGGAGTGCGGGCTTCATTATTTCCGAGAACTGATGAACAAGGCCCAGCTCCCCGAGATGCGACAGCCCTTCGCGCAGGACAAGCTTGATGCGTCCCTCTTGAATCGCGAGTATCTGGCGCTCTGCTCCTGCGATATCCATCTTCTCGAGGAAAAGCTCATTCATGGCCTCTTTGTATATGGGGGATTCTGCATATGCCGCTATGAGTTTATTGAGATGTATGCGCTGGAAATCGGCGCGCTTGGTTACTGCCCCGAAACGTTTGGCGACATGCAGGAAGCGCCACTTGAACATCGAGCTTCGTTCCAGCTCGCTGCGCAGGACAGGTTCTATCTCAACCGCTTTTTCAAGCAATTGTTTGACCTTCTCTTTTGTCCATGCCGCTTGAAGCATTATGCGGTAAGGGTCTGTCTTGATATTAACAGATATTCCGGTTTCTCTGCTTATTGTCGCTGCAAGATAGCGGCCTATCGTGTCGTTGATGAGAGAGCCGGATGCAGAGTGTATGATGACAAAGTCCTTGTAGCTTTCTATGAGGAAGTTCTCGTGGTCAGGCACGAAATCCTGCCTGGATATTATTTCCTTCATCTTCTTTGCTGCCTCGTAGTCGGTTCTGCATTTCTTCATGATTTCATTCTCATCATGCGACTTGACAAAAGAACGCAATCGACCGACATCCTGCGCAACTTCGAAAGGCACGGGGATAAGTTCGCCTTCCCATGCAGGAATGGCGCTTTCTATGTCCTGTATCGGCTCCACTACAACCCGGTCTTTTTCCACCTGCACGACTTTCCACGCCCGGCCTGAACATATGAATTTCTCTCCGGGAAGCCCGTGTTCCGCTACGAATTCCTCATCCAACGAACCTATGGGTTCGTTGCCGATGATTGAAACTACCCGGTATTGCCTTGTGTCCGGAATCGTTGAAAGATTTGTAAAATAGTAATTCCATGCCTTCATTCTTCTTTTTATTACAAGGTCCGCAGGCGTTTCGTTTATCCATATCATCCTGAGGCTTTCCATGAAACGGACAACTTCTGTGAATTCTCTTTCAGTGAGATTCCTGTAAGGATAACTTCTTTTTACTAGGGAATACATCTTGGACAGAGGCGTTTCATATTCGTCCATTGTCATGCCGATTATCTGGTTGCCGAGTACGTCCAGCGCCATCTCATGAAGCTTTATCCCTTCGAGCCTTTTTTCTGCGGCAAATTTGCCTACTATGGCAGATTCAAAAAGATCCTCATCGCCGGACATTATGATGCCCTTGCTTATGCGATTTATGTTATGCCCGCTTCTGCCTACACGTTGGATAAGGCGTGCTACTTGACGAGGCGACATATACTGGACTACCAGATCAACTGCACCGATGTCTATGCCGAGCTCAAGCGAGGAAGTCGCAATGAGGCTTTTCAGTTCTTCCTTCTTGAATGCGATTTCGCTTTTTATTCTGCTTTCCTTGGAGAGCGAGCCGTGGTGCACAGCGTGCTTGAGTTCCTTGTCAAGGGTAGCGAGCCTTGACGAAAGTACCTCGGCGGTTTCCCTTGTATTTGTGAATATGATGACGCTCTTGTGGGACGTTATAAGTTCCCGCAGCCTTCTTAAGCGCGCTGTAGTTTCGGGTCCTATAGCAAGCTCCTCAGATAATTCCATGTCCTCTTTTTTTGGATTTGCGAATTCAACGCTTATGTCATATTGTTTGTCGGCATCGGCCCGAATTATGATCGTTTTGGGCCCTATAAACTCCGCCACAAGTTCGGGGGAACCTATAGTTGCAGAGAGCCCTATTCTCTGGAACCCGGAAGAAAGTTCCCGTAATCTTTCCAAGCCTAATGCAAGTTGGATTCCTCGTTTGCTCCCGACGAGTTCGTGTATTTCATCAATAACGACATAACGTACATTTTTCATATGTTCTCGGAATTTTTTTCCAGTAAGCACGGCCTGGAGCGACTCGGGAGTGGTTATCAAAATTTTTGGGGGCATATCGCGTTGTGACGTCCTTTCCCTTGCAGGCGTGTCTCCATGCCGGACTGCTATTTCAACGTCCAGCTTGTCTCCCCATGAAAATAACCTGTCAAGAAGGTCTCGATTGAGGCTTCTCAATGGCGTTATGTAAAGAGCTGCAACAGGCGGCAGCTCCTTCTGGCTTATCATGTCAAGAAGAGGCAGAAATACCGTCTCGGTTTTGCCCATGCCGGTCGGGCTGATTATAAGGACATCGCTTCCTTTCAATATTTCAGGTATCCCCATCTTCTGGGGCAGCGTAGGCTCAATGAAACCTTTCTCTTTGATGAGTTTCTGCATCTTTGCGGAAAATAAGTTGAAGGGCATAGTAATCTCTGGATATAATATAGGCGATAAAGATTAAAGCGGGACGCGGCAATGGCAATAAATGCGTTATTTGATCGCCAAATCGCGTATTGGCCCAAGGTCAGTGCCGTCCAAAAGCACGGCTCTTGCATCGTGAATATGCCTTGCTATCGGACCCATGAACTGTTTTGTTTCGTTGACCGGCTCCTTGCCCGACAGTTCGTTGAATGCTGGCATTATTATAAGGTCGTGAGTTTTCTCAAGTTTCACTTTGCCAAGAATCCACGCGGGTTCCACATAAATTGCCCCGAACCGGTCGCGGAATTTCACCCCCGGATGATTATGCCCCATCACTATCGTGCGTTTCTTCGTTGCAATATTTCGGTGACCATGAGTAAAAATATAATCATCTACGGAGAAAGACTTTTTCACTCTGACACGCTCCTTATCCTCTATGAGCGTTTCTATACGTCCGTCATGGTTCCCTTTCGTTATGATTATTTTCTCAAAATCAAGCTTCCTCAATATTTCCGGAACCTCGCGCTGTTCGGCATAGGAAATCCATGGAATACTGTGCTTGAAATCCCCTGCAACTATCAAATTTTTCGTATTGGTCTGTTTTTTTAATTCATTGAGTTTCGCGGAAAGCCTGCTTATTTGTGATGGAAGCGAAACGCCGGCCTTGGCAATCTCTCTGCTTATGCCAATGTGAAGATCCGTTATCACGAGATATTCACCGACAAACAATGCCGGCTCGTTATATACGAACATAAACCTAAGTTTTTTCATTTCATTTAAGCAGTAGAATATTAAATATTTTATTTAATAATCATATAAATCTTTTAATAATAGTGAAAGCGATATAACAGCATGGGAAAAGCAACTCTCGGCATGGCTGCAGTCTTTTTGATGCTGCCTTTTGCATATGCCCTCCAGCTTGATGTAGGCAGCGTTGAGATAACTCCTGGCGGAATTGTGGAAAAAGTAATATCGCAATTCCCGTACGGAGGAATAAAGGGAACTGCCAAGGCCCCTGTCGGAGGCACGGATCTCATACCGGACTCTGTGTGGCTGCTGCCGGGCAATTATACAATGGAGCAATTCAAGTATATTGAGTTGCTTTCGTTGCCGTCGGCCCTTAACCTCACAGGCAACTGCAAAACTTCCGTTTACTACAACGATACCGCCAGCGTGCACGCATACAAAGTAAGCGTCAAAGAAGACGGAAGCTACTGCCTTGCCGCGACAGAAGGGACATACAGGGTAGTGGTGGAGTATTGAACCTCAAAGCCGCGTTTCTTTTGGCCCTACTGGCCCTCGTTTTATTTTATCTGCAGCCCACAGGACATGTAGTATTTGGATCGCATGAATCTGGCATGGTCACAATAGAAGCCGGGAAAATAATAATCGTTAATTTGTAATTTTATGAAAATGTCTTCAGTATATCTGCTCGCGTGATAATGCCTTCTGTATGACCCTTGCTTGCTACGAGCAGGCAGGAACTATATTCAAGCATGGCAGTCAGCATACCAACATCTGCATCCGGTCCTATGGTCGGAGGGGCTTCGGACATGACGTCATTGACGCTCATGCGGTTCGGATCATTGCCTATGGATGACGCAATATCCTTCTCGCTTATCAATCCTATGACTTTGCCGTTTTCCAGAACCGGAAGCTGGGAAATACCCCTTCTTTTCATGATTCTTGCCGCATGCGATACCGTTTCAGATGGGGAGATAAAAATTATTTTTTTTGACATAATATCCATGGCATGGAAAGCGCCTGAGCTTTTCTTTGATGATTCAAGCGCCGAGAATATTTTTTCGGCCTTTGAAAAGGACGGATCGGTTTTGCCAGTTTCAATTCTGGCAATAAGCGGCTGGCTTATGCCGCTTACTTCAGAAAGCTTCTGCTGCGTCATGCCGAGGCTTTTTCGTATTCTTCGAATGTCCGCCAGCTTAATATTTTTATGCATTTTAGCATATTCTTTCTGATAAATATAAATAAAGAATATGCCATAAAGACAAATGGAAAAGAACTATTTTACTTCCGAATCGGTAACCGAAGGCCACCCGGACAAGTTGTGTGACCAGGTATCCGACGCAATACTTGACGAAGCATTGCGACAGGATCCTGAGAGCAGGGTGGCCATAGAAACGGGCGCCAAGAACGGCGGTATAACGGTTTTCGGTGAAATGACTACGCGTGGTTACATAGACGTTTCTCGTGTAGCACGAGAAGTAATACGCAAAATCGGATATACCAAATCCGAATATGGCATAGAATGGGAAACCTGCTCAGTATGGACCCAGATAACTGAGCAGTCTCCAAACATTGCCCAGGGTGTTGACCAGAAGGAACAAGGCGCCGGGGATCAGGGAATGATGTTTGGCTATGCATGCCGCGAGACAGATGAATTGATGCCTTTGCCGATAACGTTAGCGCATAAGTTAACCATGCGCCTTGCCGAAGCAAGGAAGAAGGGCGAGATATCATACTTAAGGCCTGACGGGAAGTCGCAGGTAACAATAGAATACGTTGACGGGCTTCCGAAAAGAGCCGATGCAATAGTAATTTCAACGCAGCACGATGATGGAGTGCCGTATGAAAATATAAAGGCAGACATACTGGAGAAGGTCATAAAACCCGTTTGCGGAAAATGGATGGACAACAGCACAAAAATATTTATAAATCCTACAGGCAGTTTTGTTCGCGGCGGACCCTACGCTGATGCAGGCCTGACAGGCAGGAAAATAATAGTCGATACATACGGTGGCATGGGCCGACACGGAGGAGGCTGCTTCTCCGGAAAAGACCCTTCAAAAGTCGACAGGTCCGCGGCATATGCTGCCCGTTACGTGGCGAAGAATGTTGTCGCGGCAGGTCTTGCAGACAAGTGCGAAATCCAGATTGCTTATGCCATAGGAGTTGCCGAACCAGTTTCCGTCTTTGTTGACTGTTTCGGGACAGAAAAAATCAGCAAGGAAAAAATCTCGGAACTCGTTAGAAAGCATTTCCCCCTCAAACCGGCTCAAATAATATCTTCATTCGGCCTGAAAACCCCTATATACCTCAAAACCGCGGCTTATGGTCATTTTGGAAGGCCGGAATTCCCGTGGGAAAAAACAGACAAGGCCGAAATTCTTAGGAAAGAGACAGGCATTTAGTCTTTGCCAATATTTAGCTATTTATATTGTCCTTGCTAAAGATGTACTTATGAAAGGAATTACGCCTGTCATCTCCACAATATTGCTGCTCCTCATAACCGTTTCTCTTATTGGCGCCGTATACATGTTCTTTATAAGTCAGACAGAGTTGACGACAAAGGGCGTAGAAGAAGGGACGCAGAATACGCTTAACGCGCTTAACACCAAAATAAGAATCGTTTTCGTGGAGCCAGGTTCTTCTGGCGAACCCTTAAAAATATACGTCCGAAACACAGGTACAGTTACTATCAGGGACTCTGATACAACCGCTCCGTCACTTGACAGAATACTCACTGTCTTTGTCGACGGCGTGCCTAAAGACGGGAGCTGGCTAGATTCGAGTGGCAGTTCGGAGACCAACGAGATAACCGTGGGAAGCACGGTGCTTTTCCAGACCGATGAAGACATAGATTCCTGCGAGGCAGTCAAGATAGATACGCCAGGGCAGTCCGCAGCAGCAACGTGCTGATCATTGCTGCAAGCTTTTCCAGATTTTTGATATACGAGTCTTGGCTTCTTCAATCTCTGCCGGATCGGCAGATGCAAATCTTCGTTGTATTGAGAAATAATTTTCAACGGCAACTGAAGTGGGCAGGGAATTGATTTCCGTTTTGCCTGATGTTACCTCATAAAGCGGCCATGCTTTGCTTTCTACTGCAGTGCGAGCAATTTCGACAGAGAGCGATGTGTCAAAACCCCATTTATCAGGGCAAGGTGTCAAAACTTCTATGTATTTTGTGCCTGAAAGAGACACGGCCTTTTTCATCTTTTTTATAAAGTCCGATGGATGTGAAATCGAAGCTGTTGCAGCATAATCTGCGTAACGGGAAATCACTCTTGCAAGGCTTTCTGAATAGATGCCTGTTGATTGATTGTTATAGCAGACATAAATTATATTGCTCTTGGAACGCACCGCGTCCATGATGCTTTCAAGGTGTTCTGTTGTGGCTCCGTCGCCTGCATATACTATGACAAGGTCAGAAGTGTTTTTTGATATTGCCCGGGCAACTGCAGCAGCGTTTCTACCTGCACCGACAAAAGGCACGGAAACATAAGAATTGGGATATTTGGCAAGAAGGGCTATCTCGCCCGATGAATGAACAACTATGCCCTTTCCTACTGCATGCAGGGCTATTTTTAATGCAAGAAGCTCGCCGCATCCTATGCAGCCGTGATTGCCGGTAATGAAAGTTTTGCCATTTTCCAAGATTTCCTTCAATATAGGATCTATAGAAACTTTTTCTTCCGCGACTTCCTCAATTTCCATATCATCTTCCATACATATCACCCAAATTCCAAAAGACGTTCTAATAACTCTTGTTTCAGTTCTTTATATTTCTTAACAAGCTCAAGCACGCCCTCTTTGAGCTTGTCTTCCTGTCCTGATACAAAATACCATGTGGAATAATCCCCGAGCTTTTTTGGGAGCATGTAGCGTTTTATTCCCATGCCGCGTCTTGATGCAGTAAGGAATAGCTCGTTATGTTTGGGAAATTTATTCATCGAAGCTGCAGGCAGAGGACCGTTTTGTTTTATTTCGTCGACGAATGAATTAAGATTCCCCTCATCGGGTTTGCGCAGGCCGTTGACCCAATGGTAGCACGCAGAATAGGAAACTCCGAGTTGCCTCGCTATATCTTTTATTGCAATGCCCTGACCTGCCAATAAGACCGCTTTTTCGTAAAGCGCCGGATAAGCTTGCCTTCCTTGTCTCATTTTTTCCCTCTACTTCGCATAGCCAGAGTAACAAATACGACTATTATGCCGAATAATACCACGGCAAGCGGCTCTCCGTACTCTTCCGTATGCCCGAAGAATTTCATGACAAGGTGAACTGCCATGCCGAACAATTCTGTTCCTTGTGCATAGAGCAGAAGGTAAATATTTATGAATACTATAAGAGCCACTGCCGCAAGCACATACTTCATCATATGACCCAATGAGTTTTCGCTTCTCCGGAAAGTCTGGCAAACATGTCTTCAAAGTCCTTTACCGAAGGCCTTTTCATGACAGTGAAATTCGCAGGAGTAGCAGCTTCCCTCTGCAGGGGCGTTTTGCCTCCTAGCGGAGCAGAAAAGTCAACTGTAGCCGAGAATTTTGCCTTTGACAATATTTGACTGAGTTCGCTGTACGGGAACGGCCTGAACATGACGATTCTTGCTATTCCTGCCTTAAGGCCACGCTCTCTTGCCTTGTCGGCGGCTTTTTTAGCCGTGGCAGAGTGTGAACCCATTGTGACTAATATCAAATCAGCGTCTTCGGTTCTGTAGGTATCTATCATGCTGTAAGGTCTTCTGAATTTGGCATTCCATGTTTCAGAAGCTGATTTGTATACAGTAGCTGCGTTTTCCATTGCCTTGAAATGCTGCATCTTAAGAGCCGGATTCCATGAAGGGCCGCCAAGAGCTGCCGGCTTCTTCGAGTCTATTTTGTGGGGAAGAGATTGATGATTAAGAAATGCTGATATAACCTTGTCGCCAGGTATGCTTACATCTTCCATGAGTGAAGCATCGTCAAATTGCACAACTGACGGGAGAAGAACCTTGCGGTCTTCTGAAACCCTGCATGCCAGCATTGTCATATCCATCAGTTCCTGAAGATTTTCTGCAGAAAACATTATGCATCCTGTGTCTTCCAGTGAATAGAATGCCGAATGAAGTTCGCCGGGCATGGACTGTGCATGGGAGTAGAGAACTGAAATTACCGGAAGTCTCATGGAAGCACAGGTTGAAATATCTCTGCTTTGCAGTTTGTCTGCATCAAGAATTGCAATAGTACGTCTTCCTGTCATGGACGCCCCTGATGCGGAAACCGACGGAGTGCGTGTTTGAAGATATGTTTGTGCATTCTCTCTGCAGAGCGGAGAATCTTCGGGCGTGACGCATGCTTCTGCTTCTGAGAGTTTTGCCGCAAGAAGTGCTGCGGCTTTAGCAGAAATGAAATCGGATGGCATTACTTATCCACCTTCTCCTCTGAGATAGCATTGAAAGGCGTTTCTCTCAAGCAAACGAGGCAGCCAGTGCATGCGGAATAATTTATTTTCATCTTGCCGTTTTCGATTGTTATCGCGTCATCAGGGCAGGCTATGGTGCCAGGATAAGGATCCAGCGCCCTCTTAGCGTCGACTTTCGGCACAACTGATTTCCATTTGCTCCTATCCAAGAATGCCGGCACGCAAACTGGCAGCATCTTCACGTCGTGCTTTATCTCTTCTTCTGAAATTATCATTAAATCACCTTTATTTCATGGCTTTATAGCCCGCTTCTATTGCGGAATAAGAATCCTTCTTGCCTTCGGCTTCTACAGAGGCTTTTGCATTTTTCAATGGTATTTTGCCGAAAGCTTTCAGCGCGACACCGAGCATAACAGGCACTATGTCTTGACGTTTTATGGATTCCAGTGCTATGGAAGATGCGTCGACCTCTCCTGCTTTCTTAGGCTTTGAAGTATTTGTCATTACAACGGTTTCCTTTTTCGCTTTGATATCTGCTGTAGAATCAAGCAATATAAGAAAATCAGGCGCTTCGGGGATTTCTCTGCTTAGTATACCTTCTTTTTCCAGCCTTACATAATGAGAAGAAGGTGGGCCGTTTCTTTCAGGTGTGGAGTCACTAAAAGATTGGGAACGGAAGCCCGAGAGAAAACCGGCTCTTGCAAGAATGCGGGAGAGGGTTTCAGAGTCCTTTTTTCTTCTCCCCGTGACCTCGAAAGTAACCATATTACCACAATATGTGCTCAGTATAATATAAAGATGCTGAAAATCTCGCATTCCGTTGGGATGCGGGACATAAAAAATACTAATTTAGGCAAGTGATGATTTTTCTAAAATCATGCCATGGCTTCCTCTGCAGGCTCCTCACGGTCAGCGCTGACAGGCGTTACGTGCTTTATTATTATTATGTCACCCACCGATTTCACGATGGAATAAGGCACCACAACGCCCTTCTTGTCGCCGACGATTGAAGCGAGATGTGATCCCCTTACGGCATCCACGATGAGCGCCTTGACCTTGAAGCGGTCGAGGTCCAAACTTATATCTGTAACGCGCCCGTAGTAGACTCCTTTGTCAGTGAATACATCCTTTCTTGCAGTTTCCGAGAAATTGCATACATTCGCGACCATTTTATCACTTCTATTTTTATGTTGCTCAAAGAATTTAAAACCCTGTTACAGCTTTTTCATGCTTATCCTATATACATTATCTATTCATTGTCACACTAAATAGCAAGGCGGTTGGTATAAATGCTATTCCTAAAGCTCAAACGTGCTATTATAAAACTTTTGTCCTAAATAGGAATTGTATGCTGGGATAGCCAAGTTTGGTCCACGGCGCAGATTGGTAACAACCAAGCGCAAGTTTGCTAAACCTGTGTGCGTTTCAGGCTTTGCGCGTGAAGCACGCAAGCCAGCGAAGCACTCGAGGGTTCAAATCCCTCTCCCAGCGTCGGGCCGGTAGTCTAGCGGCTTGTTGCCCGCTTTGCGGGCGCCTGTAAATGACGTCGCCTTTACACGGCGAAGGCCGGCGGTTCAAATCCGCCCCGGCCCATTTTTATAAGATTTCAGAGCGTATATATTCATGGCGATTTTTGAAGAGTATGCGCAGAAACTGGATTTTCGAGGGCTGATGATAACATCAGTTATAACGGCTCTCGGTATCACAGTAGGTCTTTTCTGGCAGGATGCAATAAGCCAAACAATTAATCAACTGCTTCCGCAGGAGGAAGGTTTGTTTTACAAGTATGTGGCAGCCGTGGCAGTGACGATATTGTTGGGAGTGATTGCTTATGCTCTCATGAAGTGGCAGGAATCACAGATAAAAACAAAGATAACCCGCTAATGAAAGCATAAAAACCTTCCCTCGGAATGTAAACAGAGCGAGCTCCCGTCGTCTAGCCCGGCCATTTCCGGAGACTCCGGAAACCGTAAGGATAGAAGCCTTTCGAGCTTCGGACACGGGTTCAAATCCCGTCGGGAGCATTGGGAATTTCTGCGGAGAAGCTTATGCTTCTCCGAGATATTGAAGGATTCTTCAACATAACCAAGGTTCTTTTTGAAAGCGGTGGATTTTTAAAACGCCCGGAGGGCCAGTATCCTTTGTGCAAATCCCGTAAGGAGCACATGAGGTTTGAGAACAGTTTTTATCCGTTTCGTTTCAATTCACTTCATGTTGTGGCTGCTCGCTCCCGCGTCGCTGCTGGTAGGCAGCGTTATATTCTTTCTTTTGGGTGGCGCGTCTGCAGTGGTCATATTCTTCATGATTTGGTTTGACAAGATTGTCCTTCGGAGCGTTACTCCATCGATACTTGGAATAGAACTGACCACAATTTCTACCATACTGATGGGAATTACGCTGGGGTCTGTCACTGCCTTTATACTTGCAATTGTGGTCATGCCTATACTCGAAGGCGTGAAAATGCTGTTAGTACCGACGCCTTCAGAAGTTCCGCCTTTTATACCTACGCCTTATCATCTGCTTGACGGACTTGTAGCCGCTGTCGCGCCGTTATTTGTATGGCTGCCTTTCTATGGAATAGTTGCCTTGCTGCTTGCCGGAAAATTAGCTCTGGATGCCGCCATAGACATTTTCGTATTTTCGAAGCCATTTGATGTGATATCAGGGGCCACGACGTTCATTTTCAACCTGATTATCAGCTGGCAATTCAGTATCTTCTTAGTGTCACTTCTGTGATACGCCGAGGATTAAAATGTTTAAATACAAGTTTCCAGATGAAAATACTTGCCGTTTCGGATTTGCATAACGATTTTCGCCAGGTAAAAAAGCTTGCCGAACAGGCGGAGAAAGAAAACGTCGATGCGGTCATAATATGCGGCGATATAACTTATTTCGATGAGTACATGGACGGCATGATAGGGCCATTTCTCAAGAAAAATAAACAGGTGCTTTTCATCCCAGGAAACCATGACAGCGAAGCAACGACGGATTTCATAACCAAGAAATATGGCATAAAGAACCTGCATGGGGAAGCGGTTACGATAGGAGATGTATCGATTTTTGGGGCGGGCTGGACTACAAATGTTGGCCCTACGTGCATATCGGAAAAGGATATGAAAAACTACCTTGAGCGCGGCTTTGAGAAGTCAGAAGAAGGAAAGCGCGTCATGATAACTCACATTCATCCGAAGGGGAGCAGGATAGAGAAAAAATTCAAGTTTCCTGGAAGCTCGTCGGTCGCAAAAGCAATTTACGAACTGAAGCCGGATGTGCATTTCTGCGGTCATATACACGAGGCCGAAGGCATGGAGGAATTCATGGGCAAGACGCATGTTTTTTCTTTGGGCAAGCACGGACGTATAGTAGAGATTTGATATTCATGGATTGTCCGCGATGCGTAACGTTCCTTGATCAAGAAGATGTTGCAGGAGCGAAGAAACGCTCCAAATGCCTTAGGTGCGGCTATTATTTTGACTGTTGCTAGATTCTTATTTAAGGCACAAGTTGCTTTAAAAATGTTCTGCTAAATCTAATAAGCAAGCGGGGGTCGTGTAGCCTGGCCAATCACGCAAGGTTGAGGGCCTTGTTCCTTAGTGGATACGGGAGTTCAAATTGGATTTTCCTACGGGAAGACCATGAAATTCTCTCCCCCCGCATATTTTTTTTCTTAATCGGTGTTTTGGAAGCAATGTATGATTGGCTTAAAATTCCGTATTTTAACCTTTACGAGTAATTATATAGTGTAGAAAATGCGCATACGTCTCGAAACGTTCTTAGGTATTGCATTGTTATTACTTGTAGCGCCATCATATGCACAATTAGGCAGCCAGTATTTCTATTATTCGCCTAATGCATCGGATAGCGGCGTGGCAATTCATGACCAATTGATAGAGAGATTGCTTCCAGAAGCGGGAATTTTGTCCGATAACGTTTTTTATCCTGCAAAAAGGCTTCTCGAAGACTTGCGGCTCCTGGTTACATTTGATGAGGAAAAAAGAATGTATTTGCATCTAGAATTTGCTGAAAGAAGGCTCCTTGAGGCAAAAGCCTTGGCAGAAAGAAACCAAACGGCAGAAGCGGTGGCCGCGTTGAACGATTACAAGAAAAGCATTGAAATATTCAGCGAAAGAGCGGCTGTAAAGAAAATACCGTTTCCTGTACGGAGCGAAATAAATTATGTCCAGCAGAGCGCCGCAAATCTGGAAACTAGACTCATCAGGCCTGAAACGGCGCCTGAAGTTGAGAATGACGGCATATCACCTCCGGCAAATGACGTAAAGGAAAGTAGAGAGTCTCCAAGCATAACTCCGCCTAAAGGAGGGGGAGGTATTATCATAATTGATGAGCCTGATGAAGAAGTTATCGAGCCTCCGAAAGGCGGCAGTAGTGGCGGAGGTGCGCCGCCTACCGAGCCGGATCCCATAGAAGAACCAATTACGCCGCCGGAGGATTCTCCTGCGCCAGAGATCACGCCTGAGCCAGTAGACGAGGCAATAGCTGTAACATTATTCAATACTGCCCAATGCAAAACAGTAGCTGGCAATGCCAGTCTGTTTAAAGATGGGGACTGGATGCTGCTTGTAACCGGCAATTTCGGCAATGAAATAAAGCCTGAATTTGTAACAGAGTGCCTGAAGATACTAGGCCCGGCAGGCAAGGACTTTAATTATGCCGTATATACAGGCAACATTGGCAAGCTTCAGAGGTTAGCAAGCATATTGGATAGCTCTGAGATTGACGCGATCGGGACAGTTTACGAACCGAGCGACTATGCTAACTTCAGCTGGGATTTCAACTTCACAATAGCTAACGCAAAAAATATCAGCAAGATAGCGCATGACGCAGGCTTTAAGAGCAGCATTTTGGTCACTGGAAGACCGTTGAGGGAGCGATCATTAGATAAATATGGTTGGGATTTCGGGCAGCTTGCTCATGACCTGGACACGATGATAATCCAGACACAGGGGGCCATACCCAGAGGAACGCTGGTCGCGGACATGAGATCACTCATAACGTACCGTAACAGAGCTGCTACGGAAGACAAGCCTGTGTTCTTGCAGATAACTGTATCGCCGCCCAATACCAACGCGAATGGAGTAGGATTGGATGACGCAAAAAACGCATACACAAATATGCTCGCACAAGGCTTCCGGCCATCGATGTGGTGGACATCAACCGATGAAGGGAAGAGCCTTTTCATAAATCTTGTGAAATTTATCCGCAGTTAATCTTTACTTCAGCCAGAAAACTTTGTTAGTTCTGCCGTATTTTTCCTTTCGCACAAGCTCCTGTTCCTCGAGTTTCGAGACTATCCTTGTGGTTTTGGCCCTTGAAAAACCAAATTCTTCTTCAATTTCTTTCTGAAGAATCATTTTGTTGGCCTGAAGCCGCTCAAGAACCTTCTTCTCGTCGTTTCTGAAGCCGCGCAGGAACGCGTCCTTGACTTTGTTTCTGAAATGTGCAAAGAAGATTATAGCAACGACGCTGATAATAAGAAGGACTATGACTATTTCACTGCCTCCTATGGCGCTATATTTCACGGAAAATATAAGGGGCTCAGTAATATCCTGGCCTGACCATTCAAGCATTATTCTTTTGCCATCGGAGATTGTTCGGGCATCAGGCGGAAAATAGCCTTGACCATCTATCACATAGCCTACAGGAAGCGTAACTCTTATGTTCATATTACTAACGGCTTGTTCAAATGAGAAACTTGTGCTGAATTGGTTGGCCGATGAACTGCGAAATACCGTTTCCTTCGAAACGAAACGAATTGTGATGTCTTTTGTGGGACTCTCAAGAAAAATATTGACGGCATAAAGCCCATTAACTGCAGCCACCTCGTGCCGGAGTTTTTGCGAGCCATCAAGAACTTCCAAATCAGTAATATCATTATTCAGATTATATGTCAGATTAGGGCTAGTTATCTGTTCCCTGAAATAGAAATGCATTTCCTGAATAACGCTTCCGTCAGGCTGTACGTCCAGTAATACCGTAAGGTTCTCTATAGGATGCCCAGCTGCCCCTGAGGCGGTTGTACCAAGGACCGCTAACGCAAAAAAGAGGTAGATTCTGGATAAATTTTCCATATAGTAATTATTTAGGCTACTTATTTATTTCAAATCGTCTGCTGCTCTTGAAACGTTTCACAATTGTTTCACCACTGTTTCACCCCATTGTTTTGCACTTGAAACGGACTATAATTAATCAGGTGAGACGATGCTATCGGAAACTGTAAAGGGAACTGGAAATGTAGAAAGCCGTCATGAGGTCAGTGCAGCGCTAGTGCACACGCAACGGTACCTCTCTGGCCAACGAAAAGTGTTCTATTATACGTGGGATTGCCGGAATTGCGGAGCCTCATATTTTTTCAGCGCTTTTAAGTGCCCGCTATGTGAAGCCGCAGGCATGGATGCTGTAAAGCACAAGTGCAGCTATTTGAACTCGGCAAACCAGCGGACGAGCGAAAGTGGGAAAGTAAACAAGGGAGGTGTGAAAAAATGGAAAAAGCAGCAGGCCTTATAATGGCCGCTCTTCTCGTGTTAGCGCCGGTATATGCCGCAAATCATGCCGTAACGCTTCCGACAGAAAGCGCATTGGGACTCCAGTTGCTGGGGGAGACATTTTCCGATTTTGTATTTGGTTTAAGGATGGCTCTGGAGTTTGACGAAGAAACAAAGTTGGGAATCCTGCAAGAAAGATTTGATAAACTAGAATCCCAGCAGGAAGAATGGCTTAAAGTAAAGGCCGTGGCGGCCAATCAAAGCGCCAGCGGTGAGCTTACTAACAGCCAGAAAGAGGCAATCGTAAGCATCCTAAACGCCAAGCATGACATGCTCGTCAAGGAGTATGTTGGTTTGGGACGTGCGATTGACAGCCTGATAACACAGGCTAACAAAACAGGGGACGCAGAGCTTCAAGAAGCGGCAGAAGAGCTTCTCAACAAATTAGATGAATCGAAACTCTCTGACGGATTGAATGCGCCGTTGCCAATAGACATTAACACCATAACATTCGGCACTGAAGGTCCTGTAAACGCAAGTGAAGCCAAGAAGCGGGCCGAAGAGAAACTCGGTTTCGAAGCTTCCAGCGTCGTTGAAGAAGTTCACGGCAACGTGACTTACTTCGTAGTGAGAGGAGAAGAAAGCAGCAGTAACGACAGCTTCAAGATAAAAAAGACATATGAAGCCTGGGTTAATGCCAATACCGGAGCGATAGGAGCAGCAAACGTTGCTATATCATTCCAGTCTGAATATATACCTGCAGCAAAGCCCCAGAAAGACAACAAAACAACAACGACCACGACAATGTATGACAACAAGGACGAGAATGATACAAATGGGAAGAACGACGACTCGAAAAAACATGGAATACCAACGCAGGGCTACACGGTCTTCCAGCCGGTAACATACATTAAGATATACCAGGAAGTCGGCAACATCGTGCAACAGGTATCGGGCGGAAACACGTACGTTTCGGCTCAAGGCACAGCAAACTCGAATACAGCGTCCACATCCAACAGCCAGTCCGGAAACGGTGATGGATGCAATAACAGCTGTGACAACGATACAAATGACGACTGCGGTAACACATGTGATAACGGCGATCAGGACGGCAACGGCTGCTACAGTGGTTGCAACGAAACGGATAACGGAAATGGCGGAGCAGATTACAACAACACGAACACGACAGACTGCCCTTCAGGATGCGGATCCGGATCAGCAACTAACTATACCAGCACAGCTAACGCAAACAGCAACACTACCGTGATATCTAGTGCAGGCAGTGGAGGCAGTGCAAACGCGAACGCCGAATCCGACACGAAAGCGGTGGCAACATCCGGTGACGGAGGAGGAAGCCTTGCAACATCGGATTCCATCACGAAGGGCGTTGCAGTCAGTGGTGACAATGGCTCTAGCACGTCAAGCGCGGATTCTAAGACAGGAACCGCGGCCAATAGCGGCGACGGGGGCTTGAGCACTGCGGAGAGCGGCTCTTACACAGAAGCAACGTCCAGCACGGGTGACAACGGATTGAGTGATGCCGACGCTTCTGGCAACACGCATTCGTCGGCAGTCAGCGGTGACGACGGCACGAGCGGCGCGTCCAGCGACTCTTCGCTTAAGGCTATAGCCAAGAGCGGATTCGATGGACTAAGCATGGCCACCGGCACGTCCGAAACAGACTCATCCGCGAAAACAGGCGATGAGGGGTCGAGCACGGCAGACAGCAACTCTGACACATTATCAGTTGCCAACAGCGGTGACGAAGGTACGAGTTATGCATCGACTGATTCCGAAACCGATGCCTACGCAGAAGGGGGAGACGATAGCTGCGCTGCAAGCGATTCGGAATCAGACACGAAGTCTGTAGGCATAAGCGGTGACGACGGAACCAGCAGCGCCGTTTCGACATCCGACACGGACTCCGTAGCCAAGACTGGCGATGAAGGACAGAGCACAGCCACGTCAGGCTCAGAGACGGATTCCGTATCCCACAGCGGCGATGATGGAACGAGTTACTCAAACGCAGACTCGGACACCAAATCCGTCGCCATCAGCGGTGACGACAGTTCAAGCAACGCCAGTGCTTCATCAAGCACGACCGCAGTCGCTGTGAGCGGCTAACGGAATCATTTTTTATTTTTTCTTTTTCTAAAAATATGTTTGATATTGCGATTGCATTCGCATAAAACGCAACTTGCCAGGGTCTTCTGGACTTATTAGGCAACGCCCAATGATCGCATAAGCATGCGAGGATTGTCGCCAATATATTTGTCTATATCGTTCTTATCGGGTTCTGGCGCATCAATTTCGTGGCCCAGAACGTTATTTGCATGCCTTTGCAGAATAGAAGCATCTAAAAGGTACATTCTCTCATGCGCCATATAATCATTACAAATATTTCTCATTGCATTCAATGCACGACCAAAAGGATGATGAGATGCATACTCCATTTTTACAAAATGTTCTGCAGCCGAGATTTTCATGGCAACTGAATATTTTCTAAACTCCTCCATTATACCTGCAAATTTGCCGACTGCTGATATATCATCTGCATAATCTTGAAGAACGCTATCCGAAGCATTACCCCCTTTCCCATGCATGAGCGAATCCAAGGCAGCAAGTATCATAGTTTTAGGAGCTGCACATGCAATGCCGGGATAGTCAACAAGTGCGTTCTGCCGGTCACTAAATGTAAAAATGCCCTCTGGAGTCAAAGCCTTGCCAGGTTGAACTTCATGCAGATAGTTGGCGATCGTGCGTATTCCTAGCGCGGCTTTGTATAATACAGATATTTCCACAGGAAGCGCTCCATATTGTTCTATGGGCTTTTCGGCGCGGAAAAAACAATATGCAGGTAATGAAACTCCAAAACATGCAGCTTCAGACAGCTCTTCTGGCAGGACAATATCCCTGCCGCCGGCATAATTTGTGTTTATCCACACCAACCCGTCAAGGAGGGCTTTTTTATATGCGGCCGTTTCATGTAAGGCGTCAATATTCATTCCATGTCCGTTCCTGCTGTCAGGATATGGGCACGTTGTTTTTGGCATATTGTCGTCATACAGAGCTCGTTCCTCTATACGCCTTCCGTTCGCGGCCGACTGGTCTTTCAGCATCATCGAAAATATTTTCAGTCCTGGCTTTAGCATGTTAGGTTCTATGACAGAAGCGTTTAAACATCGAATTCCGTCGTATTAACACGGCGGACGAAACAACGGGAATTCGATGTGCAAATCCACCGCTTGAAAGCGGCGGATTTTTAAAATGAACGAAATGGGAGATTATCTAGCAAACACAAACATTTACTATGTGGAAATCTGCAAGAACGTGGAAATATCCCGCCTTTGGAACATCAAGCGTTTTTTGGCATTTGCCATGGCATGTAACATGCAATACAGGAGGAAAAGGATCCGTTGACACTGAAGGAAAGATATGGCGATTTAATCCGATAATACGTTTAAACATCTTCTCCAGAAATAAAATGATGTCATGTACCATATGCGGGAAGAACGAGATGCTGCCTTATATGTGCAAATTCTGTTCGCTTGAATTTTGTTCGCATCACAGATTACCGGAGAGCCATAACTGCGCCGGGCTGGAAGAATGGAAAGGCAATAGGACTTTCGAGAAAATAATTTATCCGCCGATGCAGGACAACGACACAAAAACAGCTAAGAGGTATTCTAATGATACTATATTAAAGGCGGGGATTGCATTATTCTTCTTGGTGGCATTGGCAGTGTTCATATTATTGTGATAGTATGCCCTGCTATAGAGTCATTGTGAGAGGCAAAGTCCAGGGAGTTGGGTATAGAGCTTTCGCCAAAGCGCAAGCAGATTCGTTGAGCCTTGCAGGATGGTGCAGGAATCTTCCTGTAGGGCATGTCGAAATAACAGTGAAAGGCGCTGAAAGTGAAATGGCCAAATTTATTACTGCATTAAAAAAAGGTCCTTCAAAGGCAAGAGTCAACGTTGTATCTGTCGAGCCTGCAAAAGACTGCGATGAATATACTAAATTCGAAATCAAACACAAATAATTTGGTTTTTATAATTTCAATGCTAAATAACTAAATGGCAAGGAAACACAAAGAAGACGCGCACAGTTATAAAGGATGGCTCAATTCCGACAGCTTCATCAAAAGAGCGCTTGCAGTTTTTGCGTATAACCTTGCAGGCTCTTTGATTATATACGGAGTCATTATCGTCATCGCCCTGCTCTTGCTGGCACTTGCTTTTATCATGAATTTATTTGCTTAATGAGAGAGGCAAGAGAAAGAATTTTTGATAAAAATAGCTTAATGAGTGGCGCTATGCTTGAAAAAGGATACTGTAGATAGGGCACTAAATTTCCATACACTGCTTTGTATATAATGGGTAGATGCCTTCGGAGGAGCCGACAAAGCCATTAGGTATATATGGGAAAGATTTTCAACTCAAACTCTTCGATAATTGCATTTCATAACAACTATGTTCTGTATAAGAAGAACGCTGCAGTAAAAATGAGATACAAAATAGCAAGAGCTAATGCTATATTAGAAGAAAGTCCTCCGGTCCAAAGCCTTATTGACTCCAATGCAAGAGCAAGGCCGACAAGAAAGCGAATCCAGCTTCCGGCACCCATCTCATAACGTTCACGGTAAAACCTTTTAATACTTTAGTCTAAGTCTAATGTATGTTGATGCATAGAACTATGCATCAAGACGGGCATAAAGTTTGGCAACTTTTTGTGAATATTATTATTATAGCGCTAAACCTTATGCTCTTTATCTGTATTCAAGGCGTTGCTTCCGATTCAGGCAAACGCCTTTGCGTGAAGAAGCACTTCAGGATGCGGAATATTATGAAGGCGCGATATTGATTATCATGCCGGATGAAGGCGCAAGCAGGCAATACTCTATTAGTGTGGTGCAGGAACTCTTCCTGCCAATTCAATTCCGGTTGATCCCGCCGGAGATTACTGCTATCAGGATTCGGCTAAGCCATGCGAGGCATTGTCGCAAGACAAGCCGCACTGCTCAGTAACACGTAGTCAACCTGCCCTTGAGCGGGGGATAACCTTGGGAAACTGAGGATAATACCCCATAGGCGATAATGGCTGGAAGGCCTCTTCGTTCAAAGCTTCGGCACTCAAGGATGGGACTGCGGCGGATTAGCCTGTTGCGGGGGTAAGGTCCCTGCAAAGCTATAATCCGTACGGGTCGTGAGAGCGATAGCCCGGAGATGGTTTCTGAGACATGAAACCAGGCCCTACGGGGCGCAGCAGGCGCGAAAACTTCGCAATGCATGAAAGTGTGACGAGGGGATCCTGAGTGAACTCGCAATGCGGGTTCTTTTGCCGAATGTAAACAGTTCGGCGAATAAGTGGTGGGCAAGACGGTTGCCAGCCGCCGCGGTAATTCGAAGAATCGTAACCATAATCAGCTGGTAAATCGGAAAACCGATTCTTGATTTCCGGTTCTTCGAACCGTAAATAACCGCGCCACGAGTGGTAATCGCTTTTATTGGGCCTAAAGCGTCCGTAGCCGGCCTGTTAAGTCCCTGGTTAAATCCTACAGCAAACTGTAGGGCTTGCTGGGGATACTATCAGGCTTGGGATCGGGAGAGGTCGAGGGTACGGCATGGGTAGGGGCAAAATCCTTTAATCCATGTCGGACCACCTGTGGCGAAGGCGCTCGACTGGAACGAGTCCGACGGTGAGGGACGAAAGCTAGGGGAGCGATCGGGATTAGATATTGAAAAGTCTCAACTTTTCAATTTAGTGAGAAATGAGATTTTTTCAACTAAATACCCCGGTAGTCCTAGCTGTTAACGATGCCCGTTTGGTGTTACACGTTCTTAGTGAACGTGTAGTGCCGCAGCGAAGGCGTTAAACGGGCCGCCTGGGGACTACGGCCGCAAGGCTCAAACTTAAGGGAATTGGCGGGGGAGCACTACAAGGGGTGGATGCTACGGTTTAATTGGATTCAACGCCAGGAACCTCACCAGGGAAGACAGCAGAATGAAGGTCACTCTGAAGGGGTTACCAGACAAGCTGAGAAGTGCTGCATGGCCGTCGTCAGTTCGTGCTGTGAAGTGTCCTGTTAAGTCAGGAAACGAACGAGACCCGTGCCGCTAGTTGCCACTTTCCGCTACGGCGGGGAAGCACTCTAGCGGGACCGCTGGTGCTAAACCAGAGGAAGGAGCGGGCCACGGCAGGTCAGTATGGCCTTAATTCCCTTGGGCTACACGCGGCATACAATGCGCCGGACAATGGGATGCGACCCCGAAAGGGGAAGCCAATCTCTTAAACCGGCGCTTAGTTCGGATCGAGGGCTGCAACTTGCCCTCGTGAAGCCGGAATCCCTAGTAAGCGAAGGTCATCATTCCCGCAAGTTCAAATGACCGAGGCATATGCCTCAAACTGCCTGGCGCGGCGTAGAAGCGCAACGAGAGATGACTGAGAATGGGCGGCTGACTACTTATGTCAGCAGACGGTTTGACAATGATCTCGTAAAAGCTTATTCGTCAGGTAGATACAGCAGCACTATGATGGATTTGCGGAAGTGGAATCTTTCGCTGAATACGTCCCTGCTCCTTGCACACACCGCCCGTCAAGCCATCTGAGTGGAGTCTTGGTGAAGCCCATGACGAATGGGTCGAACCATGGTTCTGCAAGGAGGGCTAAGTCGTAACAAGGTAGCCGTACGGGAACGTGCGGCTGGATCACCTCCTATATATCTTTTGTGTTGCATTATGCCGCACTGATAGACTGCCAATTGCTTGCGCCTTCATTCGGATTTTTTATTGTATTAATTTCTCTACGCAAAGCGCTGTTCTCGGTATAAGAAAAATACGTAGAATTGCGGTATATTATTTCGATTACACTGCATACTTATTGCAAAACTGAAATCATAAAATGACTAACAAATATGTTAACTGCCCGCGTATAGCTTATTGGCACATCGAGTGTTATATGCAACTCATCCGAGCAAGGGTTGGTTTTGTAGGAATAATGAATTTCTAACACAATGGCCGTGTTTTTCTGAAGTTGTGGCACAAGAGCTTGGCATGCAAGAGTATTTTTCCTGCAACCCTATCGAGGGATTTGGCTTTATATTCGGGCATGTCTTAAATGAAGCGATGGACTTCCTTGCGCCTATCACATGTTTCTCCTGCGGATGGCAGAGCGAATCAGATCACGAGAAGAGATGCGAAATCTGCACGTCATGGCATGTTTATTTTGTGTAATCATACTTTCAGATAGACATAGCCCCTGCGTCTTGCGCGCTCATCGGTTACAAAATTTTCTCTTGTGATCACAAGTGCATTCGATAACTCGGACTTGAGAAGCACTAATGCCTGAGACGCATCCCGTTGTTCAAGCCCGGAACCGTATGCATATAATGGGCGCTGTTCTTCCATATCGGTTTCGATCAACAATTTCCCTCCCGCACGCAAATTCTTGCTGACAGCCGTTAGGACGGCATCAAGGGGATTATTATGGCAGTTCCGTTGGCGTTCCGACGTGATGATGTCCCATGGATTCGGATATAGCCATGTTATTACGGGATATTCTTTGCGTGGCATATGAAAAGTATCATAGCCGTTAAAGGTCAGCATTTTGTTTTCATCCGTGAAATTTCCAGGGGCTTGGAGATCTACCCCATCGACATACAGCCATTCATCAGTTCCTGCTACCCGCCTGACTTGACATGATGTATTCCTTAGAGACCATCTATAAACCGGAAGTTGTATGCCTCCTTGCTCTTTGGTCATTCGGTGATAGGTAGATCTGGGATTGACGTAAGTCATTCCCGCTCCTATGTCAAGTATATCCATGACATGACAGAAGAGGGAAACGGCTAAAAAACCTGCAGTTGCTAGCGAAACTCATTCTCTTCTCTTGCCCATGAGCCTAAGGAGGCTCAGGAACAGGTTTATGAAATCCAGATAAAGGCGAAGAGCGCCTATCACGGATTCTTTCGTGTCTTCTTCCGTGCCTTCATTGCCTATGACGTTCGTTTCGCGTATCTTCTGCGTATCATAAGCAGTAAGGCCGGTGAACACAATGACACCGATAATCGATATTATGTAATCGAGCGGTCCGCTTTTCAGGAAGAAATTGACGACAGAGGCAAGTATTATTCCAATAAGGGCCATGAAAAGTATCTGGCCGATTTTTGTCAAATCGGTTTTAGTGACATAGCCATAGACGCTCATTATTCCGAACATCGCAGCTGCAATGAAGAACGTCAACCCTATGGATTCGATTGTGTAAACTAGAAATATGACTGACAGCGTCAGTCCCGTGAAGAACGAGTATGCGAGGAACATGATTATTGCAAGAGTGGCCGGAATCCGCTTGATCAATAATGCAAGCCCGAATACCAGGCCGAGCTCAACGATCATAAGAACATAAAATAGCCCTGTGCCGAGAATGATTGTGTATATTGCGGGCTCAGTGGCTGCAAAATATGCCGTGGCAGCGGAAATGCCAAGCCCGATAAACATCCATGCATAGACTTTGACGAAGAAGCGCCGTGTTTCTTCAGCTGCAGCGTGAGCGGATATCATGCTAGTTTTATATTCAGACCGCTTTAAAAGCTCTGCCTTAGTTGTCATCAATATTTAAGCAATGCTTCATTACTAAAAAGACGGGCTGGTAGATCAACGGAAGATCGCCTGCTTTGCAACGCAAGAAGGGAAGTATCCCTCCTTACAGTCCTATTCAACTCTCGGACGATGCGAACAAAACAGCAGGAGGCTTCGGGTTCAAATCCCGACCAGTCCATCCGAAAGTGATTGTTAATCATTTTCTTCTCATTTTTATGCAGGATCAGCGGATGCAAAAATCTTTTAATACTTTTTTGAAGTATGTTAGTTGTTGCGGGGTCAGGAATCCCGTGCTACTTAGTGAATGTCGCATACGCGACAGGATACAGGAAAGCTGATCAGAGCCAAGCAATAGGTTTTAGCAGAACCGTGCTTGCAGCATAAGGGGATGTTATTATCTATTCCGGTTCTGACTTGGCTTTCAAGGACGATGACTAACGAATGTTAGTCGTCCGATGCTGAGGAAAAGTCATTCTGATGAAGGCGACCACAGGTCCGAAATAAAGATAGCTAGCTCCCACGCTATTTGGTGGATGGCTTGGCTTGGTAGCTGACGAAGGTCGTGGCAAGCTGCGATAAGCTCGGGGTAGGCGCATGCAGCCTTTGAACCCGAGATTACCTAATGTCGCATAGACGTCAATTCACGGGCAACTGTGAAGAGCAACGGGGAGAATTGAAACATCTTAGTAACCCCAGGAAGAGAAAGCAATCGCGATGCCGTTAGTAAGGGCGACTGAAAGCGGCACAGGACAAACCGAATCTGTCCCGTAAGGAGACAGAGATGTGGAGTTTGGACCTGGGCTACTCCTATCCGTATATTTCGAAGTTCCCTGGAAAGGGACGCGACAAAGGGTGAAAGCCCCGTAGAAGGAAAACGGAGGAGGATACCGGGTATCCAGAGTACGATTGGCCGGATAGCCAGTCGGAATACGGGTCTCATCTAGATCCAATCCTAAACACTAACCAAGTCCGATAGTGAATTAGTACTGCGAAGGAACGTTGAAAAGAATCCGTGACAGGATTTGAAAAGAGCCTGAAACCATGTAGCTATAGTTTGACGGTTAAGGCTCTCGCAAGAGAGAAGAACCCGTCGTCCGTTTGGAAAAACGGGGCAGGGAGTTATCTTCTATGGCAAGCTTAACCGCATTAAGCGGGGAGGCGGAGCGAAAGCGAGTCTGAAAGGGCGACTAGTCATAGGAGTTAGACTTGATGCCAGATGATCTAGGCCTGGGTAGGATGAAGCCCCGCGAAAGCGGGGTCGAGGTCCGTAACCGGATTTAGCACTACCTAACCGGGTGACCTGGGTCTAGGGGTGAAAAGCCAATCGAATCTGGCAGTAGCGGGTTCCTCCCGAAATGTATGTGAGTACAGCCTGGCAATGAGTGCGGATGGGGTAGAGCACTGATTAGACTGTCGAGGGGAGAAATCCCCAGCAGTTTTGTCAAACTCCGAATCCATCCGTATATGTGCCGGAGTGAGGGTGTCGGAGTAATTTTGGCATCCGAAAGGGAAAGAACCCTGACCAAAGCTAAGGTCCCTAATTAGAAACTAAGTGTATCGAAAGTTGTCTTGAACCTTAGACAGAGGGAAGGTTGGCTTAGAAGCAGCCATCCTCCAAGCAACGCGTAATAGCGGACCCTCCGAGGTTCAGGGCGCTGAAAATGGACGGGGCTAAGTTTCTAACCGATACTTTGGAGCCTGCGCAAGCAGGTTGGTAGGGAGGCATACCGCGAGGGCAGAAGCTTCTCCGTGAGGAGGGGTGGACCTCGCGGCATAGAAAATCCTGCCGGGAGTAGCAAATGAGTTGGGTGAAAAACCCAACCGCCTAAAGAGCAAGGGTTCCCCAGTAAAGTTTATCTGCTGGGGGTTAGTCGGTCCTAACTGCACCCTTAAGAAGAGGTGTGGGAAAGGGAATCCGGTTAATATTCCGGAACCGAGCAGCAATGCACTTTTGGAAAAATTTCAGGACAGCCTGACCATTGCCGTCGCAATGGCGAAGCGTCGAAGCTTGAGGAGTCTCGTAATGAGGAGAATTAAGTGAAGGCGTTACAGGATCCCTGTATTGGGGTTTTAGGCCATTCCTGGAGTCCATGAAAAGCCAGAAGATTAGAGTGCTGCCGTCCGTACCGAGAACCGACACCGGTGCTCGCGCTGAGAAGGCGAAGGCGTACAGGAGAATCCAAACCTAGGGAATTCGGCAAAATAGTGGGGTATCTTTGGTAGAACCCATGCCTGCCCAGTGATTGGGCAGGTCGCAGTAACAAGAGGGATCCGACTGTTTAACAAAAACGTATCTGGCTGCTAAATCGAAAGGTCTTGTATAGCCAGTGAGTCGTGGCCACTAGTGGTGTGTTAAAGCTGGTTTCAACCGGCCCAAGCCCCGCTGTAGGCCGGCCCTAACTCTGAGGGTCTTAAGGTAGCGTAATCCCTTGCCAACTAATTATTGGCCTGCATGATAGATTCACGAGATCTCTGCTGTCCCGGGGCGGAACCTGGCGAAACTATTGTTCTGGTGATTAGGCCAGAGACCTCTAGTGGGAAGAGTAGACCCCGTTGAGCTTTACTGCAGCTTGTTGTTGTGGTATAGATCTGGGTGTATAGCGTAAGCAGGAGACGTCGAAGCCTGCCCGAAAGGGTGGGTGGAGTCGCCAATGTAACACTGCTCATCTGGATCTATACAGCTTACCCGCGAGGGGACAGCAGCAGGCGGGCAGTTTGGCTGGGGCGGTACGCCTTTGAAAAGATATCGAGCATAGCGTCGTATTAATCCTCGCGATGCTCGGCTTAATATCAAAGGCCCTCTATGGTCAGCTCATCCGGGTCAGAAATCCGGAGATAGAATGTAAGGGTAAAAGCTGGCTTTATTGGACTTCGAAAAGCAAGATGTCCAATTGCGAAAGCATGACCTAGCGAAACGCAGTTCGGCCTAGATGGCCGGCTGTGACTTGAGAAAAGCTACCTCGGGGATAATGGTGTCGTAGCGGGCGAGAGTTCTCATCCGTATTGCGGTATCTAGTCTACATTAACCACAAAGAAAAGAAAGCACTTAGCTGTCTTTATTAGGACAAGATATAGGCACGGCATTATTTGAGAATGCAAATTCTTGGATAATGCCAAAAACTTCTGGACTAACCAAGTGGCAGATGGCTGTGAAGGAACACTGTCCCAGAGCGAGTCCTCGAAAGGCTTACGTCTTTCGCAGGGCAATGAGCGCAATCGGTAGCTTCCGAGCCAATGTAAAAAATCTGCAGTGCGGAGAACAGATCGACCCCGCGTGTTGCGGCGTCGCTGTCGGCTGGCCCTCTCCTGGCTGCGCAGCAGCAGCCAAGGGTGACGGAGTTCACGTATTAAAAGGGCACCTTAGTTGGGTTCAGAACGGCGCGAGCCAGTTTGGTCTATATCTGCTAGAGGTGTTGCTGCCTGAGAGGAAGGAAGGATAAGTACGAAAGGAACATCCTTCCGTGGCCACTTGTTCACCAGCTGTCCGACAGGGCAAGCTGGGTAGCTACGCCATACGCTGATAAGGCCTGAAAGCATCTAAGGCCTAAGCAGCTCTCAAAAATAGGTAGTAGGCAACCGGCAAGACTACCGGTCATGGAAGCGGGATGTACGCACGAAGCTTCGGCGACGTGTTCAGTCCACGCTCTCCTACGCCAATGCTAGCCTTTAAAACGGAAAAGTTGCGGCTTTTTCGTCCCGCTTGACGGGATTTCGGGCCTGTGGTCGCCTAATCTTTTTTATTTTGACGAATTATTTTCCATTTGCATCTTAGCGAATATAAATCGTTATATATAATATAACGCTAATAATAGAACGCGTAAACGCTATCTGACAGAGATGGGGAACTGTCTGATGCCATATACGCATGTACAAAAGGGGTGTGGTTATGAAAACCATTGGAGAAAATTCAAAGAGTTTGCACAATTGCGGCAACGGCTTCAAGGGCCATATAGTAAAGGCCAGGGGAGTCAGCTTCTGCGGTTTCTGCGGGAAAGAATTCGGCCTTTAATATTCAATAGCCTGATGCTCTGCATCTTTCTATGCTTATTTAGATTGTATGTTCCATAGGAAATAGTGGTTAAATCTCTGACATAAAAAATAAATACCGGTATGGACAATCTTACTAAGATCGTTATGCTTGACTATTTGCAGCCGGCTCATATCACCTTCCTGATTGTAACAGCACTTTCCGTACTTTGCGGTTTTACAATAGGAGCAGAGCGCGAATTAAGGAATAAGCCGGCAGGCATAAGCACCCATATTCTGATCTGCTTTGGAGGGGCTTTGCTTACATTGATTTCGCAATCCATCGAGCCGAATACGCCTGCAAGAGTGGCTGCTAATATCGTTACGGGCGTAGGATTCCTGGGGGCAGGCCTGATTCTCAAGGGCAAGAACGGCTATGTGCACGGCCTTACTTCGGCTGCAAGCATATGGTGCACTGCTGCAATAGGGCTTGCAATAGGCTTCGGATGGTATTTCGAGGCCATCATATCCGCTCTTGTTGCGACTTTAGTTCCAAGAATTCCCCATATCCGTGGAACCAAGGCACGCGCAAAATGAGCTAGCTTTTCATTTTTGGTCGCCACCACAATCTTTAATATCATAGCGTAGGTATCTTATTCGGTGACCTGCCAGCAACGGCCATTGTATCTGTAGGTTCCTGTAAAAGGGAATCCGCGGAGCGGTGGAGGAAACTCTGTCCACCCTCCGGCGAAAGCCGAAAATGCATCATCCGTCGGAAGGCGGCTGCCGGAAACAGAAACGATACCCTGGCGCTGATCCGTGATGTGCCATTCAGGGATGAAACGGTCCGGCATGCATGGGTGCAAGCGAGAAGATATGCGAGGCTGTGCTTTGCATTGCTCAATGCTCAGACAAATGTTGCATGGCCTCCTGATGAACCCTTCATAGGGGGAAAGGCCTACAAAAGACAGGTTATGGCAGGTCACCACTTTATTTTAATCAAGAGTAATTGAAAATTTACAAAACTTCGTGAAGAGTAAACTTAAATGGGCTCCGATTTCAATAATTGTTTATCGCCCGTTATACGCTTCCTTTAGTTTCGCAATATCAAACTTCTTCATCTGGAGGAAAGCTTGGGTTAGGCGTGCGATTTGTGCAGGCGTGCCTTTTTGCATCATTTCATTCATTGCTGCGGGAACAATCTGCCACCAGACTCCATATTTGTCTTTGAGCCAGCCGCAT
Source organism: Candidatus Aenigmatarchaeota archaeon (assembly GCA_016198685.1). Lineage (GTDB taxonomy): Archaea > Aenigmatarchaeota > Aenigmatarchaeia > GW2011-AR5 > GW2011-AR5 > JACQID01. Next base: position 200,279 of record JACQID010000006.1, read on the forward strand.
TGCTCCGCTTCAGGGACCGCAGAAAGGTTGTCCCAATAGTAATCTATCTCTTCCTGCGTGTTGCATGAGACAATAAATGATATTGCCTCATTGAAAGCAAAGTTGTGCATATGGGCGCTGTCCATGGAGGCAAACCATTGCCCCTCAAGCATGAGGTCGGTAAACATTATTGTCCCTTCGTTATCCGGATCCATGCCTTGAGGATAGCGGGCTATAGTTCCTCGTTTCGTATTTTTGAACACCGACATGTAAAAATTGGTTGCCTGTTCTGCCTTGCCGCACGCAGATCCAACAAACATAAGCGACGGAATAATAAAGGGGCGCTCTTCGCCTTTGGAATCAGAAAGAATAAGCTGCCACGAAAGCCCGTATTTGTCCTGTATCCAGCCATAGCGTTCGCTGAACGGATACGTCTGCAGCGGCATGAGTGCTGTGCCGCCCTGCGACAGTTTTTCCCAGAGCTTATCCAAATTCTCCTGCGCGTTTTTGCTCTTTGACGGATCAAAATTAACAATGAATGATATGGAAGGATTGAATTTGAATAAAGGTCCGGCACTGATGGACATGAATGGCCGTCCTGAGAGCTCAAAGGAAACAACGTCACAATCGCCTGAGGGCGTATCGTGGAGCGTTATTACATTCGTGATTCTCGATTTGGGAAACGCTTCACAGTAAAACCCAGCAGCTTCCCTGGCTTCTTTATCGAACCATAAATGCGGCATGATCTTTTCCATATATTTTCACCTCTTGCCCCCTAAATTATTAGGGCATCATTATATATAAAAAATTCCCATATGGCAGATTTGGGGGGTTATTCATCTCCTATAATCTCCGAATACAACTACTATTACAGGGCAGATTTAATAAAAATAAATTTGTGACTCAATGAGAAAGCTGGATGATTGATTTATTTTGAGGGTATAGAGACAAGTGGCAAAAACGATCATAGCAGTAGGCTATTGCCGTAATGGGCTACTCCTTCCGGTGTTCTATCAAAGAGATGGACAAGAAACACTAGTTGCGAGATTCCATAATTGCCTTGAGCTTGGCAAGATCCGTTTCAATTAGTCCTATATCTTCATTGTATTTCTTATCCTCAATTCCCGGCTGACGGAAAACTGTAAAGAGCATTTCGCTTCCCTTGGCGTTGCGCAGAACTCTCATGGCATTGAATATCTTGGTGCCTGAAACTATGACGCAGTGGTCCATGACGCCAAACGCGTTCCTTTCAACGAATTCGATTTTCACAGGGCCGGATGGCGTTTCCGCTATCCATAGGTTTCCTGACTTCTTGACGGATATGCAAAACGACTTGGCCCACTTCGGCAGGTTTTCCGGATTAGACGCAAATTCATAAACCTCCTTATGGTCGCAGCCAATGGATACGCTCAATGTCCGTGATTCCATAAGAGCATGCATCGTTATTAATAGCGCTTCAACGGCTTTAAGGCAAGCGGTTGCAAATAATCGAATGCGATTTGCTAAACAGAATATTATTCTTGCTGGAAGTCTGGTTGCGTTATTGGTTTTTGGCGTTTGGGATGAGAAAAACTTGAATGCCCCAAACTTGAACGCAATTATCCTGCAGTCATAAAAGGCAATTGGGAGCCTTCTACTTTGCACATGGACATGATATTGTCGGAATCGAAGAATCTAAGGAAGCTTGGCGTGAATACCGTATCCGTTGTGCCTCATTATGACTACGAGAATGGCAAAACGGTATTAAGAGATAGCATAGAAAGCCATATCAATAGGATAGTGAGGGCCAAGCAGGAAGGCTTTGCAGTCATGCTCGTTCCGGATTTTGCGGGAGGCGACAGCAAAAAAATCGGCGTGCCGCTTGAACAATTCCTTTCCGATGCAAGAAATATTTCGCTTGACTGGGCATTGATTGCTGAAGAATATAACGTAGAATATTTTGCAACATTTTATAATGCTATTTAGATATAATAAATTGCAGATAAAAGTTCCATTATTATTGCAATTTATATAATATCTGCTTATTTATACACCAAACGGGATTTAATGCCTATGGCCGAATGGTCGTTGTTTTTGGCAGGTATCATATTCATCATAGGATTTGTCGGCAATCTGGCATTCAAGCGCACGAGAATCCCAGAAGCGCTCTTTCTCATACTCGCAGGTCTTCTTGCGGGCCCTGCTTTAGGCATCATCGATAGCGCCACTTCGGTAGCCATAATGCCTGTTGTGGCTACTCTAATGATAATAGTTGTCATGCTAGATAACGGTCTGTCATTTGACCTGTTCAAGGTTGTGCGTGCGCTGCCCGCTACATTAAGGTTGAGCATATGTATAATGCTTGTGACTGCCGGACTGATAGCTGCAGTGCTTGTGCTTTTAGGAGTGCCTCCTGTAATAGGCTTGCTTGTAGGCTTCATACTCGCGGGAACTACAACGGACGTCGTTGCAGGCTTGACGTCAAAAATGCCGGTTCCGCGCGACACGAAGCAATTTCTGGTATTCGAGTCTGTCATTAATGACGTACAGATAATACCATTTTTTGTCTTGATGGGCTTTATGATTAATTCTGCCGTAGGATTTCCATGGGGAATGCTGTTAGGCATACCGGTTGCAATAGCTATTGGAACTATAATAGCAATAGCGTGGACATTCGTATTAGGAAGATTTATCGGCAAGCATCCGCTCAACTACGCAGCGACAATAGGAATTCTTCTGGTCGTGTACAGCTTGGTCGAGACACTTGGCGGCAATGCCCCTCTTGCAGCGCTTTCTTTCAGCCTTGTACTGGGCAATGCAGTGCGGGTTTTCGATAAATTAAAATTCAAGCTTGATTTACGCAGAAAATTTACGCCTGCGATAATAAAGGATCTTAAGCAGATAGAAACGGATGTCTCATTTTTCGTGCGCGCATTATTCTTCTTTTTTCTCGGCGCGGCATTTAGTTTCAAATCCCTTGACGCAGGTGTCGCAGTAGCGATAACCGTTGTGATGGCCGCAATACTGGTGTCGCGTTTCGTGCTATTCAGGATAGCTGCATTGAAGGCGCCGCATTACGGAGTTCACATAGGCGTTCTGACATGGATAATGCCGCGCGGGTATGTTGCTGCGGTTCTGGCTTTCAGCGCAGCTGGTGCTGGGGCAATCACGCCTCAGCTTCTGGACGTTATGCTGCTAGCCATATACCTTACCACCTTCGTAAGCATGCTATATGCAACATATTACGGGCAGAGATACGGGAAAGCGTGATATCAGGCAGGACATCCGGTCTTATTACCGAGCTCCTGCAGCGTCATCTCTCCGATGATACGCGAGCCATCTTTGAACTCCCATGTCGGATAGCGACGTATATTGGCACCGATACATGTCTGCGTTTGGCCTGACCTGTCGGCTGTTGAGCATTCGATGTACGGCAGATATTCCGCCGACTGCCCGAATATTGCTTTTTGATCCGCGCAGTGCGGGCACCAGAAAGCCCCGTAGAATCTAGCGCCGCTTTCTGCTATGCATTTGGCAAAGCCGTCATACTGCCCCGGCGCTGAGTCCATAGAATAAAGATAATATCCGAGGCTAAAAATGGCTATGAGTATTACGGCATAAAGCACATGCGACATTTTGATTTTGGCCCAAGGCGCAGCTTTTTCCGGCGTATGTTTTGTTTTGTTATGAGAATATAGTGTGTCTTCCGAAGGCAACAGGCTGGTGCATTGATGGTATTCCATTCCGTCCATAATTATCATGCCCCCTCCACGGAGCATCCGGTGCCAGAGAAGCACGATGCCTCATCGGGAGGCAGCCCCCTTTGAGGGCATTTGCCTGAGTATATACATGCATTGTCAGCGACAGAATTTATCTGTATCGTCGTGTCTTGTACGGCGCTGCCGTAAGTTATTAGTATTTTGTCAAGGTCTTTTAGGTCATATTCTCCATAGGCATTGCTTTGCTGGCCGTTGATAAACATTCGCAACCGCGAGCTATCAGTATTGCAATAGGAAGATCCGTTATCAAGCGCAAAGCACGTTGAATTGAAATTCATGTTGAGAGACCGGAAAAAGAATCCGAGGGTTATGCCTTCTGCATGCTTGTGGATAACTGAGCCTTCCATGTCATGCAGATGCATGAAATTGCTGAGGGTCTTGCTGTCTGTAGACATGTACTTTTCCTGGGAAAAATTGTAAGGTTCGTTGTTGATATATACCCTGAAATCTGCGTGCTCATGAACTTCGCCTACGATGCCGGATGTTTTGTTTTGGCTTCCGAAATAAAACATCATGATTCCCAGAGCGATAACGATAGCTGCAGCAGAAATAGCGCGATTCATCATCCTCATATATATGCAGGCCAAGCGATTTATCCGCATCGAATGCGCCGGCTACGTGCAAGGCTTAAATTCCTTTATCGTGAAGCAAATTATGGACATAAAAAACGTTGCCGGGGAGAAAGATAGAATATCGTGCAGCATGGATTATCGGGCACTGGGACTGGAAATTTATATTAATTTTGGATGGGATGGGGATTCCATATGGGGGCCTTATCATACAATGCAGGACGTGCATAACGCGGCTCTCTCTTTCCCGAAAGGCAGGGCTTATGATGTCGTTTTTAGATCCGTCTTTGGCCAAGAAGACGCACATATAACATATACGAGAGGTAGAGAGATGCTGGAGATTGAGGAGCCGATGCGAACAGTGACGCAATCGAGACGAGTTATTCCCAGTGTCTATTGTCGCGAAAGCTGAATATTTCCGTCGGGTAAGGATATTGAAGAATCGTGATGCTCTTGCGCAGGATGATATGTCAAATTTTTCCTACGGAAAGCACTTTTCCGCACTTGGGACATATATAGAAGACTTTATCTGCCCCGAGGCGCATATCCCTCGTGGTTGTTATCCTTTCCTCGCAGAACGGACATATTGGCTCTTGGTTGTGATAATCGCCTATGGGCATTGTTTTACCTATCAAGGGAAGATTTAATAGCTTTCCGGCGAATGTAAATCATGGCCGAAAAGAAAATGAACATGCCTCAGGGCATGGCAGGTCTTACGCGATATTACGACGTAAAAGAAGGCGCAATCAGGGTTTCCCCAAAAGCGGTTGTAGCGCTTGCAACAGGCTTCTCATTATTCATCGTCATCCTTAATGCTGTTGCTTAACTGTACTGAAGGGCATAATTAATCTTTTTTCTTAATTCTTCGTAAGAATCAAAAATCAAATGCTTAACTGTACTGAAGGGCATAATTAATCCCCGATTATGACGCCTTTAATTTATATGATTTGCGCGAGAATTAATGTCTTTAGGTATATTTCTTGGTGCGTATCCATGAATTCTTATGAAAATCAGGATAGGCACGGCAGGCTCGCCCACGGGCAGCAACATGACAGGCATAGCTGTGACTGAAAAAGCAGGGTTGCACGCGATGGAAGTGCAATTCGGGCGGGGCATACAGATGGGCAATGATCTTGCCGAAAAAATAGGGGAAGAACGGAAAAAATATAGTATAGGCCTCAGCGTGCACGCGCCCTATTACATAAACCTTCTTTCAGACAAGGCAGAAGCAAGCAGACAGAGGATAATAGATTCCTGCGATCGGGCAAAGCGCATGGGAGCTTCGCCAGTAGTTTTCCATCCGGGATATTACGGAAAGCTTTCGAAGCAAGAGGCTTACGAAGAAGCAAAAAGGCAGATATCCATTATACTCGATAAAGTCAAAGGATGGGGTGTTGAAATCGCTCCTGAGAATACAGGTAAGGACACGCAATTTGGCACAATCGAAGAAGTTCTTGGACTAGCCAACGACCTCAAAACGTCTTTCTGCATGGACATAGCCCATTTCCGGGCGAAGTATCGAGGCAAAGAGAACCTTGATGATATGTTCGCCATGGTCCCAAAAAAACACGTTCATTTTCAGTATTCGGGCGTCGAATGGAATTCCGGAGGAGAGAAGCAACATCTACCCATAGAAAAGGCGCATTTCACGGACTTTGCCCGGAAGATTCTTGAAAGAAAAACCGACTGCACGATAATATGCGAGTCTCCCGACACGTTTGAAGACGCGCAGAAAATGAAGAAAATATTTGAAGATTTAGGCTGGGAATTCGAGGCGCAAAAGCGAAGTAAAAGCTAATTAATTCATGTCGTTAATAATATACTTATGATTCTTGTGACTGGCGGAGCCGGTTTCATAGGCTCGCATCTCGTAAAAAAGCTGCAAAAAGGCGGCAATCATGTAAGAGTTCTTGACAATCTCTGTTCAGGGAAAAAAGAGAATGTCTCGGGCGTTGATTTCGTGGTGGGCGATGTAAAATCCGAGATAGATGTATCGAAAGTCGTCAAAGGATGCGAATATGTGTTTCATCTGGCGGCTTTGACTGATGCGCGCGATATGGGCGATGACGTTTTCAAGGTCAATTTCTTAGGGTCAAAGAATGTCTTTGCCGCGGCAGAAAGACACGGAGCCAAAGTCATATTTGCATCGTCAGCTGCGGTCTACGGGGAAGGGACTGCGACTGAAGACTCACCTTTGAAGCCGTTAAATGACTACGGCAAGAGCAAGGCCAAGGCCGAAAAACTGCTGAAAAGCGGGTTCATAGCAAGACTCTTCAATGTCTACGGGCCCGCTGGCAAAAGCGTGATAAACAGATTTGTCAAGGGCATCTGTGCCGGAAACGGCAACATAACAATTTACGGAAGCGGCCTTCAGACGAGGGATTATGTTTATGTTGACGATGTGGTTGACGCACTCATGCTTGGCATGAACAGCGAAGGAATATACAATGTAGGAACAGGCTCCGAGACTTCTTTGTTGAACTTGGTCACGATGATAGAGAGATCCTGCGGTGCCGGCACTTCTATAAAATTTGAAGATGCAAAAAATGAGATTCAAAGGAGCAAGGCTATCATAACGAAAATAAAGGCGATAGGCTGGTCGCCAAAAGTTGCGCTTGAAGAAGGCATAAGACGCATATCTAGCGCTTCTTCAGGGCGTTCCGCATGACATATTTGAAATCTATCCAATAATCTTTCATGCTTCTTTCGCGTCTCCTCATGAGAAACAGGAAGTTCTTTACTCCGTCTGCAATTCCCACGCCTTTGACATATACGGGAGAGGCTATCGGGACATTGGTGTATTTTATGTTGTTTCTGCCGACTTCAAATATTATTTCCACTGCAATCTCATAACGTTCTGCAATCAAGCGCAGTTTCTTTAGCGAGTCTGCGCTAAAGGCGCGGGATCCTGATTCCGTGTCTTTCAGTGACGTTCCTGAGATGAAGTTTGTTGCCGCATTAAGGAAAAGATTGCCGAATTTCTTGATAAAAGGGTATTTTGACAGGTCACGCCTGCCAAGGACAAAGCCGTATCCCTGCTTTATTTTCTCAATGAGTTTAGGAATGTCTGCAGGGTCATGCTGGCCGTCGGCATCTATTGTTATGATAATGTCGGCCTTCATGGAAAGCGCCTTTGAAAAGCCGGTTCTCAGGGCAGAACCCAGGCCGCGATTCTGTTCGTGGCTCACTACAGTCGCTCCTGCTTTGCGCGCAAGCGATGCGGTAGCGTCGAAAGAAGCATCATCTACGACAATGATCTTATCAACAAAAGACTTAGTGCGTTGCACTGCCGAGAAAACGGTTTTTTCTTCATTGTATGCCGGCATTACTGCTATTATCATCGAGTTGAATTGTTAACGAGCCCTTAAATTTCAATGCTTGTCATGTACCTAATGGAGCGGCCGAGCCTATAAGCAGGCTTTGCAACTTTTTCCAGAAACCTTGAAAACCTGGCGGCTCGGTCGGGATTCTCGGGCCAGAAGTCCTTTGCAATGGATTCGGCATTGTAAGATTTTTTTGCGGTGAGCCCCCTCTGGAAATTAGAGATGGGAGTGCAGATAGGAGCTTGGGTATAGAAGGTAATGTAGGCTCCCATATCAGCCATCAAATCAACGAAGGGATACAACCTATTTAGAGGCAAACTCAACATCCTCTTTTTTGACAGTACGCCGGCCGGCATGTTCACAGAGCTTCACAGCGCTTGCTGCGATGGAAGAACCATATTCTTCGGTCAAATCCCGGAGCTCAGCGGCGGCTTCTCTTGCCATCCTCTTGGCGCCGGCCTTTTTGGCAAGTTTTTCGAACGGCAACATCGGTAACATAGCTATATTTAGCTTCGCATGAATAAAAACCTCCTGTTCCGGGTTTAAAATAGCGAAATCTTTAAATACTTTATTGCTAGAATTTAGAGTTTAGAGGGCAAATGCTGTGTTACTTCATGGAAGTGACAAATAGTTTTTTCATATATAGAGGGTGATGATAATGGCAATTAGTAAATGTCCGGAATGCGGTTCAACCAAATTCTATAATGATCCCGACCGCGCAGAGAAGACCTGCGCCAAATGCGGGATGGTAATAGAAGGAAATATTATAGATGTAGGTCAGGAATGGCGTGCTTTCGACTATGAACAGAAAGTCAAGCGCGCAAGAACAGGCGCTCCACTGACGCACAAGAGGCATGATAAAGGCCTTACTACAGAAATAGGAAAAGGTTCTACTGAATTGTTCAAAGTTCCTGCAAAGAAAAGAGGGCAGTTCTTCAGGATAAGGAAATGGCAGAAGAGACTGCTCACAAGCAAGGACAGGAACATGTCTTTTGCAATGAGCGAACTGCAGAGGCTTGTTTCTTACTTAGGGTTGCCTAAGACGTTGCATGAAGAAGTTGCAAAGCTCTATGAGAAGGCGCTTCAGAAAGGCCTTGTCAGGGGAAGATCTATAGAAAGCATAATAGCTGCTCTTGTATATTCGCTTTCCAGAGAGTACCATACTCCAAGAACGTTGACTGAAATCTCCCAAGCTTCCGGTATAGGCAAGCGTGAGCTGGGAAGAACATACAGATACATTTCAAGAAAGCTTGACATAAGAATCCTGCCTGCAAGAGCCGATACATACATTCCAAGATTCTCTTCGATGCTCAAGCTCTCCGACAGGACGCAGATACATGCAATAAAGATACTCAAAGCTGCCAAGGATAAAGATGTTATTTCTGGCAAGGGGCCGACGGGGTGCGCCGCCGCCGCAATATACATCGCTTCAGTTCTCGAAGGCGAGAGGAAGACGCAGAGAGAAGTTGCCGATGTTGTAGGCGTAACAGAAGTTACAATCAGAAACCGCTACAAGGAAATGGCAGAAGCGCTCAACATAGAAGAAGAAGTCGAGAAGAAGGCCAAGGAAGAAGAAGTGAAGTAATTATCTGAACAACAATTCTGGGTCGTAGCCTTGTTCCTTAAGGTAATTCCTTATATCTCGCAGGCCGACTTTAACGCGCGTTCTTATTGTGCTTGCGGGGATGCCGGTTTGCCGCTGCATAGTAGAATATTTGACTCCCTGAAGATGCATAATTATTGCTTCTCTCGTGTTTTCCGGCAGGGCGTTTATGGCAGTAATTGCGGCATCGGCCGCATCCTGTACAACAATCATGCAGGTGAAATCAGGCGAGGAAGACAATGCTGCGTCAGCGTAATAGATGAACTCAGGTCGATTGCCGGGATTTCTTCCTGTGTTATGCCTTTGCTTGTCGATTGAGGCATTACGCACTATAGTGTACATCCAGCCACGGAACCCTGCTTTGTTTGAAGTGTCAAACCCTATCCGGGGCTCGTTATATACACGATGAATTTTTAGGAGAGCGTCATGCAAACACTCTTCCGAATCTTCAGGAGAAAGCCCCCTACCGACAAGATAGGAACGCAATTCATGCGAATAATGCTGGTAAAGGTGTTCTATGACATCTTCAGGATTCTCCTTGCCGGTAAGATTTTGCAGATAAGGGTCTTGGATCATGATATGAGATTAGAAAAAAATATTTAAGCGGGCACTATTCGAGCATTCTGACGGAATCTATAGTGCCGTCGCCGTCTTCGTCGATCCCTTCGACAATGGCATAGCCTTTTTCGAGCTCCTGCTTATAGCGAAATATGGCAAGTATTGCGGCCTTTGTACCGGAATGCCTTCTGCCTGCAAGCAGGAGTATGCTGGCGTCTTTGTTAAGAGGATTTTTTGCTTTGATTAGAAATCCGACATCGTCTGATTTGTAAGTCTTTCCGGTGTATGAAGAATATATGTTGCTCCCTGCAAAACGTACAGGCAAGGAAGGGTTCACGAGTTTTGTTACCTTGTTTGTAACAGGCCCGCCCACTATTACGAGGTTATCGTTCATTTCTTCTTTGCCTATGCCTGTATCAAGCAGGACCGAAGGCGACGCATTGGCTATGCAGGAGCCGATGAAAAGCGCCAAGTCTACTGCATAATAAGCATCACGCGATCTTGCCTTCTCAGGGCCGTGGGGATCAGGGGAGCCTATGACGATCTTCGCGTTTAGAATGCCGTTTTTTATGAAAGCGGAAAGGAAGCCGGAATATGACGGAGGTCGTTCTGCCGGGACAAAATCTGCAAAGCGCATCACAAAGGCAGGCCTCGTGAGAGAATAGATTTTTGCGACAGCGCCCCCTATAGCCTCGTGCCGTTCGGCGCGGATAATTTTCATTTTCTCCATTTTCCGCATATGATAGTATATTTTCTGCTCGTCTTCTTTCAAGAAACGTGATATTTCTTTCGGATATGAAGGCTTCTTTGCAAGATGCTGAAGGATCCTTATTGCGAGCTTTGATCGCGGAAATTCCTCAATCTCTTTCGCCGCGATCAACTCCTTTCCGTTTTTATAATCCCGTACTACGAACATATTATCACTAAAAATTACTTTTTACTGATATTATAAATTTTTTACTATAAGTATTTAAAAGGCCTGAGTTCATGTAAAACGATGAAAATAATATTTTTTGCCGCCGGAAAAGGCGAAAGAATGATGCCTTTGACGCAAGATTCATCAAAAGTCATGCTGCCGGTTGGCAATAAGCCGTTTATTCAATGGTCCTTGGAAGCTGCAGGAAAGATAGGGCCTATAAGCATTGTTTGCAGAGCCGACCAGAAAGATGTGCAATTTCTAGCCCGGAGCATCGGCGCGGAAATCATAATCCAGGAAAAGCCGCTTGGCACTTTGGATGCATTGAAATCCTGTAAGCCGCACGTTGCAGGCGATTTCTTGCTCGTCAATGGTGACTGCATGTTTTCAGAGAAAGACATGATAAAAATTGCGTCATGCAACGCCAATGCCATGGGAATCCTGCGCGTACAATCAGTGAAGAATTTCGGTGCCGTGGAATCTTCAGGCGGGATCCTGCAACGCATACGCGAAAAGCCTTCCGAAGGCGGGGAAGGATTTGCAAATGCGGCCATATACCGTTTCACCAAAGATATATTTGATTATATAGGTGCGCCTATCTCCAAGAGGGGCGAGTACGAACTTACCGATGCTATAAATACCATGGCAAAACGCTTCAATATACAGACCATCGAAGTTCCGAGCTGGATTACGCTGACATACCCTTGGGATATTCTTGACGTGAATCAGAAGGTTCTTGACAGTTTCGGTAGCGTGATAGCCAAAGGCGCGGAAATAAGGAGCGGGTGCGTCATAGAAGAGCCGGTGGCAATAGACGAAGGGGCAGTAATAGGCCCGAACTCTTACATAAGAAAATATTCGTCAATAGGGAAAGGCTGCCATATAGGAAATGCAGTCGAAATCAAAAGTTCTGTAATAATGGAAGGAAGCAAAATACCGCATCTTTCGTATGTGGGCGACTCCATTGTCGGGAAAAGATGCAATCTTGGAGCAGGCTTCATCAGTGCAAACCTGCGGCTCAATGAGCAGAACGTAGGCTCGCTCGTTAAGGGAGTTGCTGTTGATAGCGGCAGGAAAAAGCTGGGCGCGATAATAGGTGATGATGTTAAGACAGGCGTGCGCGTATCGGTCATGCCGGGCAAGAAGATATGGCCGGGCATTGCAGTGCCCGCAGGAGCTATAATAAAAAATGATGTTGAAAAGCAGCCGAATATATCGAAAATGGGGAAAGTGATATAGATGTGCGGAATCGTGGGATTTGCGTTCAGAGATTCCTTTGAGATTAAGGATAGCGTGAAAGCGCTCAAGAGGCTTGAGTACAGGGGCTATGATTCTTTTGGGTATGCCGACAATAATGGCGTTGTCGGAAAACATGTGGGCGAAATAGCCATCGATAAAGTCCCTGCATTAAATACGAAAATTGCAATAACGCACACGCGATGGAGCACACACGGGGGCGTGACAGAAATGAATGCGCATCCCCATACAGATTGCTCAGGAAAAATAGCCATAGTGCACAACGGGATCATAAGCAATTATAGGGAAATAAGGGAAGAAATGGAAAAGGCAGGCCATGCATTCAAGTCGCAGACAGATAGCGAGGCTATAGCTCATTTTTTTGAAAACAAAAACATCAAAGATGCTGCTCCGGAATTTTTCTCCAAATTCCAGGGGGAATTTGCAGTGCTTCTTGTAAAAAAGGCGGAAGAAAAAATATATGCGTTTAAACGGGGCTCTCCGCTTGTGCTTGGGATTGCGCCAGAGGGCAATATACTTGCGAGTGACATCTATGCGTTTTCGGACAGGACAAACAGAGCCGTATTCTTCAATGAAGACGAATTTGCAGAAATAACTTCAGAAGGATTCACGTTCTATTCCATAACAGATACTACAATTCCTATCGAGAAGGAAATCACGGTATTTTCATGGAAAGAAGGCGAGGAACTCGGGGAATATCCTCACTATATGATAAAAGAAATAAAGGAAATACCGCGCGCAGCGAGCCGGCTTCTTCTTTCTCTTGGCGGAGAGCAGAAACCTGCAGTTGAAAAAGTGGTTAGAATGCTAAAGGATGCCAAGCGGGTAATATTCGTGGCATCAGGAAGTTCATATCATGCTGCACTGATAGGCGTACAATTCCTGGCACGTGCCGGCATGGAAGCGCGTGCAGTAGTAGCTTCTGAATTCAGGAGCTTCATGCTTCTTGATGAAAATACGGTTGCCGTGGCAGTGTCGCAATCCGGAGAAACCATGGATGTCATAGAAGCGATGCGCGGCATAAAGGCAAAGGGCGTTAAGATAGCTTCTCTTGTCAATGTCCCTTACTCGACTGTACAGAGGATGTCCAATGCCCACCTGAACATAGGTGCAGGGCAGGAAGTCTGCGTTGCAGCCACGAAGACATTCATCAATCAGGTGATAACTATGGCATACATGGCATCAATGCTCGGATACAGGGCGGATTTTGCTTCCCTGAATGACTGCATAACAAAAGCGCTGTTGCAGGAAGAACGAATAAAGGAGATAGCCGCAGAACTGAAAGATGAGAGAGACATTTACATTCTGGGAAGAGGAGTCTGTTATCCTGTCGCAAGGGAGATAGCGCTCAAGCTCAAGGAGATCGCCTATGTGCATGCCGAAGGCATGATGGCAGGCGAGCTGAAGCACGGCACGCTAGCGCTCATAGAAAAGGGGACGCCAGTCATATGTCTGATGCCAAAAAATGACAAAGATATAGTCTCAAGCGCCGAGGAAGTAAAGGCGCGTGGCGCTAAAGTCATATCTTTTACAAGCAACGGCTACGATAGTGAAGAAGGCGTGAAAATAAATGCCACAGATGCAGCGACTTTCGCTATTGCATCTGCCATAGTCGGACAAATTCTTACATATTATATCGCCATGGGGAAAGGGCTGCCGATTGACAAGCCCAGAAATCTTGCAAAAAGCGTTACCGTAAAATAGCATATACAGCTTGTTTTATAAAAACTCATAACTTATTATGTTATGGAGAGACACCATCATCTTATTCTTTGGGATATCGGAGGAGTGCTCCTCAGGCTCAATTACGGCGAATTCTACGATGAAGGTGCCAGGCTTTCAGGAACGCTCACCCCTGAGCAGTTCAAAGACGCGTATATAGAGTCAAGAATCGACTATCGCGCAATGAAAGGCGTGCTTGACAAGGCCATGTTTATTTCCGAGCTCCGAAGGATTCTGAAAAGGCCTATTGCAGAGCAGGATGTAAAGAATTTTCTAAAGCTCTCGCTTGGCAGGCCATATCCTCCTACCTTAGAACTTAAGGAACGTGCCCATCGTTCAGGATATCCCGTAGGCGTGTTATCGAATGCATCGCAAATAGTTCATGAGATACTTAAGGAGGATTTTCCGGAAACGATTGAAACATTTTCTCGGGAGAATCCCGCGGTGTTTTCTTACCAAGTTGGATCTGTAAAGCCCGAGGACGAAATTTACAAGGCGGTTCCCAAATTCGATGAAGTTACGTTCATAGACGACAAAGTGTCTTATGTGAAGAAAGCCATAGATGATTTCGGATGGAACGGGATATTGTTCACTCCTATCATAGACAAGCATGAAGCAATCAGGGCCGAACACAATGACGTAAGAAAACCCCTGAAGAATTTTGCAGAAGCCGGCTCTACGGAGCAGCTTGTCGAGGCATTAAACCGGTTCGGCATCTCCCTGCTTTGACTTTTCTATCGACTGCATCTCGAAAAGTTTCTTCACGCGCTTTATGTTGTCGGCATCTGCCGGTCCCTTGTCATAGCGTATGCGTTTGAGGCGCGGGAAACGCAATGCCATGCCGCTGCCATAAGTTGGCGATTTCTGTATTTCTTCATACGCGACTTCCACGACTATTTCAGGGCTGACTTCTGCAATTCGGTCCTGCTCCCGGATCACCGCTTTCTTCAGCATCTGCGTCAGTTTTTCCAATTCTTCTTCTGTAGTGCCTGATGCCATCTTGCCTATTTCAACTAATTTTTCTTTCTTCTCATCCCATACAGAAAGAAGGAATGAGCCGTACCATGCAGAACGCTTGCCCTCGCCAACTATGGCTTTTGTGATAATGCAGTCAAGGGTTTCCATAATTTCCTTGACCTTAAGCCAGTATCCGACTCTCTTTCCCGGCTGGTAAGGAGCTTCAATGTTCTTCACCATGACGCCCTCCTGCCCGGCAGACAGTGCCTTCTGGTAAAAAGCATTCGCTTCCTCGTAATCAGTAGTTTCCAGATGCTCGGCAAAGCCGAACCCGGCGAGAGGTTTCACTGTTTCCTTGAGCTTCATCCACCGTTCCTTTAATGGCGATCGCATGAGGTTCTCGCCATCGAGATAAATGATATCGAACATCCTTACATGAACAGGAATTTCTCTGACCATTTCGTCTATCGAATGCTTCCTTTGTATTCTTCGTGAAAGCATCTGAAACGGAAGCGGATTGCCTTCTTTGCTTATGGCAACGACCTCTCCCTCTGCTATAGACTGTTTTGCACGCATGGACTCACGTGCACGTGCAACGATTTCAGGGAACTGGCGTGAAACTTCCTCAAGATTACGGGAAAATATTTTCACATCAGAATTTTTCTTGTGTATTTGAATGCGAAATCCGTCGTATTTGGTTTCAACTGCAGAACTTTCAAATTTCTCAAGGGCCGTCTTGAGATCTGCAGCCCTTTCGGCAAGCATCATGCGGACAGGAACGAAAACTTCCATCTTTGCGGTCTTTCCCTCGGCTGCCATAGCTGCGACCCTGCCAAAATCGCCGGTGACGTCGAAAAGGTGCTCAACTTCTTTAGGATCGCGTGAGAATGCCTTGGCTATGGCATCTCTTACTGTTCCCGCAGCAACGCCTACGCGCATCTCCCCAAGCACAGTCCTTACTATGTATCTAGCCTCTTTCGGGGATGCAGCGGACAGAAGTTCGGAAATCAAAGCTATCTTCTTTTCACGCGATCCCTTGCCCTGCATGCCGGGAAGTTTCTTGATATTCTCGACTACTTTTCGGGCAGTAAGATTTCTATGGCCAAGAGTATTCTGTTTTCTGCTTTTCATGAGTTGTTCTGAAGTAAGGCCGAGATCGCCGGTTTCCCTGAAGACTGCATCAAGCTCCTTTTCGGATGCGCCTGTCACATTAATGATTATCTTTTTCATGAGTTCCGATGCGACACCAAGGTTTTCCTGGCCTGAAGGGAATACCTGGCCTAAAGAAAGCAACACTGTATCATATAGTTCATCTTTCGTCGTCTTGGAATAGAATTCGCTTAATATATCACGTTTCTGCAGTTTCTTCGTTGTGGACTCAAGCTTCCCGTAGGAATCTGCGAGATCTGAATAATCCATGCTAAAATAAGGCGGCAGCGCCTTAAATGCTTCAACCTTGAGGAATATACTCTTGACATCCTCTGCGGCGGCTTATTCTTACTATGTGCGGATTGGACGACACGTGAGTCAGATATATGGATGTAATTTACATATTTTGCATCGCGTCTTTCAAGGCCGTCAGAATAAAATTCTTTCTCTTCGTCTTGGGCTTCCATTATTTGAGCTTGAGGGAGTTATATTTTCAGGGGCTTAGCGTGCTGTTCGTTCCCAAAACATAGACTACTATCTATAATTAAGGGCAATCATGCATAAAAACGGGCTCAAACAACCTTTATAAAAATTGCTGTCAATAGAGGAAGGTGCTAATATGGCCGTAAAGAAACAATGGTATGATATAGTAACTCCTAAGGCATTCGGAGAAGTAGTGGTAGGGGAAACGCTTGCTGCCGACCCGAAATTTCTGCTTGGAAGGACGCTTAATGTAAGCTTTGCAGAGCTTTCCAATGACTTTGGAAAATATTACATAAAAGCCATCTTTCAGATAGAGGCTACAGAAGGACAGAAAGCGAAAACGAAATTCATAGGCCACGAATGCATGAGAGAACGCCTGTATAGGATGGTGCAGCGCGGGTCCAAGAAAGTTGAAGCTATTCAGGATGTTGAAACTAAGGACGGCATGCCCATAAGAGTCAAAAGCATAATCATACTGAGAAGCAACGCAGGCACTTCTGTCAAGAATGCAGCAAGAAACGCGATGAAGGAAACTGTGATTGCAGTTGCGAAAGAAACGGAAGCGGAAAAATTCATAGGCATGATGCTTGCCGGCGAATTACAGGCTAAATTAAGACAGGAATGTAAGAAAATCACGCCTGTGATTAACGTTGAAATAAGGAAAAGCGAAGTTCTCGGCCAGAGAAAGATAATAGAAGGCGAAGAGCACAAGGCTCTTCTTGTCGCCCAGGCCAAGGAGCAAGCTGAACAGGCCGAAGCTCAGTAAGGCGTATCGTAATTTTTAAAATATCTGCTGCAAAACTGCCTCAAGTTCTTGGCGAGCTTATGTTCGCCAAGCATATTTATGGGCAGCCATATCATTTCGCCAAAGATCTCCGGCTCCATGATATCGGGTTCGCCCTCTATTATCTTTGCTAGGAAAATATGGCCTCTTAATTCCTTGTCCTGATAACTTACATCATCATAGCCGCCGTATTGCAATATCTGTACGGTGCATCCGATTTCTTCCTTGGCTTCGCGTACGGCTGCCTGTTCAGCGGTTTCTCCCGGTTCAATCTTGCCGCCCGGAAGCTCATAGTGAGAATGCTTTTTCTTCCAAAGCAATAGAAGCTTGCCGTCTTTGATTATGGCGCAGCCTGCTATTTCTATCATGCAAAACAATGGCCGCGAGGGTTAAAAGAATTATCGTTGTTCAACGTTGGCGGCTGAAGATATCCACAAGACACCTGCAGAGAGGAACATTACAAGCGCGAGGATTAGGGCTACGCCAAAGCTTACCGGGGTAGTTCCTTCAACCCATTCTATATTGCCGGCTATTAATGCGCCGATCATCATGGCAAAAGAACCAAGTATCCATAGGCCGTGTACATGGAAGTCAAACCCCGTCATTTCTTGCCCCTCTTCTTGTCGGCAACTACAGTCGACATATCCTTCACGAATCTTCGGACGTATTCGCGCATGAGTTCTATATCCCTTTGCGGAATCTCGCCTGTGCGGTCCTCGTCAAGCATCTTTCTCATGGACACGACGCGCTTGAGCACTTCATCATAGAATTGGTCCAGCCTGCCTGCATCTATAAGATGCGTCTTTATAGCGCCAGGCAGATCCTTCGGGTCGGGAGGAAGCTTGTCTATGTTTTTGAGGCCGGCGACAGCCGCCTTGATCATTACCTCATAATTGCGCTGCACGAGATCTTTCTTTCTGTTCTTCTGCAGATGCAGAAGCATCTGCTCCATGCGCGAAACGAAGTTCTTGGATTTTTGTATGAAGTCGTCAAGCTGCACGCCTGTGATGTCCTTTATCTCCTTGTGTTCGACGCGCTTGCGGAAGTCTATGACGCTTTCCAGATCCCTCAGGTAATTTTCTTCCAACAGCTTCGCGTCAACTAAATGCTCCTTGACGCTATCGGTTGTATGCTTGGGCGATGGAGGATTGAGACCCATATACATAAGCACGGCTTGGGATGAATTGAGCATGGCATAATAAACGTCTTCTGCGACCATGTAGAGCTTTGCCGTTTCCACGCGCGTGATCTTCTGGGGAGCGGATTCCATGAATTTTTCAACCGCCTCCAGTGTTGTGGGTATTTTCCCGTATTCCAGGAGCTTTCTTACAGGTATCCAGAAGCCTGTATCATACAGTGCCCAGCCGTCCCTGACTATTGTATAAAGTAATGGATGCCCGATCCTTGCCATATCCCAGAATTCCGTTAACGTCCAAGCTGGTTGAACCACTATATCTTCGGAAAGTTTCTTGCCCATGGAATAAAGATCGTCATCAAATCTCGCCTTCATCTCAGGCGTGAATCTTGATAGAGTATCGTCTATTATAACAAGCATGTCTATATCGCTTTTCTTGTGAAAGTCCGTTCTTGTGAACGATCCAAAGAGCACTACTGCCTTCACGATATCCTTGTATTTTTTGAGGATTTCGTCCTTGTATTTATTTGCTATAGCAAGTTGTTTTTTCCTGAATTCTTCAAGCGGTTTGTTCTCTATAGATGCTGGCTGCTCTCCGTTTTGGACAGGCGTCTTGACCTTCTTCGTTTTCTTGACTGCTTTCTTGGTAGGCATATTATTACTTGAGAAGGGGTTATAAGAATTTATCGCTTTTCTAGCGGTATCTGCCTCTTTCCCATTCTTTGGCTTTTCCGGCATCAACGGCAGCCTTGCCAAGGAATGTATGCTTCTCTTCAGGTATTTTGAGAAGGCCCTGTAATGGATCCCATGCATGCTCGCGCATGGCAACAAGCTGTTGTGCATAGATATCCTTGTTTTCGAGGGATAGGCCGTAGAATTCGGGCGGAAGCGCCTCAGGTCTTGTGTCTGTATCAAGATATTTTACTATCTGCCTAAGCACGTAAACGCTGTATTCAAATATGTTGCTCATTTGCTGGTTGCCCGGTGATCTTCCGCTGCCACGTTCAAATATAATATAGCCGTCTTTGAAGCCTTTCTGCCTGAACCAGTATATCCATTTATATAGCGTGTCCGCGCCGCGGTCAGCGAGGGCTATAGGAATATGTGCCGTCCCGAAGTACGGTATAGGATCGCCCAAGTGGAGTAGGAAGACTTGCGATCCGAAATCGTTGGGTAAGGTAGGAAGTTCAATGTTAAGGTCTATGTTCTGGCCCATCTCCTGCTCGAAGTCTATGCACTGCATGACTGCCGAGGAGCCTATTTTTTTGAGAAGATGATAGGCATGCAATGGATGATAAAGCCGCGCTATGCCTTCTGTTCCCTGTCCGGATTGCGGGCATTCAAGAAGAAGCTTGACATTGTTTTTTTCGCAGAATTCCACGACGCTCATGCCACCCATGTGTTCCCTGTTATAATCCACTCTGCCAGGGCTTTTTCTGGTGGTAAAATGAGAATACAAGTAAAATGCAGCTACTGCCGCGTTGAATTCTCTCTGTTTCTCTATATATGCGCGGTTGGCGTCTTCTGAATTATTGGAATAAGGTTCGCCTACTATCTTCACCCATATGGGATCCTTATTCGCTATCATGTATACGGCAGTGGCAAGATAGGCATCTATTTCTCCGGCCTCTATCTGATATTTTTCTATTTCGCCCTCTTTCCAGATGTCAAAGAGTCTTTCTTCTCTCATTCTTCTGAGAGTGGAATTTTCGATGTCGTCCCTTTGGGCGTTTAGAGAGTTTCTTACGTCATGCTCCAATTGCTCATCGCTGAGATCCTTGTACCTTTCGTCTTTTCGGAGCGCTTCTCTCGTGGCTTCTTCGGTCTTTTTTGCTTCTTCCTGGAAAATTTTGGCGACTTCAGTGCGGTATCTGGGCGTCTGTCTCAGCTCCTGCTCCACACGGCCCCCTACAAGATGCCTCTTAAGCCAGTCTTTGAGCACTTCAGCGCCTTTATCGCCTTGAGCAATCCGTTCATCGACCCATTCGCCAAATGGTTGTCCTGTAGGAGCTACAACCTGATATGTGTAACCGAAAGGTCTTAGCTCGCGCTCATGAAACGACATCCATGTCGTGTTTGAGAGATGGAAGTTGACGTAGATGAATTTCAGGTTAGACGCGCCCTTCATGGTTATGCAAAGCCTTTCGTGGCTCTGGTCCCATCTTATGCGCTCTGCACTTTCAAACATGGCAACCTCGCCGATCTCGCCATGAAGGCCAAGTTCCATGTTCAATTTTTCGCGGACGCGATCCACGTAATTCTTTATGTCAGGCTCCAGGAACTCAAGGACTGTATCAAGATCAACCTGGTTGAATTGTATGCCTAGCGTGGCGCCAAAAGAGCCTGCCTTGCTGCCTAGACCCAAAAGATTCGGATCTTTTCCGATATTCCACCAGCCTGAAGAAATGCCAACTTTGTATGCCATGTTTTTTACCTATACGTCAAGCGCTCAGTGATGCCCGCCGCCCCCGGGTGCAGGAGCCGCCGGTTTTGGCGGAGGAGCGGGAGTCGCCCCGCCTTTGCCGATGCCTATCTTGTTCTTGAGGAAATTGACTATCGGAGCATATCTTTCTTTTGCCATGCCTCGAAGGTGAATCTTGCCTATCCTTTCATCGAAATCCTTTTCATAAGGCCTGTTCTTCATGAATTGGAACGCAAACCCTATCTTTGCCAGCGTCTCGCTTATCTTTGCCATGCCCTCATGGAAACCGCCGCCTTCATGATCTTCTTTTTTATCGTCATGGTCATGCTCATCATGCCCTGAGTCATGGGAATCTCCACTGCTCTTCTGATTCTTTTTTTCTTTTGTCTCTTTCTCTGTTTTTTTGTTATGTTCAATATCGTGGATCCTATCATGCAATGATTTCTTGAGTCCAAGCAGCTCGTCCACATACCAGTCTAGCTCCTGCTTCATGGCCTCGTATTCAAGAAGCTTCACAAGCAGCACATTCTGGCTCATGAAGACGCCATAAATAAAAAAATCCGCATCCTCTATTTCATCGCCCGATGCAAGACGCATGTTCATCTTGTTGATGTCCAATACAAAGAACGAATAATAGAGTTTTCTTGTGGTGATAGATGAAGTTTCGGTAAGTATATGTTTTACTTTTTCATCGACCCAGTCTTTAGTTATCCACTTGTATTTCACGACAAGCCCGTGATCTTTATGGAATATAAGATTATCCTGCGTCCACTTGTCATAAGGAGTAAAAGTCCCGTCTGCTTGCTCAACCGCCTGCTCTTCCGAGCCGGCCATACGGGCAAATTCAGTAGCAGTATAAAATCGCCATGCCCATGCCCTTATGTTGTTCACAGCAAGGGCTTGGGACGGATTGAAAAGAAAATTTTCGTGCATATGGTGGCTCCCCATCCCCTTGCCCTCAAGGCCTTCTGCCAGGAGCTTGTGCCTCAGTATATTCGGGCCAAGCCATTCTCTGTACATATGGACCGTATATTCTCTGCTTCTCACGAGTTCCGTTATTTTCTGATATCGCGATTTGAGCTCTGGTTCAAACAGTTTTTTCCATTCCTGATATAGACGGTTCTTTGAAGAAAGCACGACTGCTTCAGCTTTAGAGACGTTCAGTTTCTCGGTTATTATGTTGACATCTGTTTCACTGCCCATGCGCATGAAATCGGTTATGAGTGTCGGCCATCTGCTTACTATATTGCGCATGGCTATGCTGTCTCCGGTATGTGCGTCTACCTGATCTATAAATACCGCCCTAAGCGCGTGTTCATCCTTTTTTTCTGCAAATGAGGACCATCGCTTATCTTCGGGCGCGTCTGGATCGTATTTCACGCCAAAATAATCAAGGAATTCCCTGTATTTTCTTTCATCGTGCTTCAGAAGCTCAAGATCTGCTATAGATTGCGATATGGATTGCAACCCTGCCTTTATTCTGCCCTCGATTTCCTCTTTCTGGGCAATTGTTATATGATAGTACTGGGAGTATGTAGGCGTCACTTCTATTGTCTCGGAAATTTTCTTGACGCCGTTATATTCCCATTTCCTCAACTGCAAAAGAAGGCTCATCCATATGCCGGATGTCATTCCAGGAGGAGTTGTGGGGTTTATCTTTGTGAACATCTCAAATGGCATGGAGCATACTGCATGGCCAAGATATTTGCCATGAGGGCCAAAATATTCGGAATCAAACCCTTTGTCGTTTACCCTGGCATTTGGAACCCCTGTTATAGGATTTCTTGTCGTAAACATTTTATCGTCAAGAATGAAATCCTTAGGTTTTTCAGGCATTATTATACTTATCTTGGTCGTGCTATAAATGGTTTATGTAAGAAGCAGCCAGATACCGAGTATGCTAAGCACGATGCCTATGAATATTCCGGCCTTGCTCATGCCTTCTTTCTGATAATCAAGTATATCCGGGAAACCTATTACAAGAAACACTCCGATGCCTGCAAGGAAAAGCGCAAAGAGCTTTTTCAGAACAAAGCCTAGCGTAAGTTTAGAGACATATATCCAGCCGCCGCCAAATATCGACAAGACACCTACTATCAGGACTATCATAAGGTGCGTATCTTTAAGGACGCTGCCTCGCTGTTCTATGGAGAAATATATGGAAAGGATGCCAAAAGCTATGAGAACAGCTCCTATGACGTATTCTACGACCATGTCATGACCTCTAACGCATAAATAGCGCCATAATTTTATATACCGCGTACTATAATAATAGATAGGTTTTAGCATGGTTTGGGCAAGGACAAGGTTGCTGATTTGGGACTACATATTCGAGCCAGTAAAGAGAATAAAAGTAAATTACGTCGGCCCCCATCCGGACAAATTCTACAAGGAGGTCAATAAGCTCATAAGGACAGTTTTCAACGTCCCTGACGCCTATGTGCAGGAGAAAGAATATACGTGGGAAAAGGGCGAAGAAGCCGAGAAATTCGACATAGACTGGGAAGTCAACAAGATGCTGGATACTTTCAGCTACATAACGGTTGAAATATCCCTGAGAGGCTTTGTCTCCCATGACCACGGCAAGGCATCAATAGTGCTAAGACCGAGACTAATAACAGAATACCCTCAAGACACGGTCTGGCAGAACAGCATAGTATACGAAATGCTCAGGCGCGTATGGCACAAGTTTTTCTATCACCAGAGAAGAATGGAATACCTTGCGATGGGCAAGGAAATGGTAGTGACTTTTGAGAACAGCGTCAAGGCCTATGGAGAGCAGCTTAGGGAGAGCAAGGTGGAAGAGTGAGCCCAACGGTACAGGTTGAGGATGATATACTTCAGCCATCCGATTCCATGAAGATAGATTTCAAGGGAAAGCATCCTTTTGCCGCATGCGAGAAATTTCCGGAATATTTGAGGGATATAATGAAGGTATCCCGGAAAGATATAGTTGAAACTGACCTGCGATGGGATATCACTTCCGATCCGCGCACGTTTTACGGCTGGTGGGCAGGGTCGAGGAAAGAGGACAGGTGGACAAGGACTACCATAAGAATAATTGCACAAGGGGAGCAGGGCACGAATTTCAAGGGCTCCATAAAAATCATAATCAAAGGCACCATAACGACAACCTATGAATACAGCAACTTCATACAGAAGAGCTTCTGGTGGTTTTTCAATCACATGTTCTACTATAACAATAGAAGAAGATACTTTGAATTTGCTAAGGATAACATAATGGAGATACGCGAAGCTTTACTAAAGCAATTCGAAATATACCGGGAGGCATGACTATGGGAATAGGCGACATAATAGGAGGCGTAAAAGACAAAATCCTTGGAAGGAATAACAATGAGGATCTTGATGACATAAAATCTTATGTTACCGGTGCCAATGACCAATATGGGCAAAGCTTCCGTGAAAACGTGATGGGTGCGGCTGAACAGGCAAATGATACCCCGCCCAAGCCTTGGGAGCGGGAAAATATTGCTACCGACCCTTTCGGTTCAGAGCAGCCTTTACCTGACAGGCGGGACCTTACGATGCAAAGCGGCCGCCCAAGCCGTACTGAAGCAAACTATGATATCATGGAGAAATTGACCATGATCGAATCCCAGCTTGCCGCGATCCGAAGCCAGACTGAAACAATCAATGAACGCCTGAAGAATCTTGAGTTCAGGATGGGGACAGGAAGAAGGTTCTGATTTTTATAGAATGAGAAAATACGGCTACAAATAATATTTCCCCTGTTCTTTCTGCTCGCGGTCCTTGACTGAATCGGGCTTGTTCGCGCGTGGGCGCTTGGTTTGCGGGTCTTTTCTGAAAGTGACGTTGAGACTCTTCAAAAATTCATTAAGTCCTTCATTGAGAGTCATGACTCTGGCGTGACCGCGAATCCCAGGCTCGCCAGTGAATAGCATTGCTTTGTCAGACACATAGTTAATGAGCATGAGATCGTGGTCTATTATGAGGACAGTTCCGAAGCTCTTGAGTATCTTGGCGAGCGCCATGCGCTGGTCTACGTCAAGATAGGCCGAGGGCTCATCAAGAAGATAAAGGTCGGCATCCTTCATCAGGCAGAGGGCTATTGCGACGCGCTGCAATTCTCCTCCGGATAGATTCTTCACGGATTTTTCCATGAGCCTTTCGATGCCCAGCTGGCGCATTATTATCTTGTCCTGCCTATCGGCAGTTCCGAGAAGCTCGGCAACTGTCCCGGCAAAATCGCTGTCAAGATACTGCGGCTTGTACGATATCTTCACGTCCTGGCGTTCAGCCAGCATCTTTGCAAACGTCGTTTTGCCAAGGCCGTTGGCGCCCAGAACGCCAACCACTTCGTTCTGGTATATAATGCCAGGGTCGACCGTGAGGGAAAACTGATCATAATTTTTCTGCATTTCATCGAAGGCTACTGCAGCGGTCTTCGATGGCTTCTTTTCGTTAGTTGCTTCGAACTGAAGCGGGTCTCGGAACTTTACGTTTTCTTCAGGGATATATCCGTCAAGGAAATTGTTTATTCCTTTCCTCACGGAATAAGGCTGAGAGACTATGCCGTATACGCCCGGCGAACCGTAGAATATATGTATCCTATCTGCCATGATATCAAGGGTTGCGAGGTCATGCTCAACTACCATCACAAGCTTTTTTTCTGCAAGCTTCTTTATCGTCATGGCGACGTTCACTCTCTGCCTCACGTCAAGGTAGGAAGATGGCTCGTCAAAATAATAGATATCGGCATCTTTGGCGAGTGCGGCGGCGATTGCGACCCGCTGCAATTCGCCCCCTGAAACCTCGGAAAGCTTGCGGTCCAAGACTGCGGAAAGCTCGAGTTGTTTTATGATTTCATCAGGGCAATTTTTCAGAGCCTCCTTGACAGTCCCTTTGATCACATCAGGCAATAGATTAACTTGCTGGGGCTTGTAAACGGACTTCACGTCCTCTTTCAAAAGCCGCTCGAAATAGTTCTGCAGTTCCGTGCCTCTATGCGTCTTCATTAGGCTTTCATATACATCTTTTTTGCTTCTTCCTTCAGATACCATGCCAAGATTAGGAGCGAGCTGTCCGGATAATATGCGAAGGGCGCTGGTTTTGCCTGTACCGTTAGGGCCAAGAAGGCCGACAACGCCCTGGAAAGGCACTGGAAGTCCGAAGACGCGAAAGCCGTTTACCCCGTACTGCATTATCGGGCTTTCTTTCTTCTCTTCAGGAAGGTTAACTATATACCACGCATTGAAAGGGCACTTCTTGTGGCACAAGCCGCACCCTATGCACAAGGATTCATTTATCTGAGGATGGAATTTGTCCGGCCCGATATAAATGCATTCTTCTCCTTCCCTGTTGACAGGGCATGCGGCTATGCATTCGTAACTGCATTTCTTCGGGTTGCAAAGTTCGTTATCAAGGACTGCTATTCTCATACTAAACACTTGAATTTCAGAAATAAAAGCTACTCGTAGACGATGTCAAGGTCTTTTCCGTATATTCTGGAGAGTGAATCCAAGCTGCCGCGGCTTACACGTCTTGCGTATCGTCTTGACACGCGCAGCCTTAATTTCTCTTTTCCGTCATAAAGGACATTGACGCCTATTACAGGAACCATCAGCATGTCTTCAGCCATCTTTTTCCTGTCGTCAGTCTCTTCGAGTATCTTCACTTTTCTCCTGAGGGCGTCCTCTATCTTTTTTACGCCCCTGCCGCCTTTCCCTATTATTTTGTTGACAGCACCCTTTTTTGCGGTTATGACGACCCGGTCGCCATCTGTGACGCTCTCATAATCGGCTTCTGAATCGACCGAGTGAAGGGCTCTGGCCACATCTACCTCAAGCTGAGTAGTCTTGCCTTCGTGGAGGTTTTTCAGGCAGCTTTGGCACAGAACGCCACTACCTCTGCAGAACCGGCAAATTTTCATGAAATCACTATTAGGCTGATAGACTAACTTTCTAAGATAACTTTTTAACTCTTGTTGGGGATAGCTCAATCAGCGGCGGCTGCATGACGGTCTCCAAGAAGATGATAAATATGGTAACAAAAAAACAATTAGACAGGGCGCATGACCTTGATTTCCGCAAGACATTGGATGTCAAGGATTTTGTTCCAGTCAAAGGTCATGATTTTTCCAAAAAGATGAACTTGAAGGAGTTTATAGATTCCTTCAAGACGCTCGGCTTTCAAGCGACCAACCTTGGCATAGGAGTGGATATTGTAAGAAAAATGCGCAAAGAGAAAGTCAAGATAATACTTACTTTTACCTCCAATCTCACGACATCTGGCATAAGGGATGTAATAACATTTCTGGCTAAAAACAGGCATGTTGATGTGCTTTGTACGACAGGCGGGGGAATAGAGGAAGATATACTCAAGTGTTATGATCCATTTGTTCTAGGTCACTTTGACAAGGACGCAAAAGAGCTTTATGGTAAAGGCATGAACAGGACAGGGAACATTTACGTTCCGGATTCAATATATGCAAAATTTGAAAAATTCACATTGGCGCTTCTTGAGAAATTTTACAAGAGGCAAATAGCAGAAAACAAGATATTGACAGGCATAGAGCTTGTCAAGGAAATGGGCAAGGAAATAAACAACGAGTCGTCTTTCCTTTATTGGGCGTACAAAAACAACATTCCGGTCTTTTCGCCGTCAATACTTGACGGCGCCATTGGTGATATTGTATGGTTCTTCAAGCATCAAAATCCTGATTTCAAGTTCGATTCTTCTGAAGACATATATCAGATGAATGACATGCCGCTTGACGCCAAAGACACAGGCGTCATCGCCCTTGGAGCCGGAGCTTCCAGACATTATGTCCTTAACGCCCATATTTTCAGGGGTGGCACAAAATATGCTGTGTTTATTTCCAGCGGCACGGAATGGGATGGTTCCACATCCAGCGCCAAGCCTGATGAGGCTTACACATGGGGAAAAATCAGGTTGTTCGAGCCTTTCTACAAGAACTCTGTTGAAGTCGCTGGGGACGCGACGATACTGTTTCCGCTGATAGTCGCTGGGGCATTTCTTGATTAATCTCGCGTATTGCGGTAATCTTAATTTAAACATCGAATTCCGCCGTATTAACACGGCGGATGAAACAACGGGAATTCGATGTGCAAATCCACCGCTTTCAAGCGGTGGATTTTTAAAGCTTGGTATAAAAAATACACGATGGCAGAAAACAGCGAGATTTCTTTTGCAGATTGGGTTGCTAAAAACGGACTAAAATACGGTGAACCTGTAGCCATACTCCACAACGGCCATTATACCGCTAATACAAAAAGAAAGCCTGTGAGTCTTTTTCCGGGAGATGCAATCGTGGGAAATCTCCAGACGTTTAACTGGACACGCTATGATAATCATGCGCCTGAAAACGGTGCTGTTTTGGGCCTCAGATACCCAATAAAAGTATCTACTGAGGATAAAAGCGCAAGAAGATATGCCCCTGTCAACGGTCGCATTCCTTTCCATGAATACATAACAGAGGGCAATAACGGCAATGGTGTTGCATTTGTCGTAGGAAGAGAGGCAGTTGCCAAAGCAATAGGGATTAAGCCCGAGCAATTGAAATCTCTCATGGCCGACCCCTACAAAGCGCTATAAAACCGATTTTTCTTTTCTTGTTTTTGCTTACCTAATCCCTATCGATTGGAGCGTTTCCACGACGCGAGTCATGTCTTTCTTGGCGAAGATGAATATGGTGTCTGTGTAGCAGCTGTACGTTTCTTGTATGTTGATTCCGCGCTCGGCTAAGGCCGAACAGACGTATGCCATGAAGCCCGTATTGTTCTCTATTTCCGCCGGGCTGATTATTCTGACCTCCAGCATGTTCTCGTTCTTGCGCATGCATGGTATATCCATCGGCTCTTCGGTTATCACGGTTGTTGCGTTGCTGCCTTTTATCACGTGAAGATAATCCGTTTTCCTCTCCATGTTGCTGGATTTCAGTATGTAAACATTCACGCCCGTTTTTATCTCAAGGCGGCTATTTTTCAGCAGGCTTATGATGTTTTTGCCGTCGGAAGTTGCCTCGTCGCCAAAACGCCTTGCAGCCACTATGACGGCGTCAAAATTCTTCACGTTCAGCTCTTGCTGCGCCGCACGGGCGAGTGAAGAGAAGTTGACAAAGCCCCTCTTCAGGGCCCAGACCAGATACGGTCTTTCCCTTATCCATGCATGAACGCGCTTCGCTATAGGCTTTTCCATGTTTATCTTATGTCAAAAAACTATTTAAAATGTCCTATTTTGGACATGAATTATTTATATTGTCCGGGGGATAGAAATGCTTCGGTGAATGAAATGGAAAGGGATCATCAAAGAAGACTCGAAGATTATCGGCATAAGTATAGAGTATGGTCACACGTATCTTGGAGACCCGCCAATACAAGAAGCAGGAATAGCGATTGCGAAAGACATTGAAGACATTGCCACAAACACTGGTGTTGCCGTTTCAAGGCTCGTGCTCATAGACGACTATAACCGTTCTGGGGGAGGCAAGGAAGAATACGCTAGTTTTTATTCCAAGCATCTTGAATTCTTCGGAATGAAACCGACACATATAGTATGGGAGGGAGATTGCGTCGGGCCTGCAAAAACACTTCTCGATTCTTTGCGTGAAGTTCCTCCTGGGGCAAATCTTTTGGGTAAATATTTTAAAGGTGAGAATATGTATGTTTCGGATCCGAGCGGAAAAAGAATAAAGGTAAGACATGGCATGCATTATCAATGCCCGGTTCTTGCTGCAGTTTCAGAGTTGTCACAATTGGGGGTTGTGGACGTTCCTTATCATGCGACTGGGGAGCTGCGCCATTATAAAGGGAAGGCCGCTGTTGTTGTATTGCCTATGCAATATCGTCCCGTGGAAGAAAATGCCAATAGGCTAATTTCTCTGTTATATGGAGATGAACATGCGATACACAGGTTTTTCTTTGATGGCCGACCTTCAAAGGACTACGTTGCGTCATGGCTTGTCCAAAATGAGGTGATAAATGATGCAAGGATACCTTGAATGCGTAAAGTGTAAAAAGAAATATGAAGAATCGATAAAAACTGTTACTTGTATCCACAATAAATATTACGATTATCTTGAGTACAAGAATGTAGCGCCGGCAAAAAATACAGTGACTCTGGGGCAAGGCAATACCCCCATGGTAAAATTAAAAAAGACGGGAGCTATGATTGGATGCCAAGAATTATATGTTAAGGACGAGAGTAAGAATCCGACAGGCTCATTCAAGGATAGGGAGAGTGCTGTATTGATAGACAAGGCGGTTGATTTTGGTATAAAGGATGTTTTTGCAATATCGTCCGGCAATGCCGCAATATCCCTTTCAGCATACGCAAAGGTGGCTGGAATACGTTGCACATGCTATATCCCCGATCATGCATCCGAAGGTAAAAAGAAAATGATACAGCTTTTTGGAGGAAAAATAGTGGAAATGGCAGGAACATATGAAGTGGTTTATAGAAAAATTCTGGACGAAAATATTCCGGGGTGGAATTGCACCTTAAACCCGTTCAAATCCGCAGGAAGCAAAAAAATCGCTTGGGAAATATACGAAAAGGTAGGGATGCCGGATAAGATTATCGTTCCGTGCGGTAATGGATCTAATCTTGCAGGCATATGGTCAGGCTTCAAGGAAATCGCGCAGATGAAAAAAATCGCGAAGCTTCCACAAATGATAGGAGTGCAGGTCGAAGGAGCTTCGCCGCTCAAAAGCGCCATGGAAAGTGGAAATGATTATGAGATTTTAAGCAACATTGCTGATTCCGTTGCTGAAGGTATCGTAGCAACCGAATCGTACTCTTCGCCAAAAGCATTGCGTGCATTGAAGGAATCAAAGGGTTCTGTATTAGAGGTGAATGAACGTGAGATAAAGAGCGCCTTAAGGCATATGTTAATTGAGGAATCCTTGGTAATGGAGCCTACGTCTGCAGCTGCATTTGCAGCCGTCTGGAAGCTCAACATTTCCGGTAAAAAAGTCATAGTTTTGCTGACGTCTAGTGGGACAAATACTCTTTCTGAGATATCGGATATTGTTTTGGGTTCGCGCTGATAATATTAAAAACACTGCCAAAGAAGTGATACCATGACGCTCGAGAAATTCCGGGAAGAGTCGAGGCAAATAGCAGGCAATTACAATACGCTTTTGGAAACGCCTCCAAAGGAAATAAAGGCGGATTTGGCCATGCCGTGCTTCTCGCTTGCAAGGGAACTTCGCAAAGCGCCGCAGGAAATAGCCGTTTCGCTCGCAAAAGAATTTTCAAAAAACAAATTTACCTTGATAAAAGAAATCAAGGCTGAAGGGTCATATGTGAATTTTTACGCCAACTGGGACAAGCTATCGGAAGAAATAATAACAAGTGCGTCCGAAAAAGAGTATGGCAAAGGAAATGCAATGGGCAAGGTTATTGTGGAGTTTGCGCATCCGAATACGCACAAGCTCTTCCATATAGGGCACTTAAGGAACATAATTACCGGCGAATCCGTAGCGCGAATGCTAGAGTATTCGGGCGTGAAAGTCATACGGGCAAACTACCAGGGAGACGTGGGCTTGCATATAGCAAAATGTTTGTGGGCCATTGGCAAGGAAGACGTAAAAAAAATAAAGAATCTTGACGATAAGATACGGTTCCTTGGCAAGGCTTATGCAAAAGGCAGCAAGTCATACGAAGAAGATGAAAACGCGAAAAAAGAAATAATAGAGATCAATGCGAAAATATACAAGAAAGACCCGGGCATAATGAAGCTCTGGCAGGAAACCCGCCAGTGGAGCCTGGATTATTTTGCAAGAATATATGCGAGGGTCTATACAAGATATGACAGGCTGTTTTTCGAATCCGAAGTTGCTGGAAAAGGCCTCAAGATATCCCAGCATGCGCTGAAGAAAGGGATACTCAAAGAGAGCGATGGCGCGGTAATATTTGACGGCGAATCGCATGGTCTTGATAAGCGCGTATTCATAAACAGCCTGGGCTTTCCGACATATGAAGCCAAAGAGCTTGCCCTCGCCGAGCTAGAATTTACCGAGTTTGGGAAAATAGACAAGTGCATACATGTAGTCGGGCCTGAACAGGCCAGCTTCTTTAAGGTGACGTTCAAGGTCGAAGAGCTCCTCGATCAGAAATACAAGGATAAACAGTTTCATCTGGCTTATGGCTGGGTAAAATTACGGGACGGCAAGATGTCCTCACGGCTCGGCAACGTCATAGAAGGCGAGTGGCTGCTTCAAGAGCTCAAGAAGGCCATACTAGGGAATTATGTTGCAAAAGAGGATCACGATGAAAAGCTCAAGGAAGAGATAGCGGAGGCGGGCGCAATCGGGGCGGCAAAGTATTATTTCCTCAAGTACGGGACTGCATCCGAAATTTCCTTTGACATAAAGGAAGCGGCGTCGCTTGAAGGTGATACAGGCCCGTACCTGCAGTATACTCATGCACGGGCTGCATCTGTCCTGAGAAAATCAGAGAAGACGCCACAACCAGGACCGGTTTCGGAGAATGAGACAGAGCTTGCGCGCAAGCTTGCGGAATTCCCGGAGTCTGCCCGGAAAGCTGCAGAAGAATTGAAGCCGAACATCGTGGCAAATTATGTTTTTGAACTCGCATCGATGTTCAATGCCTATTATCATGAAGAGAAAATAATAGGATCGCAAAACGAGGCCCAGAAACTTGCATTGGTCGGAGCTGTCAAGAACGTTATAGGAATTTCCCTAAATCTTCTGGGGATAAAGCCGCTCGAAAAGATGTAATCAGGGTATTTTTCTCACAGTTCTTTCCACTAAATCGAAAAGAAAAGCTTGACCCCTTCCAATGCGATCCAATAGGCCATTTATGGCTAATTCAGCTCTCAGATAAAAAGTGGCAAAATCTTCGCATACATCCTCATGAGAAATGACTACAACGGCATCGGCGTTGCGCCCCCTGCTTTCTATATTGCTCATCAAACGACGCTGGTAACTAACGTTTCCTTCGGTGTAACCCTCGTTAATGCCCTGGCTTCCAGCAAGATAATCGAGCGTCTCAACGGAAGACGCACCGAGTTCCCCAGCTACTATTCTTGCGGTCTCTTGTGCTCTTCCAAGGGGCGATGTGATCAAGCGAATGCTGCCTTCGCCTATCTGATTCTTTAGATATACGCCAAGAGCTTGGGCCTGTTCAACGCCCAGTTCGCTTAATCCGGACTCGTAATTTCTCGAGAGCGGGTCGCCGTGCCTCGCAATTGCAACATACCTCATGATTTAAGAAAGGGCTAAAAGCTTTAATTCATTGGCAGATTCAGCCTGCGGATGAATTGTTCTCCTGCAAGATTGGATGCCGTGAAAGGACGAAAAGATTTTTCATGCCCGTCCCATGAATTCCGTTGTGCCGTCAGGGCGCACAAAAATAGCGTGCCCCCTTCTCAATTCAGGATGCGGTATTACAAGGCCGTATTTGCTACGCACATAAAAAGGCGGCAATGCGCTGGAAACTGCCTTGTGGGTTACCACAACTACATTATCTGCCATGTGAACAGCTTCGTCAACGCGGCCAATAATTGCGTTCAACGGTATTCTACCCGATGTATATTCGCGGAGCATAGGATCAGTTTCCACATATGCATCGCCCAAGAGATCCGCCAATCTTTCCGCGCTGTTTTGGGACATGGGACTGCCGGCGGTGAGTATATAGAAGCATCCGGCCTGTCCCGATTCCTTTATCCTGCAGCCAAGATAATCGATTTGCTCTGCGCCGTATGTATTCAGGCTGCCATCTTCTTGATGATAATTGCCGTGCCTTGCAATGAAAAGATTTGGCATGACGTCTTTACATCAGAAAATTATTAATTTGTTTTTCTGGCCAGAATAACGTATTCTTTTTCCTTGCCGTGGATTTCAAATTCAAATATTATCTGAAAATCAGTGAGAAGAGAACGAAGCAGGTTCCTCCTCTCTTCATAGACGCCATGCGAAAAGAAGACAGACAAAAGTGCCAGTCCTCCGGGCTTCAATACCCTGGCGAAATCCGTGTCTTTCACGAGATGCATCGTATCAACAGACACCACTGCATCAAAGCGACCGTTCTTGAAAGGAAGAAACTTTGCGTCGCCAATTACCAGAGTTTCCTTGTCGACTTTTTTCATGAAATCCTTGCGGATGTCCAAAGAGACAACGTTTTTGACGTCAAATTCCTTGCTGACAAGAAAACGCTCCAAATAGCCGGAACCGGATCCTATATCCAGAACCCGTTTTTCGAGTATGGATGAGAAAAAGTCCCTTCCCATGATGCGCAGGAACTCGTCGTATTTTTCCCATTGAACATCCTGCCATGAATCATAAACCTGAGGCGTGAACATCGTTATTAATTGCGCTCCAATGAATTAAATCTTTGCATTATGGTTGCGATGCGTTTTTCCTTGAGTACGCCCTCTTCGGCCGATACATCGTAAGAATTGACAGAAAGTGCAGAGGATATGATACTCACTGTCCATACAGGAACGCCGGCTTTCATGGCAAGCGTGAGAAGCGTTTGCACAGGAGGCATGCTATAATCTGCAACTGCAATCTGCACTGCTTTCTCAGGGGATATTTTTACGGTGGCGATGTCGAGCTTTTCCAGCTTGCTCAAGGCAGGCGTTTCCGCTTCGACTTCCACTGTGCCGTTCTCATGAACAGTGCAGTTTACTGTCGTATGGGTTTTAGGATTATAAAAATGGAGGGTCCATTCGCCTATGCTTTCGTGCACAGAAGCGAACAAGGAGCCCAGGAAATAATTTTCAAGGCGTTTGGTCTTTTCGCTTTCCCCGGCTATCTTTACGGCCTTGGAGAAAAGCATCTTACACCTTCTTCAGTTTTTCAGCAACGAAGTTTATAACAGCTTCGTCTACGGGTATAGCGAAGGACTTATTGTATCTTCTTTCGCCTTCCTTCGTGAAGAAGCCTCTGCTTAGCGATATGAAAACATTTTCGCCTTCTTCAGTCTTGGCTTTCTTCCTGGCGACTTCCAGAAACTTGTTCTCGCCAAATTTTATTTCCTCGGATGTTATGGTTTCAAATTCTACCATTTGTGCCTTACCTCCTTGTGTTTTGTTTGCTGAAAATTAGAGGGCATCGACTTATTTAAAGATATTTCATTGCCATCCTAAAAAACTATTTCAATGTCTGAAAGCTTGCCGTCCTTGAACAAACGAATAAGATGATTGTTCGTATCCGCTATCAAAAGAGCATCGCCAAGGCTAATTACATCATTGGGTTCATAAAGCGGAAGGTAATCGCATTCCGTATCGCCTATAGTGCAAATCTTGGAGGTTTTTCTTCCTATTAAAGCAGACACAGTTCGGGTTCTAAGGTCAGCTTCCCTGATTGCGTGGTTGTAGGTGTCGGCGATATACACCTTTCCGTTGGAATAATCAACTCCAAGTGGATGCTGCAAAAGAGCCTTGTCAAATTGTCCGTCGGCAAAGCCGAACACAAACAGGCCTTTTCCTATCAATGTTTCGACAACTCCGGATGAAAAATGGACGCGACGCAAGGCGGATACCTCGCTGTCAACAAAATACAGGAATTCTCCGTCAGTTGCAAGACCCGATGGCTGTGCAAGGAAGGCAGAATGTCTTGGCCCGTCGATTATGTTCTCGGCCGAAGTTCCGGCGTAAGATACAAGCTGCCGGGTTCTTGTATCCATTTCCCATATCTGGTGGGAGCCTGCCATGGCTATATAGAGTTTGTTATTGCGAAACAGGACATCCCAAGGAGAATTGAGTTTCCCTTTGTGCGGCTCGCCCTTCGATTGTTCGCCGGTGCCGGCAATCGTTTCAACCGTTTTTCTCTTCAAGTCTATGAGTCTTATTGCATGATTCTCAGTATCTGCGACGTATATACGGTCATCGGCGATCGCAACTCCCTGCGGCCTGCTGAACATGGCATTGGCAAAGCTTCCATCCATGAGGCCTCCTGCGATAGAACCTATTTCGTATAGGACTTTTGCTTTTGTGCCGTGCAATTCCGTGACAAGAATTCGGTTATGGTTAGAATCTGCTATCGCAAGAATGCCGTCTTTATAATCAATTTTTCCGGGGAATGAAAGAACACGTTTCGTTTCTTTTGGGCTAGAAGTTATTGAAATCTTCTCGGCGGCGATATCCCTTCTTTTGAGAAGTGCGGTTATCATGACATCGATGTCCTGCAATTGGCCCTCTCCCGATCGTTTATATGCAATTTTCCCATCAGGCCCTATTATTACTATTGTAGGCCATGCAGTAACCCTGTAAGCATTCCATATATGGTGATCTTTGTCCACGATGACCGGATGCGTTATTTCGTACCTTTCGACTGCCGACTGTATGTTATTCACATCATTTTCGTTTTCGAATTTTGCGGAATGGACGCCTATGAACACAACCGGTTGCCCGGCATAATCTTCTTCGAGCATCTTAAGGTCCGGTAACACATGGATGCAATTGATGCAGCAGTAAGTCCAGAAGTCAAGGACCACGACATGGCCTTTGAGGGCTTTCATGCTGAGAGGCCTATCACTATTGAGCCACTCGCCTGTTGCGGGAAATTCCGTAGCGGAAGAAGAAAACAACATATAGATTTTAGATACGACAGTGCAATAATAAATACCTTTCTGATCGAATATCTGAGAATTATGTACATTATCGGCGGGAACGTAAATGCATCAGAACCTTTTCAGGCCGCCTTAGAAAGATGCGCCGACGGTTCGCTTTCGGGCATCTTAGAAACGCTCTCAGGAAGATATCCTGCACAGGTTGTGTCAGGCAGACATGGCGAAATGATGACTGCAGGCCCTCTCACTTTCAGACTTGAAACGCTATGGATGACAACGCAAAAACTAACGCAAGTTTTAGGACGATGTTTCTACAATGGGCGGGTTGTTGGAGATATCAATGCCTATATCGAAGAAAGGCCTGCCGGTACAAGACTTCATTCATTGTACATGGATTAAATAAAATCCTTCACGCTTTTCTGGCGCAATATAACGCTTCTTTTCAGGTATTCTGCCAAAGGCAGGCGTATTCTTGCTTTAATATATTCAAGCGCTTCTGTTTTCGATGCAAATCGTTTAGCTATGGAGTTGAATGCATTGCGGATCGTTTCCCGGACCAGCCAGACGCCAATCGGCACGGTATAGCCTCCGCCTATTTCCCGGAACACGACGGCCTTGCACTGCTTTTTCATGGCATGAACCGCTTCAGTGACTCCGATGCGCGAAGCATAGTATCCTCCGGCTTCAGTGCTTGCGTAATCCTTGCGTCCGGAGAACGGCTCGTACTCGGCTGCTATTTCCACGGCATCGGAAAATGACCAGTTGCTGCCAGGATGCCATGCCTCGAAGTTTTCAAATTCCCAAGTGCCTGGCATCAGAAGAATGACAAAATGGTTGTCCATATATTCCGATTCGTAGACAAGGCATTCTTCAATTTCTGGAAACAATCGGATTTCCTTCATAAGGTGTTTTGCAATTATGTCATCTGATGCGGTAATGGACCAGCGTGTCGGAACCATTTTTTTTGATATGCCGAGAATTCCCGAGGAAAGTATATTGGTAAGCTTGTAGACATCGACTCCGGATTTGTAAAGAAGAAAGCTTGCATCAGCGGCTTTCAGGTCATCGGAAACTATGCTGTCGACTTTTCTGGAAATCTTGGGATTCTGCGCAAGCCTCATGCTTTCTATTGTCACGGATGGCCCCATCGGCTGAACGTAAGATGAAATCGTCATCCTATAGCCGGGCTTGTTTCGGAACCCAAGCTCGACATCAGTAGGAGAGGAAGCGAGTGCAAGCTCTTGATTATACTCAAGGAATTTTGACGGAGCATGGACTGAATGTCTGTATTTGCTCCGAAGAAGCGATGATCGCAGTTTTATTATGTCGTAATAGCCTTTCCCGAACCATTGGCCGGGATTATCCTGCGCAGATGAATATTCCATGGATGCAAGAGGACCGACAAATACATCCGGGTATCCCTGTCTTCCTACAAATATGGAAGATGACGGGCCGAAGAATGAATCGCCCATTTCCTGCAAGGCGCTTTTTATGGCAAGAGAAACGAAGACCGGCGGCGCGGTCCTTGACCTGACATTCATGAATCAATTTGGATTTAATCTATAAAGCGCTTGCCCGGAGCGAAGGGAATGTGGAGAAAGTAACGGCGCTATTTCTTAACAGATGCGCTTTTTTTGGCATGCTTGCTCCATTTAAGGTCCTCGTATTCTATCCATGCCATGACAAAGCCGATGAATATCAGTCCCATCCCGAATAAACCGGAGAATAACACGGCAAAAGCGTATGTAGGTCTTATGTGAAATATCGGGTCGCCTGAAAAATGACCAAGAATGGGACCAACATACCAGTATAGACCTGCGGCAAAAAGAATCATGCCGATCAGAATCTTGGCTGCGGAATGCATATTATGCTATAGAAAGTTAGTTTTATATTCTTTACCCGGCTACTTAATGGTGATATTATGAGCCTTTATTCATCGCTTAGAGAGATGTGGAAAAAGCCTAAAGACATATACAAGTCTTCAGTCAGAAGCATGAAAGATGAAAGCTTTGAACGCATAGAAAGACCGACAAGGCTCGATCGGGCAAGAGCTTTGGGGTACAAGGCCAAGCAGGGTTATGTTATAATCAAGGCAAAAATAGGAAAAGGCGGGCGAGTAAGACCAAGAGCCAGAAAAGGCAGAAAGCCCTCTAAAATGGGTACATTCTTCACGCCTAAGCACAGTGCACAGGCTATTCTCGAAAGAAGAGCAGTCAGGAAATACCCGAATATGGAAGTTTTGAACTCTTATTATGCCGGCGAAACCGGAATGCACAAGTTCTATGAAATTATACTCGTTGACAGAAGCCATCCTGTGATAAAGAATGACAAACACATCAGCTGGATCACGTCGCAAAGAAGAAGAGCTTTCCGTGGCCTGACATCGCAGGGCAAGAAGGGCAAGAGAGGCAAGCAATACCCCAAGCCTTCTGAATTGGGAATAAGCAGAAAAGTTTAGGCCCTTTTTTAAGCTTCCTTAACTACTTTTATCAGGCGTAGGTTAATGGACTATTATGACTTGCACACGCATTCGTCCCTTACCATAGGAGAGAACACGACAGATGAAATGCTAGCCATGGCTCGGAAACTTGGTTTACGCGGGATAGGAATTTCCGGGCTTCGCGAAAAGCCGGCTTCAGAATTGGATATAATCTCATGTTATATTATAGAAGCAAAAAACCCGCAGCAGCTCATGGAAGAGGCAAGGAAATACAGGGATTCATACGAAGTTCTGATGGTTTCGGGCGGCAATTACGAGGTCAATAGGGCAGCTTGCGAGAATCCCATGATAGACATTTTGTGCCATCCTGGAAAGGGCAGAAAAGATTCAGGCCTGGATCATATATGCGTGAAGGCTGCGAAGGAAAATAACGTTGCCATAGAAATAAATTTCCGGGAAATTCTGGATAATTACAGGAAAAGACGCGTCAGAATACTCGAAGGAATAAGGAGAAACGTTTTGCTCTGCCGAAAGTTTGGAGCCCCTATGGTGGCGTTTTCAGGCGCAGTAACAAAATGGGGAATGCGCGCAGGCAGGGAACTGGCCGCAGTTGCAGCCATTGCAGGCATGGAACTGCCTGATGCCATAGCGAGCGTGAGCGTCATACCGCAGCAGATAGTCGCAAATAACAGGGAGAGGCTTTCCGGAAAGAAATGGCAGGGGGTAGTTATCCATGAATGATCCTAGGATGCTTCCGCCCAGCATGAGGCCCAAGAAGAGATATATAATATTCGAAATAATATCGGAATCACCTGTAGAATTTAAGGACTTTTCCAGCATGGCATGGAATTCATTTCTTTCTACATTGGGCGAAGCGCATGCAGCTGAGGCAAGAATATGGATAATACCGAATCTTTATGACGCCAAAAAACAGAAGGGCGTAATAAGATGCGGGAATGCATATGTCGAAGACATCCGGGCAGCCTTGGCCATGCTTTCTATCGTAGGAGAATCCCGTGCAATAATCAGGGTGGTTGGTGTCACAGGCACGATAAAATCGGCCAAGGAGAAATACGCCGATCCTAATTTAAAACAATACGCGTAAGTGATCGTATGGATTATGCTGACATGCTTAAGAGGGCAAGGGAAAGAATCCCGAAGACCGAGAATAAGGAAAGGTTCGAGATTCCCATAGCTGAGGTGACCACGGGCAAACAGACCTCCATTAAGAATTTCACTGAG
The DNA here is from genome assembly GCA_016198685.1 of Candidatus Aenigmatarchaeota archaeon. GTDB lineage: Archaea > Aenigmatarchaeota > Aenigmatarchaeia > GW2011-AR5 > GW2011-AR5 > JACQID01. Next base: position 240,116 of record JACQID010000006.1, read on the forward strand.
ATAGCCAAGGCCCTAAGGAGGGATTCAAAGCACCTCTCCAAATTCTTGTTCAAGGAATTGGCAGTGCCTGGAAGCTCAAGAGGCACGGAACTTCTGCTCCAGGGCAAGTTTTATCCAGGCCCAATAAAGCAGAAGATAGAGGAATATGCAAAAGAATATGTTTTCTGTCAGGAATGTGGCAAGCCTGACACCAACATGACAGAGGAAGGCAAGATCGTTGTGATCAAGTGCGAAGCCTGTGGCGCAAGAAAAACAGGAAGAAAGCTCTAGCCAATTCTTTTTATAATTCCTATAGGAAATAATCCTATGGGATTTTCGTACAAGATGCATGTCAGCGGGGACCACAGAGTATTGGCTATAGCAGATTCGGACGTGTTAGGCATGGTTTTTGAGGAAGGGGAACTTTTCATGGAAGTCGGGAAGAATTTCTACGGCGGCGAAGAATGCTCGGAAGATCAGGCACGTGAGCTTGCTGCAGAAGCCACGATAATAAATGCCGTGGGGAAGAAAATCGTTAAGCTTCTCTCCGACGATGGCATGGTGGACAAGTCGATGATACTTGAAATAGGAGGCGTGCACCATGCGCAGGTCATTCGTATCTAAAGGTCAGTGGTTCATAATCTCCGCGGTTATAATATCAGGCGCATTGCTCGCTATATCCTTTATTTTCCGAGGCTATTTTGCCGCCGACACGTCTGCTGTGCAGCTAAACGACCAAAGCTATTACTTCTACTCAATCAACGAATCTATAGCGAACATCCATGCATCGAATACGGATTGCACAACCAAGCAGAAGGACATGGAAGAACTGGAGCATTTCGCTTCGCAGGAAATGATAGATAAAGGCATCGCTTTAGCGATGATATACGAAGTAGACTGTACAAGCAATACTATAAACAAGAAAGTTTTGCTCCTTCACTCCGGTGACATGGAAATCTGGGAGGGGCAAAGACCGGCAATTTCGTCATTGATTCTACAAGGAGGTACAGGGAAGGGGGGAATTGCTGTTCCTGTAAATTATGAGTATAATATTCAAGCTGACATATACAGCAGCTTTGGAGGCGCTTTAGTCCGCTCTGAGCAAATCACAGTTCCTGCCGATGCGACTGAATTTGATGTAGGTCCGGCATCGGGCGGAAATTATATAGTACTGCGAAGCGTGTTACTTTCGGGCAACAGGCAGTTCGTCCTATAAGCCTTCCACATCCTCTTTTTCTATGCCTTCAGGAAGGGCTGATTTTTTTGACATAGCTCTCAGAAGATGCGCATATTCGCGGACTCTGCGAGAGGAGATGTGGAGAATCGAAGATAGCTTGGAGGTGTCTTTTCGCGCGGCATATGCCCTCGGATAAGAGTATCTTGTGAATTTTCTATACATCTCCTGCTTGGCAAGCGCCACGCCAACTGCCCCCATGCTTGGATATTTGGCAAGCGACCATGCCTGTCTTTTCATTATGCGAGACGCAATCAAATCTGCTTTGGAGAGGGAATCCAGTGCTTTCCATATTTCTTCCGGCTTTTCATATTCCTCGGCCAAATTCCATTCAAGCCAGAGCAAAACATCAGATTCCGGCTTTTCACTATTACGAAGAACAGAGAGGACGTTTTCCATGCTTCTTGTTTTGAATATGATTTTCACAGTCTCAAATATGTCGTTTTCTGAATCCCGCAATCCGGCATTTTTTTCGTCGGCGAGGGATTCCATGTCTATTATCGCGGCGCGTACATCGCCGTCTGCGACGCGCGCTATATGAGACAAAGCAATGTCACTGGACTTCAAGGTCTCCTTATCGCGGATATTCTTCAGCAGTTTCGCTATGCTATCGTATCGGACTCTTTTGAACGCGAGAGGAGATGAAACTGCTCTTAGGTTTCTGAGCTTCTTGGAATAAGGATCGGCCGCAATCAGCAGAACGGGAAATTTTGATGATTTTACTATCTCCTCCACCGCCTTCACAGAATCAACCATGTCAAGATCCTCTATGAGGATGGCTTTTTTCTTGTGTATGAGGCTTTGCTGCTCGGAGGAATTTTTAATCGTGGCTTGCAAGCCCTTGAGAGAGCGGTCATCCGCAGCGCTGGATTCAACAAGTTCCGCTCCTGCAGCCATGGCAGCGAGCTTTACTGAAAGAGATTTGCCAGTGCCCGGCGGCCCGGAAATCATTAGCGCTCCTCCTTTCCATTCGCGTATGAATTTTTCCACGGCCCGTGCTGCCTCGGCATTACCCAATATTTCAGAAGCAGAAACAGGCTCGTATTTCTTCAGAAGCATATTTATTCTTCTTTTGCAATCATTAAACCTTTAAGTTCTGACGTCCCATAGATTAGCATGGGAAACCAAAATTCCCACCCGGTGACAGCATTTCTTTTTATAGTTTGAACGGCGAGTTAGTGCGGTGTTCCGGATGGAAAAAAAACAAGAGATTTTGGAAGACGCGCAGGAAGAAGAAAGACCGCTCAAAGATTTGAGGCCGGTAAAAGATGCCCGCGAAATACAGCTTCTTGAGCAAGGTTACGTTCCCAAGTTGAGCAAGACAGGAGAAAAATTCAAGGGCAAGAACAAGATAATAATCGGTTAATTCCTTTGTGCGAGAATCAGGACATCTGATTACATGTTTCAGTAGAGGTAGATTCGCGCCTCCTTTAGCGCCAAAGCAATTCAATTGGCGTGGAATTTTACCGATCTGGCAAATTGTACAAGCCCTGCTTTCATTGATCTCTGCTCGACTATGTCATTGATGAAAGCCCTGTACCCGGTGCTTGTTCCATCCAATCCTATATACCCATGATCTATTTCTGCGGCAGCGAGGATCTCCGGCTTGTAAGGGCTGGTTTTTAAAATTCCTAATGCTTCTTCGACAGAAGAACTATTTACCATGCCACGGTATTCTGCATAGCCTTCCATTATCATTCTGGCTATATATTCAGGCACGTCCGCATATCCGGCAAGTTCAGCGGAATCGACGTGTCTCAGTTCATGCTTTGTAACCCTGTATAGCTCATCAAGATATATTTCAGGGTGTGTTATAGCGCCATTAAGTATTTCTTGATTTATTTCCAATGAATCGGCATACGCTCCTCTCGGTCCCAGTCTTATGCCGGTAACACCCAAGGCGGCATCATTTTCCTTGGGATATACTGTTATTTTTCCCGAGGGTTGCGATCTAAGGCCTAGTCGATCTTCATGTTTTACTGCTTTTGCTGCATCATCTATGTATTTCTGCACTTCGTTGTCTGCGCTGTAGATTGCCGGAAAATTGAGCCATGCGGGCGCGTCTAACTCCTGAACAGATGCTCTAACAAAGCCTTCGCCTTCGGGAAGCGAAGAAACGTATATATCATTAAAATTATTGATCTGCGTAGCAGGAGCTCCTATATTCTTTGCGCTTGTTCTTTCTCGTGCATGCGTTCCTTGGATATCAGGAATATATACGCCTGTTTCTGCAAATCCAGCACCTGAAGACGCGGGTTTGTAATTCTTAACGGAAGAAACATACACTTCTCCAAGAGGATTTCTCGTTATATAACCAGCTCTGCCGATAGTATACCCTTCAGAGACGGGATTATTGAATACGTATGACTTAGGAGTTTCCCATGTAGGCTTATTCATGAAACGTGCCTGATCCGTTAAAAGATCCGGCAGTGTGCGGGATTCTTCAATCTGCTTAGGAATCTGCCTAATTATAATAGCTACCATAAAACCGTATCTGTAGAAGAAAATTTAAACCTTATCTGCCGCATAGATCTTCTTGATTTCATCGAGAGAGAGCTGGTGGATCTTCTTCGTCTTGAGATTTCCAGGCGTGCCTGGTAAAATACCGGCGTTCTTGTTTTTCATGGTATATGCATGGCGAAGAAACGCCCAGAATTTTTCATCCATGATCTTTTTCTGCTTTAATACAAGAAAAGCGGAATCTATGCCTTTCGGCGCGAACGCTTCAGCCGGAACAATCCCTGCAATCTCCGCATCACAGCAATCCTCAACCAGAAGACCAAGCTTGTCCTGCGATATGGCTTTTTCTGCGAATTCCTTCTGTACAAGAAGAACGCAGATTTCCCATTTCTTCTTGAGAAGGGCAAGGAGGAGCGGCTGGGAAATGTAATACGGTATGTTGGATACTACCTTGCTGAATTCATGTTCCTTCTTCAAAAAAACAAGAGCATCTTCATGGAATACATCAACGTTAGCTATGGCCTGCAACGTAGGAATGAATTTTTCGTCCTTTTCGACGGCAAGAACTTTCGCCTTGGCCGCGAGCTTGCGGGTCAAATAAGCAGGGCCTGCCCCTATCTCCAGAATCACATCTTCTTTTTTCAATTCGGCAAGCGCAACCTCTTCGTTTAGAATGGCATTGCTCGAAATAAAGTGCTGATGGAGCTTTTGCATAGCTAAGTCCTGAACTTCGCAACATCCTGCAGTTTGTCTACATGCGTCATAAGAAGAGCCCTGCAGCAGTATCTCTTTACGCCCAGTTCATCAAGAACCTTTTCGGCGTTTATGCCATCGTTCTTCTCTTTGAACTTCTGCCATAAGCCGCCTATGGGCTTGCCGCATGTCATGCATCTAACGGGTATTATCATTATTATCACTTGCTTTATGCAGTATTTATCGCTTGCTCTGCTGCTTGCTTGCGCGAGGTCCGTCCTTTGAGCGGGATGGCTTGTGAGGCTCGGTCCTTCTTGCATCAGAAACCAGAATCGAGCGGTCGTATTCGGAATAAAGCTCTTTGAGCTTCTTGTCCTTGGTCCATTCCACAAGAGCGTGGCCTATAGCGGTTCTGGCGGCATTGCCTTGCCCCCAGACGCCGCCTCCGGCAACAGAAACATCAATATCAACGGTTCCCGCTACATCGCCAGCGAGCACAATAGGCTCCTGCATTCTCATGCGCTTGTATCGCGGCTGAACGTTTTGAATAGGAACAGAATTTATCCTCACGATTCCTTTACCTTCCCTTATGATGGCTCTTGCTACAGCCTTCTTCCTCTTTCCAGTTGCAAACATGTTTTTCTTCTTGGCCATTAGCCTCTCCATCCTACGGTTTTCGCGAGCTCTTCCATATATAAGAAGGAAGATTTAATATTCTTTTCCATCTTGATGGCTTCCTTGCCTTTGTATTCTTCAGGCATGCCGACATAAATCGAAAGCTTCTTCATGGCTGCCCTGCCCTTGAGAGTCTTGTAAGGCATCATGCCTCTTATCGTGCGTCTCACGAGCCTTTCAGGCGAGCGCTGGAAATACGGGCCGGAATACTTGGAACCTCTTTGTTCTCTTTCAAGATATTTGCCCTTTATAGTTTTCTTCGGGCCTGTTATTATTATCTTTTCCGCATTCAGGATCGTGACTTCTTCGCCCTTTATAAGATTCTTTGCAGCAGAAGAGGAGAGTCTTCCGAGAACAGCATTCTTTCCGTCTATTATTATCATATTTATCAGCCTTTACTTTTCGCAAGAAGATTTAAATGCATTGCAACTCCTTGCATGAGGTTATTATTAGGCTTTATAACCCTTTTGGGAGAGGGTATAGATGAAATTTAGAATTCCTTTTAGTGAAGCAGTAATAGCTGCCGTGTTAGCTGCGTCCGCAGCATGTAGTGAAATGCCGTCTACTCAGCAGCCATCAGTAACGACTGCTTATCCTACTCCAAACCTAAGCACCCGGTATTATTCTCCTGGAAAATCTTCCATGGTGGTAAAAATAGAGGGCATAGACTGCAGTGATAAATATAGGATGGACCGGGAGAAATATCTTGACGATTTAACGACAGGAATATCAATTATCAGAACACATGGTGTGGCAGGTTATCCTATTCATCCAGATACCATCACATACGAATCTCTAGGAGATGGCAAATTTAATCTGACATTCAAGCTTCAAGGACCCCTTAAAAGTCAAGAAGACGCTGAGAGGATACATATTCAAACAGCTAACATTCTGTGCCCGACAATATCACTAAAGGAATATCATTAATGCGGGGGGCAGGGTTTGAACCTGCGAAGGCACTAAGCCACGGGATTTCTTCACGGTCTTAAGTCCCGCCCCTTTGGCCGCTCGGGAACCCCCGCTTGCATTTTAATTGGATATTATTGTTTTATAGCTGTAAATGCAAGAGTTGAATATAAAATTGATTGCAGAAAGAATCGATATTACTTGATTGCTTTCTTGGCGTCTTTTAAGAAATCTTCGGCATTCTTTTCTATGCGTTCAAGAGCCATATCAAGAAGCTTGGGAGCCTCTAATCCGGATGCTGTTTCTACATTGAAGACAAAGGCCGTCTCGTCGTGACGGGCCTCATTACCCTCGATGAATCTTACGCAGTCCTTGCATCCGTCCATGGGCGCGAGCCTTACGTTTGCGCCTTTCTTTTCAAGAGTATGAGCTTCGCAGGGCTTGGCTTTCCCTTCAGCCTTGACAATGTAAATATTCTGATAACCTGCTATTGCAGCCTGGTTTCTTGCTTTCTTTCTGCCAAAGCCCAAGCGTGCTGTTGCCTCGAATTTCAATTTCTGTCCTTCAAGAAGTTCGACAATGGGGATGTCAGGGTCAGTAGACCTTACAGACGGATCAGTGCTTTTCATGTCCCCTGCCTTGACTATGCATGGGCCTTCTTTTTCTGCCACGAGAACCATCTGGCAGCGGCTGCATCCTTCTCCATTGCACTTGCATTCGGATTGCAGGCTGTACATTACAGGATCAAAAGTCAGGGGAATAAGACCGAGTCTTCGCACTAGAGCTTCATCAAAAAGCCCGGAGTTGTTGTTCTCAACATCAGCTTCTTCAATGGAAAGGACGGGTATTCCGCCTATAAGAGTTCTCCTTATTGCGTTAGCCATTCCGACATCGCTTTCGGAAAGGACAAACCTTATGCTGTCCGAGGATTTTTCGAGAATCTTGAGTTCCATTATTATCACATTTAATGTGAATGAAAATCTTTTAAAGGGTTCATTCGCGATTTCTTGCCACGCAGCTTATACTCTTCTTCCCCTGCGGCCGCCCTTCTTCCTCATGCTGTCATGCGGCATAGGCGTCACATCCTCAATTGAGGATATCCTGAAACCGCTTCGCGCAAGCGCACGTATAGCAGGCTGCGCACCCTGGCCGGGTATCTTGGATTTCGTTCCACCGGGCGCCCTTATTCTGATGTGAAGGTTGGTTACGCCCTGTGCATGAGCTTTTTCTGCAACCTTCCTGACAGCCTTCATGGCCGTGAAGGCCTTGCCCTTGTTCATATCCTTGTCCGAGACCTGGCCGCCCGAAGATATTGCTATCGTTTCAGCGCCTGTAACGTCGGTGATATGGATTATGGTATTGTTCATGGAAGAATATATGCTGGCTATTGCGAATTTTTGCTTCATCATCATGCACCTTCTGCCGGCTTGGCTTCACTTTCATTTAATTTAGCTATAATCTTGGCGGCTATTGACTCTTCAAGCTTTATGGAGGCTTCCTGAGTCGTAGGCACAAGATAGCTTGGCCATCTGGCTTTTCGTCCGTCTATCATGACATGGCCATGGGTTATAAGCTGTCTTGAATGCTTCATCGTGTTTGCAAGGCCTTTTTTTGCAACAACGGATTGCAATCTTCTGTCCAGTATCTGCTCAAGAGGTATTCCTAGAACTTCATCCAGGCTCTTGACGTTTATGCCAAGCATTGCAAGCTTTGCAAATAGCTCCTGTTCTTTACTCTTGTCAGGAGATGCCTGTAGGCTTCTTGCTCTTCTTCGAAGATTTCTGAGTATGCTTTCAGCTCTCCAGAGTTCCTTCTTTCTTCGAAGACCGTAAGAGCTGACTATGCCTTTCTCTTTTTCTATCCTCTCCTTGTCATATGGCTTGACAGGAGTCGCATATTTTCTTGTTTGCTGTTTTGGGTGTCCCATGAATCATCACTTCTTTGCCGGTGCAGGAGAGCTTTCGGCCTTTTTAGGTGCAGATTTCTCCTTCATGGCTTTCTTGCTGACGCCGACGCTTGTGTTCGTTCTGAACGAGCTGCGCGTGCGCTGTCCTCTTACAGGCTGGCCAAGTTCGTGTCTCAGCCCCTTGTAGGACTTTATCCTTTTGAGGAGGTTGATGTCTTCTCTCCTTGCAAAATCTAATGCTATTTTAGTGAGATGAATATCCTTGCCCGTTTCCATGTCTTTTCTTCTGTTCAGGAGGAACGCAGGAACAGCAGGATTGGCTATTGCGCCCTGAAGGGTTTTGAGTTCGTCCGCAGACAGCTCGCCTATTTTCTTGTCTTCGCTTATTCCAGCTTTCATGCAGGCAACTTTGGAAAATGTGAATCCAACGCCTTTTATTCTTCGAAGGGCCTTGCCGGTCTTGAGAGTGCCATCTATGTCAGTATCCATGAATCTTACAATTTTTCTGAGTTCTGCCATCAATTCACCGGGATTATTTCTTTACAACCTAAAGCTTTAATGTTTACTCGATATTTGCCCATTTGAAGTCTCTCGGGTCGCGTCTGAGTTTGAACATATTCTTTTCGCATTTGTTGGAGTCGAAGGTGAAGATTTTCCCGTTTTTGTCAACGAAGACCAAACCTGTTCCTTCTTCTATTTCTTTGGAGCAAAAAGAGCATTTCATTTTTTATCGCCTTCCATAAGATTCGGAGGATTCCATTTCCGTTTCCTTGAGCATCAGTATGTCGCCAATTGCTACCGGACCCATCACGTTTCTTGTGAGAACCTTGCCCTTGTCACGGCCGTCTGTTAGTATGCACTTGACTACGGCGACTCCCTTGGCTCCGGATCTCTTTATTATGTTGATGACTTCGGCAGGTGTGGCGTCTGACATATTGATCACTTGACTATTGAATTAAGTTTTGCTTTTGCTTCGCCTGCGTCCAGCACTGCAACAGAAACTGTCGGGACCTGCAATCCGGCAGCTCTTCCGAGTTCGGATTTTGTAGGTACCTTCACGAGAGTTATCTTCTTCTCGTCGCACAGAGGCTGAAGGTGCATGACAATTTCAGGAGGAGTGACATCTTCGGCAACGACGACAAGCTTGGCCAAGCCTCTTTCCACGGCTTTGGTTGTTTCGTTTACGCCTTTCCTTATCTTGCCCGTCTCGCGGGAAGCTTCTATTATTTCAAAAATTTCTTCCGGTTTGGTCATTGGTATACACCTCGCTTTTTATCGCAGGAGTCCTTTTATTCTTGTTGACTCATACTGCAAATACTTCGGCCTTAGCCGAAATATTTACTGTCTTTATTAAGAGGGAAAATGTTTTAAAGGGTTTGTGGCCGGGGATTATGAGAAATAGCGCAGAGAATCCGATTTATATGACCAGATGTTTCTCATTATTATTTCATGGCGAAAAGAGCTGGAATTCCCTTTATAAAATATTTTGTTGATAGGGTTGAAGATATTTATAGGTTTGCTCCAATTAAATCCCATGCAAACCAGCAGGTTCCTGAAAGTCAAGTGCGGAAAGTGCAAGAACGAACAGATTACCTACAGCAAGGCTTCCACAATAGTCACGTGCCTTGTCTGCGGTGAACAGCTTGTTCAGCCTGCAGGCGGCGTCGCCCGGATTCTGGCTCAGGCCGAGGAGCTCTGAAATAATGGCGAAGAAAAGGGGCTTCCCGATGCAGGGGGAGCTTGTTATCTGCGCTGTTAAAAAACTGAACCCTAATTCTGCGGATGTTTTTCTCGAAGAATACGGAATGGACGGAATGGTTCACATTTCCGAGATAGTCACGGGATGGGTCAGGAATATAAAGGACCACATAAAGGTCGGGCAGACTGGAGTTGCAAAAGTCATACGTGTTAACGAAGATGAGGGCTATATTGCCCTTTCGTTAAAGCGGGTCGACAGCAGGCAGGAAAAGGAAAAGCTCAAGGAATATAATCTTGACAAGAAAGCCGAAAAGATGCTTGAGATGGCTGCCGAGAAAAGAAAGAAGACGCTCGATCAGGCGTACAAGGAAGTCGGATTCACGCTTCAAGAAAGTTTTGGCTCTCTATTCAAGGCCTTCAAGAAATCCGTATCGGGGCCCGAAGGCCTTATATCACGTGGAATAGCAGCCGAATGGGCAGAAGCAATAAGCGATGTTGCAGTCAAGAATATCGAGCAGAAGGAGTTTGAATTCAGGGCGGATTTGACCCTGAGAAGCTATGATGAAAACGGCCTGGATTCTATAAAAGAATTATTGGGTAATGCAGAGAAGGCGGGACTTGAAGTCCTTTACATATCCGCTCCGCGTTACATGCTTAAATTCAGGACAAAGGATGCAAAGAAAGGAGAGCGGGAGTTCCAGGAAATACTCGAAAAGCTTGAATCCAAGTCAAAGAAAGTAGAAACTTCTGCAAAAATAATCGAGTGAACAAAATGTTCAAATGCTCCGCATGCGGCAAGTATATCTTGATACAATGCACATGCGGCGGCAAAGCAGTGCCTGCAGAACCGCCGAAATTCTCGGCTGCAGACAAGTATGGCAAGTATAGAAGAATGGCCAAAAGTTTTAATTATGCCAAGAACCAATAATTATGAGTGATTGAATGAACTCTTACATAAAAATTATTGAAAAGCCGAAGCTCAAGAAACCTATCATGGTTGTCGGACTTCCTGGCGTTGGCAATGTGGGAAGGGTTGCCGCAGGGTATATGGTTACAGAACTCAAGATGAAAAAGATGGCAGAGCTTTATTCGCCGCATTTCCTGCATCTTGTCGTCGTTGAAGAAGGCGACACGCTGAGGATGCTGAGGTGCGAGTTCTATTATATGAAAGGAAAGAAGAACGATCTCATTGTGCTGACTGGCGATACGCAAAGCGTTACAACAGAAGGACATTACGAATTCTGCGAGAGCGTCTTGGAGTACGCGAAGAAACTGGGAGTAAAAGAAATAATAACTATCGGCGGTTTCTCCGATGGAAAGGCGCCTCAAGAGCCCCGCATTATAGGCGCTGCAGACAGCAAGACGACAAAAAAGAAATATGACAAGTATAAAGTAGACTTTGGCAAGGATCATCCTATCGGGACAATAGTCGGTGCATCCGGCATGCTCGTAGGCATGGCAGAAAGGTACGGAATGTCAGGGCTCGTTCTGATGGGGGAAACAATGGGAATGCCCTTTGTCATGGATCCGAAAGCTGCGGACAGGACTTTACATTCACTCATACGTATTCTTGGAATAAACCTTGACCTCGGAAAGCTCGAGAGCACGGTCAAGGAGCTTGAAGATAGGCTTAAAAAGACAGAGGAAATACATAAGAATCTGCTCAAGGACGTAACCAAATCCAAGGATGATGTCCGTTATATAGGATGAGCCTCGAAAAAGGTGACAATATGTTTGAATATCCAGGTTTTACAAGGTTTGAAAGTACAAGGATAATTTCTGCAAGGACGCTCCAGCTTTCAATGGGCGCCCCGCCGCTTATTAAAACCGGCTCTTTCGTGCCGCAGGAAATAGCCCGCAAAGAATTTGACATGAACATACTTCCCATAACAGTCAAGAGGATATTGCCCAAGAGGGCGGAATAAATTCAATAAGTTTTAAAAGGTTTTTTGATGCAAATTGATGCTGATAGTATGCCCAAATCGAAAGAAAAGCTTATTGTGCCAAGAGAGGTCTATCTTTCTGCAGGAGTGCACATAGGCATGACAACAAAGACTGCGGACATGAAGAAATTCATATATAAGGTCCGACCTTCCGGGCTTGCAGTTCTCAACGTAGGGATGCTTGACAAGAGAATAGGCATAATAACAAACATGCTCGCAAAGAAAAGCAAGATACTGCTTGTTTCAAGAAAAGAAAGCAGCTCTCAGGCCGTAAACAAATTCGCAGAAGCAGTCGGCGCAAGGGCGATAACAGGGCGATTCATGCCAGGCACGCTGACGAATCCGCAATCAAAAGACTTCTATGAGCCTGATATTCTCATAATCACCGATCCGCTTGAAGACAAGCAGGCCATGACAGAAGCTCTCCAGATGCGCATACCTATCGTGGGGCTCGCAGACACGTTCAATGAAACGTCTTATATTGACTTTGTGCTTCCATGCAACAACAAGGGCAAGAAATCCCTTGCGTTGGTGTTCTGGCTGCTTTCTAGATTGATAAAGGAAAAACGCGGCGAAGCTTTTGATATGAAGATGGAAGACTTCGGCTATGAAATGGATGCCCAAAGACCTTCAGGAAAAGAAGAAGGCGCCGAAGCCGAACAGGAAGAAGCGGAAAAGGAAGCATAATTATTTCTCAGCCCTAACAAACCGAAATGCTTTTTAATGCGGTAATCAGTTAATTGTATGCCTGAAGTGCTTGACAAGGATTCGCTCAGGGCGCTGAGCGCCGGGACAAGGCAGGAGATCGTCAAGCTCCTTAAGGGAAGACCCTATACGGCTTCTGAACTTTCTAAAATAACAGGAAAACATGTAACAACGATATCAGAGCATCTCGATACGCTCTGCAAATCCGGCATCATAGAGAAGAATGACACAGGCAACAAGTGGTTATATTATAAACTAAGCGGCAAGGGCGAGAAGCTCTTCAAGCCGCAATATTATTCATGGATTCTTGTACTAGCCATATCGGTTTTCGGCATATTCTTCGGGCTAAGCGGAATGTTCGGCATGCAAGAATATGTGCTAGAAGACATGACATCTAAGTCTGCTACGATAATGGAAGGCGTAAGAGAAGTTCCTGCATCAAGTCCTGGAGCGAATTATATGCCAATAGCATTGACAGTTTTATCGCTTGCTGCAGGCGGCTATGCGGCATTCCGCATAATGCGCTCTAGAAATACGGCAGGAATAATCTAGCCGCGTATTATCAGGAATGCTATATAACATAAGTACAGCACAACGAACATCGCTCCCTGACTTTTTTCAAGCGTGTGCCTCTTGCCTATGAACATGAATACGAATAGCAGCGTTGTTACCAATAGAAGAATAAGAATATCTACAGATGCATGGAGTGACATTGTTATGGGATTGAGCAAAGCGGAAATTCCGAGTATGAAAAATATATTGAAAATATTGGAACCTATTATGTTTCCTATCGCCATGTCATCTTCTCCTTTTCTTGCAGCATTTATTGAAGTGAAGAGTTCTGGCAATGATGTGCCTACTGCAATTATTGTTGCAGATATTAGATATTCGCTAACGCCCATATTGGATGCCAACATGACAGCGCCTTCGACAACCCATCTGCCGCCAAAATAAAGCGCAACAAGACCTAATGCTATTGCAATTATTGAATGGAGCATAGGTCCAGTTTTTCCCGTGTCGGCTTTCAAGCCTGTACTCAATGCCATCGTTGCGACATAATAGAGAAATATTCCAAAGAAGAGAAGCAAAATGATTCCATCCGATTTTGTAATAACTGCTGATGTGTCATCAAGAAATGTTCGGGAAGAATATGTAAAGAGGGCAATAGCAGCAAGCAAAGAAAGCGGTATTTCATTCCATACTGTGGACCTGTGAACTTTCAGAGCTCGGGAAAGGGCCGAGATACCTAAAATAAGAAGGATATTCGCTATATTGCTGCCAGCCACATTTCCTATTGCTATGTCAGAGCTGCCTTGCATGGAAGCTATCACATTGACTATGAGCTCAGGCAGTGATGTTCCGAAGGCAACTATCGTAAGCCCGACAACAAGAGTCGGAACACCAAGCTTTTTTGCTAGCGAAGATGCGCCGTCAACAAGCCAATCGGCCCCTTTGGAAAGAAGTACAATGCCTGCCGCAAGGAGCGCGTACTCTAACATGCATCAATTAACAACGAGAAAACATTATAAAGTGTATTCTTATAGTAAATCGCAATGATAATGGAACTTTTAGCTGCAATTTACTATATGTAAATGACATTATGAAATGTTCCAAAATAAATGTTATTTACTATTAGAAATCAAACGGCGCCGGCGCCGGATTTTTCTTCAACGAGAATCCTGCATGTGGTAGGAAGTTTGTATTTCGCCTGCATCATCGCCTTCTTGACGAGGGGAATCATGGATTTAGGAGACTGGATTTCTATCATCTTCTGATTTGCGTGGATGCGTGCGGCAACGCCGACGGGCTTGCCGAATGATGCACGCATGCCCTGCTGGAATCGGTCTGCACCTGCTCCGGTTGCCAAAGCGTTTTCTCTTATCACGTGATGGGGAAATACCCTGATCTTCATGAAGAAGGTTGCGCCCTTGGCCATGCGCTTCTCAAGATAAGAAACAGCCGCGACTCTGGCGGATTCAAGCGAATTATGCCTTATCTGGACATCGTTCTTGGAAACAAGATAGATACTGCTGTCATAATCGCCCTTTGTGCCGTGCTCAAACTCAACAAGCTTGGACTTCGGCACTCCCTTTACATAGCCCTTCGCAGGCACTCGAATACTCTGTCTTGTGTAAGGGCGTTCTAGTCTTCTGTAGCATCTTCCCGGTCTTAGTGTTGCCATAAATATCAACTATTCCTTAATCGAACAAGTTTCTTAAAGGTTTCACATCTCTTCCAAAGCGGCAAAGTTCTATGAAATACTGGATGCTGCCGCCGGTAAATGCGTTGAAAGCAAGGCCTGCAAAAAACCCGTCCTTCAATCCCCTAATTTTGTCGCTGGTCATTTTCTTAATTCCGGCATGATCTAGTTCAAATAAAACAGAGCGCCGAGAGCAGGATTTGAACCTGCGCGAGCACAAGGCTCACACGCTATCGGAGGCTTCATATTTTCCATACCGGAAAAATGACCATTCCAGGCGTGCGCGTTGGACCAAGCTCCGCCATCTCGGCATTTCTATTATTCTACCTTAGTTAACGGTTAAAAAACCTCACTGCACATCTTCTCAAGCTCATTATCGCTCAGCATGGAATAGAAACAATGCCCTTTTGCATTCCTGAGGTTTCTAACTTCTTCCTCGCCTGCAACGATGAGATATTCTCGTTTTGGATGCGGATCCTTTCCGTTTCGTATCCATGAAACATCATTGTGCTTTTTCAGTGCTTGCCGGTATTCTTCGGTTTCTTGAAACTGCGATTGCACGTAGGAACCATCCGTGAATGCCTGAAGCATGGATTCAATCAGGATATCTTTAGCGTCTTCGGCTGTCCTGCCCATTAAACTGCAAATATCCGGCATTGAAGATAGCAGTTCCGCTTCGCCTGGTCTGAGATCTATTGCATCCTCAATGTGTTGCGCAGAATAAGGCATAAGAGCTACAGCGCCATGAGCGAAGGCATTGCCCTTTGTTAAGCATCTTGCATAACTGCCTACGATTTTTCCGTGCACCTTTAGAGTGCATGTTTTGCTGTCACCGTGCGCATAGTACAATCCGGCAGCTCTCATGGAACGCGTAAGACGTTCGCAGATGTAAGCATTCATGTCTGCGAGTGACCCGAACCGATACGGCAAAGACAGTGCCCAATGAAAGCTGTCTCGCATTTCCAACGTTGCAGTTCCTCCTGTCATTCTTCGGGCTACTGGGTAATCGCCCTTTATTATCGAAGGATGCTGATTTTTCCCAAGGATTATTACAGGATCAGAATAAGCGTAAAATCGCAAGGAGGGAAAATTGGTCATTGTCTCGTCTATAGCAAGTTGTTGTGCAGGCAGAAGAGAATCATTATAGCCCAAGAATGCGAAGCTCACGTTAAGGAAATGCAATGAAAATATTAAAGATCATAGCTTCTCCGCTTCATCTATTATCATATTGGGAATGTCCCCGGCGAGCACCGAAAAGCGGAGTTTGCACGCGTTGCAGGTGAGCTTGTTTGTAGAACTGTCATATTCGAGGTCGCCCTTGCATTTGGGGCATGCCATTATCTGGAGAAGCTCTTCAGGAAGCATATGGTTACTTGGCGCGAAACGACTTAAATCTTAGGATATGGTTGCTTCATGATTACCCTATCGATTTTCGCCGCAATTCCTTTTCGCGTATCGGTTCCATCTATCTGTGAGTATCCCAGCGCAACGAACTCCCCACGGAGCGTAAGGATTGCAACCATATCATCCTTCTTTATGCCGTCTTCTATGCGCGAGATGCCCGTCGAATACAATGGAGATCCGTTAGCTACAGAATAAACGGCAGAATCTTTGATTATTATTTTTCCCAGATGCTCTGCGGCAGCCTCAACAGGAAGCACATAATTGCGTATTTCCTCAGAGCCTTTTTCCTTCCAGTCGATGTAGGCATCTGCGATGTCATGAATACGGACTGTGTCAGCTTCAGTGAAACGGCCGGCTGAAATTCTTCGTAACTCCTTCATATGGGCTCCGCCAAGAAGCTCGCCGATTTTATGGCAAAGAACACGGACATAAGTTCCTGCTTCGCAGCGTACACGGAAGAGTACATCGCGCTCGTTGTGTTCAATGATTTCAAAGCTATAGACTTTTCGTTTCCTTTCTCGCCGTAATACAGCGCTTCTGACAGGAGGACGCTGAGTTATTTCTCCTATGAATTTGTTTACTGCACCAAGAAGCTCGTTTTCTGTGACATCGCGGTGAAGGCGCATAATTCCTACATATTCCTTGTCCTGACCCTGCAAAGCCGGAATGACTTTACAGGCATTGTCAAGAGTAATTACAAGAACTCCTGAGACCATGGGATCAAGCGTGCCACCATGGCCGGTCTTTGTGCGGCCAAGAACATTCTTGACCATGGACGCAACATCGTGCGAAGTCGGGCCTTGCCATTTGTCAAGGACGACTATGCCGTTTTCCAGAAGATCCTCTATAGGTCGTGCGCCTGGATATTTGCCATATCGCGGCAGTTCAGCAGACCTTATGATGAAACTCATAGCGAGATCTTCATGATTTTCCTAAAAAGCATGACGAAGGGAATCAACGAGATAAGATACCAGCCGGTCCAGCTCACATTTTCTCCGGCCAGCGGCAAAGGTATGGGCAGCCTTGCTATGATCTGGGAGAATACTATCCTTTCAGGAGTATGAAATACAAAAAGAGTTGTGCTCGCAGGCTCATGCCTTATTTCCCAATTAATGCCGGTTATCTGCCTTTCGCATGGCACTGCGCATTCTATACCATCTGCCGTAACCTTTCCGTCGGAGTAAGATGCGGTATAAGGAACTGCGGCAAGGGTTACGTTGCCAATTCCGTCAGTCAATATTGCATGGCGATCGCCATAGCTGTGCTCAAGCGTGGGAATGAATATGAATATGAAAAGCACGAATGCAAGCAGAGATGGCTTCATGCTCATGCGCATGAGGACGCTGTTCTCTCTCATATAGTCGTCCATTATGCGGCTGTAAGATTCCTTGTCATTCTGCTTCTCTTTCATCTCTTTGTTCAAGGAAGTCATGCGGTCTTTGATGCGCTTGGCCTCATGTTGGTTTACAAGAAATTTCTGGGTCAATGAAAGGATAAGCGCCATGAGTCCTGAGAACAGGAAAACGTCAATTATAGGTGGTAACGTAAGAAACGGAATTATGCCCATCTACTTCAGCCATTCAATCTTTTTGACTCTAAACCCCTTTCCTATAGGATGTTTCTTCTTGCACACAGAGCAGACATACCTAAGGTCTGTTTTTCTCGTTGGCTTTTCCCTTCCCTTTGGATTTTCCTTGGGGAATGAGCCGTAACCTTTGAGCTTCCTTCGGTATCTTTTTTGACCCTTTGTAGACTCTCTTCTGGGTCTTCTCTTGGATTCTTCAACCTTGTGCTCGGTATGCTTCCTGCAGAAAGGACAATATCTTTGCTGTGTTTTTGGAACTATCATACGACTACCTCTAACAGACCTTTTTTTAATAACAAATCATTTAAAGGCTTTGGAATCTGCCCTTCTTCCACGGTTTGCGACTCTTTCAGCTCGTAAATATTCATGTCAGGCCCTATGAATTTTGGCATGGTCCTTGTTACGCGATATCTTGCCACGAGTTCGATCGCAGGAGCAGGTTCCGGTACTTCCGGCCCTTTCGGAGGCTTATGCTCTGGCAAGACCGCTTTTACAGCTTCAATATGTTTTGATTCTTCAGGCATTACTGGCGCGGAGTCTATCGGAGAGCTAAGAAGCCGGAAAAAGCTTTCCCTGTAGTTCTTTATTTCTTCGACAAGGAAGTGATAGAGGCGCTCCTCGTCTTTGGCTATGTTCTCGGCAGGGTAGCCTGTTCTTACCGTGTAAAGAGCCTGCTCGACAAGCTTCTTCTCCCGCATCTCCAGGAGCCTTCGGACGCTCCTCTTGACGTTCTCCATCTCATGCAGGTCTGCAGAGGTCTTGTCGTTCATGGACTCTTTCATTGTCATGTATTCGCGCAATTCATCAAGGAAAGTCGATGGCAATTTTTGCAGGGTCTTGCTCTCGGCCTCGCCCCGTTCAAGATCGCGTATAGCCTCAAAAGTCAGCATGAAAAGAATAGCCGAATAAAACATTAAAAACGATAAACAGTCTTTATATAGAAAATATTTCACATAATACGAATGAATGAGAAGATTTTGTGGGAAGGCGTGCCTGACAAGAAGGCTGTCTTCGTCTGGACAACAAGGGCATCGTTCTGATATCTTTTATAGTAGGCATATTTCTTTTTCCGTTTACATTAGTGACTATAGTACTAGGTCCAGGAGCTTTTTGATAACATTTTTGGTTTTCACTGCCGCACCCGTGGTTTTCTTGACACTGATAGCATGGGGGCTTTGCTATGCGATAAGAAATACGTATCGGTATAAAATCACGGATAGGGGGGCGTATTTTTCTGGCGGGCTCGTGTTCAAGACAGAAAAAATGGTGCCGTTCTACAAAATCACCAACGTAATAATCACGCAAGGGCCGATACAGCGTATGTTTGGCGTCAGCAGCATCGGCGTGCAAACAGCAGGCACAGGAGGAGTAGCTATGCCGGAAATAACGTATAACGGTATTGTTACTACAAAAAAGCCCTATGATATTCTGCTTTCGAAAATAGAACACATCCGAAAACGCAGCAGAGGCGGCTAATCTGTTATCCCGTGGCTCCTGCTGAGATGAATCGTCAGGCCTTTCATGCTTTCAAACTGCTTTTTGCACCTGCCGCATGAATAAACTTCTGGAGGGCGTTCGGGCGTTTCTTTCCTGAAATCAATTTTCCTGAAGGGGTAGTTTATCGGGTTTTTCACGGTTATATGGTCGGTTCCGCCTTTGCAAGTAGCGTCCGGCTGGCATATGCCTATATCCTGGAAATAATGGACGTTGTCACAGTTGGGCGCAGTGCGCGCATTCTGCTGCGCCCAGCGAATCTGCGTCATTATCGTGTTTTGCGGAAGCGGAACGATTTTGTTCCATTCCATCAGCCGTGACTCTATCTCCTGCCAGTTCCAGTTGCACATGCGGAGGAAATTAATAAGCGTGAAAATGCTCCTTTTCCTGCCGTCCTTTATTCCAGCAAAGATAAGCTTGATGCACGGTGGGAACATCTCTTCAGGAATCTTGTTTTCGTATGAACGTTTCTTCTCTTCCTTTTTCTTTTCAGGCTCTTTCTGGAGTGAAGAATGCCAGTCCAGGGCGTCAAGAAGCAGCGATTCAGCCTCATTTTCCTGCCCGGCAAAGAACGGCTTTATCTTCACCCTGTCAGGTAACGCGTCTTCCTTCTTGAAAGAAGCGAGCTCGCCGTGGGCCAGCGGCACGGATGCAAGCCATGTTTTCTCATTCAGCGAATAGGGCGCCCGGAACATGTGGCGGTTGCCCCAGTTTCGTTCCACTTCAACGAAATAATATGGGCTTATTTCTGAGATTGGCTTGTCCAGAACATCCTGAAGATTTTTCATGCCGCCCTTTGATTTTATCAATTCGTGCATCAATTGTTGGGAAATCCTCTCGCAAATAAACTTGGAAACAATTCTGGGTATGTCAGGATACAATTCTTTAGTCTGCCGGAAATTAACCTGCTTTGGAAACATTATCCACGGCATGATGATATGGAAGCCTCGCCGCCCGGAAAATTTCGCGCCGTAGTTTTTAACGCCGTATTTTTCTATGAATTTTGCGATCAATGCTGCAGTAAGCTGGGCTTCCTCAATGCCAAGTTTTGAATCAATGTCAAGAAGTAAATCCCATCCAGTGCGCAGGGACTGGTAGTTGTCTGTTGATTTGCCGAGCGCCATGGGATTTGCCCAATGCTCTACAGAATAATGAAAGGATACAACGCCTTTCTTCGCCATTTGCATGATATCAGAGGGAAATTGCACGATGTTGGGCCTCGCGTCATATTTGCCATCGATATGCGCTCCGGCGACTTCGCGGTAACTTGCATTCCTGACAAGCTCTTTTGCGATATCCTCGCGTGCATAATACTCAAGAACCTCAAGGCGGTTCATGTGGTTATTATATGGCGATTTTATTAAAAATGGTAATAGAGCGCTATGAAAGACATTTAAATGGTATGTGCTTATCTATAATTATGAAGACTTTCACGGCTATACTCTACAAAGAAGATAATGTATATGTAGCAGAATGTCCTGAAGTAGGCACGGCTAGCCAAGGAACGACTATAGAGGAAGCGTTAAAGAATCTCAAAGAGGCCACGGAACTGTATCTTGAAGAATTTCCTGCCGAAAAATCAGCGCATCCCATCTTGACTACTTTTGAGGTGGCTGAAGTTGCACAAGCTTAAGCCGGTTTCCGGAAGCGAGTGCATCAAAATTCTTTGCAATAAATTCGGGTTCAAAGTCGTACGGCAAAGAGGAAGTCATGTAGTGTTGCGTAAAAACGGCGTCGGCACGGTAGTTCCCAATCATAAGGAGGTTAATTCCCGAACCCTCAAGTCTGTTCTTAAGCTGGCAAAAGTGAGCGAAGAGGAATTTGCGAAGCATTTATGACAGGCGCTTCTTCACGGCATCGCTTTCGAGCTCTCTTAGCGCATTGGAAGCTATCCAGCTTGTCGTGGGCGTGTCTACAAGCTGTATGTCATGCGCCACTTGAACGGCCAGCTTGTTGAGATGGGCGTTTCTCTTTCCGATTTGTCTTAGCGCCCAGTTGACAGCTTTCTTGACAAAATTCCTGTCATCGCCGGACTGCTTTCGTATCGGGGCAAAGAACGCTTCCAGCTTCTTGTCATCGGCTTTCTTGTCATGAACTGCAAGATATGCCATCAGGGCGAATCCTGCGCGCTTGACAAACTCGTCTTTTCGCGAGCTCCAGTCAAAAGCCTTGTCATATGCAAGAGGGGTTTTTACCATAAGGTTGCCACAAAAATGGTCGCCCACGTCCCATGAAGTGATTTCAGATACCCATCTTTCCATTTGCCTCTCTGTCATTTTTTCAGGCTCTGCCATCATGGTAGCAAGTATCCTTGCTTCGTGAACGCCGGTGTCCCAAAGACGGAGGGCAAGCATATGATTCTTGCCGAGCTCTTTGGCCATCTTTCTGATTAGAGGCACAGTGACACCGTATGCCTTCTCAGCGCGGATGCCAAAAGATGCCATGCTTGCGAGCACTTCCGGATGGGATATGTGCTTGAGCCTTCTAAGGACTTCTTGGGGTTCCATGATTAATAAGATCAATTGCAGCGTTTAAAAACCAGTCCGGGGCTAATTCTTATTATATAGGAATTCTATATCCCTGCGGAATTTCGCGGGAAGGTTTAGTTTTTCCTGTTCCAATCCTTCGAGTTTGGCTTGTAATTGTGCATGAAAAAATAAGTTCTCCTGCATGGGGAGTCGGAATCCCGGTTCCAATCCTTCGAGTTTGGCTTGTAATTGTGCAAGTTCGCCTTCAAGGGTTCCAGCTCGTGTGACGTATTCTTGGATTATAATTTGTTCGGCATGTTCGGGTTTAGCAGGCTTAAGACTTCTGGCATTTACAAAACTCTGGGGCATGCAATCATCGATAAACCGGACATATACGTCTTTACCGTCAATATATGGGATAGTTGGCGGAGAAGTGACTCTGGCGTAACATATTGCTTGCCAACCCGCCCCCCTTACGTTTATTCCGTATTCCACGAGATCTCCGGGGTGATAAGCAGGGCTCGGATTTTTGGACCAAAAGTTGAACTTCACAATTACTTCACCAAAAGCTTGGCGTCTTCTATGTTGTACTTCCAGTTGTCAGGAAGCTTGTCGTTTCTTGCGTAATACTTGCCCAAGCGCCTGATTTTGCTTTCAAGAAGCTCAAGACCGTGCTTGGCCTTAGAGTCCTTCTTGTTGGAAGACATGTGCTTGTGAACATTGACAGCCTGAACCATGAGATTGTACATGTCTTCAGGCACTCCCTTCGGCGTCTCGCCCATTGTCTTTGTTATTCGGAGCCCGAAATAGCGGACATCGGGTATGCCATATTGGTCCCTGAGAATGAATCCTATCTCGCTGGAAGTCTTGCCTTCCTTGGCAAGCTTGACTATGAGCTTCTCGGTCTCCTTTCTGTCGTAAGCCAGCCATGACGGATTCATCTTTTTGGCAGGCTTCTTGGAGCCGTGTTTTCCATGTTTTCTCGAATGCATTCTTGCGATATTATTCACCTTTTGAGTATCTGCGTCTTTTTTCTATTTTCAATAATGTTTTAATAGCTTTCATCGCGCCTTCGTGGCGGCTTTCATAGCCGTGTTCGATGTCTAACCATGCCTTTTCACGGCCTAATGCCGTGAGGTTCTCCCTAAGAAGATAAAGATCGTTTGCCTTATCTTCATCACGCTGCGAGAAAAATGAGAGCCCGAAGTCTATAATATAGAGCTTTCCGCTTCCAATGAGCATGTTGCTTGTGGTCAGGTCTCCATGAATTATGCCAGCACTATGCAGCCTGCCTATGGCCTCACCAATAGCCATTGCCAAAGAAGGCGTAAGCTCGCAGTCCCTCACTTTCTCGCCGTTTATCTTTTCGAGCGCAAGCGAGTACCGGGTTTCCTCGATTATCAAGGGCACATTAACGCCATGGCGCCTTGCTTCGCGCAATAACCGCGCTTCTGTAGCGGTTCTTTTGCTGCGAAGAAGCGAATCAAGGAGAGTAATACGATATCCTTTCCTGGCCCTCTCCTTGATTATGGCGCCGTCTTTTTCGTATACGATGGCTTCGGCCCCTGTAAACAGTTTTTTCATGTATCTATAACGCGGGAAATTCTTTAATTGCTTTGGAGGGCATAATGGTTCATGCACGGGAAGATAATGCTCGGTTTAAAAAAATCATATCCTTCTGCAAAAATAGCGCTCCGGCATGCAGGCCCGCTGCAGCTTCTGGTTGCTGTGATGCTTTCTGCGCAGTGCACTGACAAGATGGTAAACAAGGTCACGCCCGCGCTTTTCGAACGATATAGGAGCGCAAAAGATTTTGCTTCTGCCGATATAGAGGAAATGGAAGTCCTGATAAAAAGCACGGGGTTTTATCATGCCAAGGCACGCCACATAAAAGCAGCCTGCAAAATCATCGCTGAAAAATACAACGGGAAAGTTCCTGATAACATGGAGGGGCTTTTGGAGCTTCCGGGCGTTGCAAGGAAAACTGCGAATATCGTGCTTTCAAATGCATACGGCAAGAACGAAGGCGTTGCCGTTGATACCCATGTAAAGCGCCTCGCATTCCGTCTCGGCTTTACGGAAAGCACGAATCCGGAAAAAATAGAAAAAGATCTGATGGCAATGTTTCCGCAAAGCGAATGGAATAAGGTCACTTATCTGTTGATAGAGCATGGGCGGGCAATCTGCAAGGCGCCGGTGCCGTTGTGTTCGCAGTGTTCAGTGAGCAGCTTCTGCCCTAAAGACGGGGTATCAAAAAGAAAATAGATAGATTTAATAACAAAACGTAACATATCATAACGGAAAGTGATGCGATGGCCGTGGTCAGAATTGATGAGAAGCTGCTTAGGGAAGTGAAAAAATTAGTAGATGGCGACCGGAGCTACGAATACCCTTCTATTGCAGCTTTTGTGAACAAGGCAATATACGAGAAACTGAGGAAGAAAGATGATAAGGCTTGACAGGATAACGATGAACGGCTTCAAGAGCTTTGCAGGCAAGGTGACAATCCCCCTGCCGGAAGGCTTCAATGTGATTGCAGGGCCTAACGGAAGCGGCAAAAGCAACACGATAGACGCGTTGATATTCATTCTAGGAACTACGTCCGCCCGGTCAATAAGGGCGCAAAAATTGGAGAGCCTGATATTCAATGGCGCCAAGGACAGAAAGCCTGCAGATTACTGCGAAGTCTCATTGTATCTTGACAACACCGGAGGCGACATACCGGGCGAGGACAAGGAAGTGAAGATAAGCAGAAAGGTCAGTAGGAGCGGCGTAAGCTCTTATCATGTCAACGGCAAGCCTTACACAAGATCGAAAGTGCTGGAGATGCTGTCATTGGCCAAGCTTTCGTCTGACGGATTCAACATAATCATGCAAGGCGATGTCACTAAGATAATAGAGATGTCTCCCAAAGAGAGAAAGGGCGTAATAGATGAAATTTCCGGAATAGCGGAGTTCGATGACAAGAAAGAAAAATCGCAGAAAGAACTGCAGCATGTTGAAGAACGGGTAAGGGAGAACATGATAGTCATTTCAGAAAAGCAGCGCCTCGTGCAGCGCCTCAAGGCTGAAAAAGAGATTGCTGAAAAATACGTCAGTTTTAGCCAGGATCTGATAAAATCCAAGGCATCGCTGGCCAAAAAGAAGCATGAAAACACCCTTGAAAAAATCGAAAGCCTGGACAGGGAGATTGACGAGCAGTCCAAGAAATTCGAGGAAATGAGCGGGAAGTTTGAAGAAACCGAAAAGGAACAGCAAGACGCGGAGAATTCAATACGCTCAATAACAGATGAAATAATACAGAAATCGCGCAACTACGAGACATCCCGCAATGCCGACAGGCTGCAGTCCGAGATGCTCAGAAAGCGCGACAGGATAGACAACAACGAACGGGAGATAGTGCGCATGGAAAGTGCCACCTCGCATGAGGTGTCAAGTATCTCAGTCAAGGAAACTTTGCGCAGCGGCATAGATGGAATCATAGGCACTTTTTCATCGTTGATATCGGTTCCGGGCAAGTACTCGACCGCTCTTGAAGTCGCGATAGGGCAGCATGCTGATGATGTAGTCGTGGAGAATGAAGACATTGCCGTTAAATGCATAAGATTTCTCAAGGAACGAAAGCTCGGGCGCGCAAGATTCCTGCCGCTTAATTCCATACATCCAAAGCCCGTCAGGGAATGCAGGGAAGCGGCGCACATGATGGAGATAACCAAATACGAGAAAAGATATTTCAACGTCATAGCCTATGTCCTCGGCGACACCGTTGCTGCAGAAAGCATAGACGAAGGCAAAAAAATAAAGGGTTTCCGTGTAGTCACGCTTGACGGCGACCTTGTCGAGATGTCAAGGGCAATGATAGGCGGTTTCTATTCCAGAAAGAAGGGCACATCGAATTATTCCGACGAGATAAGGAAGCTTGAAGAAGAGAATGCTGCATTGGATGAAGAAATGCGGGTCATGCGCGAGGAGCTTGAAAAACTCAAAGGAGAATTGGAAGCAGAAACGGATGAAGTTAAGAGCCTGCAGGACAGGAAGATCCTCCTTGAAAAAAGGCTCGATGAACTCAGGTCCGGCCGCGGTTCTCTTTATAATGAGAGAAGCGTAGTCCAGAGCAGCCTTAGCAGGATGAGAATAGAGAAAGCTCGGCTGGAAGCTGTCTTGGACAATGCTAAGCTTGACCTTCAGGAATACAGGAATGTCATGGAATTCTATGACCAGACCGAAGAGGAGCTGCAGGAAAGGGTCAGGCGATGCCAGATCGAAATAAACAAGCTGGGTATGGTTAACATGAAGGCAATTGAAGATTACAACGCCGTGGCAGTCGAGTTTGACATCATGAAAGAAAAGCTTGACAAGCTGCTCAAGGAAAAGGAGTCTGTCGTAAAAGTTGTCGAGGAAGTCGAGAAGAGAAGGCACGACAAATTCATGGAAACTTTCACTGAGATAAACAGGAACTACTCGCGAATATACACCGACCTTGTAGGCGGCTTCGGGCAGCTTCGTCTTGAGGAAGCGGAAAACATAGATTCCGGCCTGATGATAGAGGCATCGCCGGAAGGCAAGAAGATACTCAATCTGGATATCATGTCAGGGGGGGAAAAAACGCTCACATCACTTGCATTTCTGTTCTCGGTTATGGAGCATTACGGGTCGCCATTTTACGTCCTGGATGAAATAGATGCCGCACTGGACAAGGCTAATACAAAGAAGATAGTAGAACTTGTCAAGAAATATTCCAAGTCCAAGCAGTTCATAGTGATATCGCACAATGATTTCACCATACAGGAAGCAGACAAGATATTCGGCGTGAGCATGGAGAATGGCGTATCCAAGGTCTTCAGCATCAAGCTGCCCGGAGTTGCTGCAGAATGAGTGGAATTGAGATAGACGAAGGCAAGCTGATAAGCACGATTATTGGAGGGCAGGACTGGCAGGAGGTTCTGACTACGATAGTCATGGACGAGGGGATGGATCCACTGAACATAGATATCTCGCGGCTTGCCGACAGCTTCATGGTGTACCTCGGGCGGCTGCGCGAATTTGACTTCCGCATTCCAGGCAGGTTCATACTCGTTGCGTCTATTCTTCTTCGAATGAAGTGCGAAGCCATGCTAGAACAGGAGATAAAGAAGGAGGAGATAGTAGGCGAAGAGATTCCGCCTCTCGACATAAGCAATGCGCCGCAGCTGCTGCCGCCCATGATGAGAAAATCCACGCGAAGCGTTACGCTTTCCGAGCTTGTGAGCGCGCTTAACAAGGCTTTTGAATTCCGCGAAAAGAAGGAAACAAAGAAGCTTACGCTAATGAGCAAAGTTGAGAATCTCATAGAGCCGGAAGAGGATATTGAAGACAGGATACTCCGCGTCATGGCCCGCATTGCTGCCAGAGGAGGCGAAATGGTCTTCCGCGACATAGTGCCGCGCTGGGACAGGAAGGAGATAGTCGAGGCTTTCATGCCGCTGTTGTATCTTGTCGCCCGCAACAAGATCTACTGTGAACAGGAAGAGATATTCGGCGACATAAAGATAAGGGTGATGCAGGCATGAGCAGGACCGGGCTTATAGAGGCTATGCTCTTCACAACCATGAATCCATTGACCCTTGAGGAACTTGAAAAAATGTCCAAGCTTGGAAAAAAGGATATACTTGAGGCGATAGAGTCCCTGAAAAAGAAATATGAAGAGGAAGACCATGGCATAAGGCTTTTCGAAGCAGGCGGCTACAAGCTGGTTGTCAAGCAGGAATACATGCAGAGCGTTTCAAATCTGACTCCGCATGCCGATCTTTCGCGCGGACTTCTGAGAGTCCTTTCTGTAATAGCCTACTATCAGCCAATATCGCAGGCTGACATAGTGAAGGTCATAGGAAACAGGACATATGAATACGTAAGAGAGCTTACGGCGCGAGGCTTCGTGAAAAAAGAGAAGAAATCCAGGACGCAGGCTCTCTCGACAACAAAGCACTTCGAGGATTACTTCGGCGCCCGCGCTGAAGAGATTAAAAAGATGGCTAAAGAGAAGGGAAGCGGAGAAGACGATGAATGACAAAACGCTTACGGGCTTTGAGATAGCTCACTCACTGAGAGAAATACGGTCTATTGAGGGCTCGCATATAGAAAAAATATATCACGCAGACAGAGAGCTGGTCATATCATCGAGGGCAGGAAACTTGTATGCATTTCCCGGCGGATGTTTTTTGCTTTCGAAAAAAGAGGGCTTTGAGACACCTACGAATTTTGCCATGGTTCTTCGCAAGCACCTCAAAGGAAAGGTAATAGAGAAGATATACCAGCACGGCAGCGACCGCGTTGCAGTCTTGCAGACTGAAAACGCGTTTCTTGTAATGGAGATGTTCCACAAGGGAAATTTCATTCTTACTGACCGGGAATGGAGGATAATAATGCCCATGGAATTCCAGCGCTGGAAGGATCGGGCAATAGTGCCGAAGGAGGTTTACAAATTCCCTGAAAGTCATGACATAAGAAAGCCCGATGTGCTGCGCTCGGAAGCGTTAAAGGGCGCTGAAAGAGCGCTTGTTATAAATGGGCTTGGCAAGTATGCAAAGGAAGCTTTGATGGAATCAAACGTGACAGCCGGAGCGCCTGACGAAGGTGCGCTTTCCAGGCTCTCCAAGACAGTCGTTTCATTCTTTGAAAGGCCGACCCTTGGCCAATTGGTGCAAGGCTCCGGCGGATATGAGGATGTGATACCGTTTCCCATGAAGATTTATGAAGGGCGCATGAAAGAAGCGCCCAGCTTTTCTGCCGCCCTTGAGAAAATAATTACGCGGCAGCGCGCTAAACAGAGCAGCGCATCTGAGAAGCGCATGGAAACTGAAAAGAGAATACTTGAACAGCAAAAGAAAAAAGCCGAGGAATTTTCAGCGAAGGAAAAGGAACAGAAGAGAAAGGCTGAGATACTTGAACGTAATTATCCTGATGCGGAAATGCTGTTGAATGATGGAGGCGCGCTCAAGAAAGCAGGGAAGCTTGCTGAAGCGCAGGCGTTATTGGGGCCAAGAGTCATGGCCACAAACGCGAAAAAGCCGTCCTTGACATTGCGCTTTGAATCTGAAGACATAGAGCTTTTATTGTCAAAGCCGCTGCAGAAGAACGTCGCGGATTACCATGAGAAGGCGAAGTTCTACAGAAAGAAAGTGGACAACATTGCCAAGGAGATGGGAAAAGTTCTTGACAGGATGAATACGATTGAAATAAAGCAGAAGCAGCGCGAAGCCAAAGTGCATGAAAACAGATGGTACGGCAAATACAGGCACTTCTTCACGTCAGACGGCTTCCTTGTCGTGTCCGGCAAGGATGCGATTACCAACGAGAATCTCGTGAAGAAGCATCTTGAACAAAGAGATACCGTTCTGCATGCAGAAATCCACGGCGCCGCATTCACTGTGATAAAGGCGGGCGACGCGCCGGCTCCAAGCGAGCAGGCGATAAAAGAAGCCGCGCAGTTCGCAGCGTGCTACTCAAAAGCCTGGGCAATGGGGCTAGGGTCGGTTGATGTGTATTGGGTCACGCCAGAGCAGGTTGACAAGACTCCGAATGCAGGGGAGCATCTTTCAAAAGGCTCTTTCATGATCCATGGAAAAAAGAATTATCTCAAGGGAACGCGGCTTGCGCTCGCGTGCGGCATAATTGACGGCAAGGTTTCGGTCGTGCCGCTCGAAACCGCAGGCAGGAAGACGCCAAAGCATATTGTCATAATGCCGGGCGACACCGAAGCCAAACGCCTCTCGAAAAGGGTCATGGATAAATTAAAAGAAGTCTGCTCAAAATCCGAGCAAGGCATTCTTGAAGGCGCGAGGATCGATGCAATGATCCCGGCGGGGCGAGGAGCGTTAGGCTAGTCATTTGTTCGGTAGGGCGAGGAGGCTTTTCTCCATGTCTGCCTGCTGCGGGTCTGCATTTCCCGGACTTTTATTCCGTATAAATCGACAAAATCTTTTCCTGTAAATTCGCCGTCATGGCTGATGTTGCCGATTATATAATCAATGACTGCCGGCGTGTTCACGGCCGGAAGCGTTATTTCCGGGTTCGAATTATTTCGGAAAGCAATGTTTCTGAGACTGTCGTCTGTCAATACATATTCGAGAAGCAGCTGCGCCTTTACCTGTATGTCATATCTTTTCATGATTATTATGCCGTGTTTGATTCATTTATTGATATTTTCTATGATCTCCGCGATTTCCTTGTGTATATGATCCATTTTCCTGTTGCCGTTTATGATATGCGAATTGGGAAATTCCTTGAGCAATGCAATATAATTCTCGCGTATCTTTTTTAATTTGCCTATTTCTTCGAAAAGTTCGATATGCTGGCGGCTCTTGCCTATGCGTTCCATGCATATCTCAGGCTGGGTATCAACGAAGAATGTCAGGTCAGGCTTTCTGAATGCCGAATTTATTTTCTTTATGATTTCAAGGCTGACGTCAACGCTTCCGAAGGCATAAGTTGAAAGAATATAACGGTCGGATATCACTATCTTTCCGTCCTTGAGCGCCGGCTCTATTTCCTTGTCAAGATGATGCGCCCTGTCAGCCGCAAAGAGCATCTGCAGCGCAAGAGAAGAAGTCTTCCATTCATGGCGCAGGCACGATTTTATCAGCCCGCCGATCAGCCCGTCTGTCGGCTCTTTCGTGAGAAGCGCCCTGCCCGCGAAATAATTTTTCAGCAGGCCTGCCTGCGTCGTTATTCCTGACCCGTCGAGGCCTTCAAGGACTATGAACATAAAAGACAATGCGCCTGAAGAATTAAATGCTTATTCCGATAAAGCCCGCAATGGTTGTTCTGCTTCGGAAGGCACCGGCATTTTTTCAATGAACGCATCAAAGTAATGGCCATAAGAAATGATCGGGGATTGCGTTGTAGGAATAATCCGAATATTCCGAGACAACGTTTTCTGTAAGAGTTGGTTATCGGGAAAGAAGTTTGATAGACAGTCTGATTTGAAGAAACGGTTATAAAAACCGTTATAAGACGGCGTAAAGGCGCCTGCAGACTCTAATATTTGTCAATTTTTCCAGAATTCCCGTATCTCGCGCTCAGGCGTGTCCGTTACCGTGAACTTGAAGTCCGATGGGAAGACCTTGCGGTAGTTGCCCCAGAGGAAGCGCTCGTCCATGAAGATGCACACGCCGCGGTCGTTCTCCGTGCGGATGCACCTTCCTGCGGCTTGTATTGTCCGAATCATCGCAGGATATGAATATCCGTAGTCCCAGCCGCGGCTGAATTTCAGGTCATAATAATCTATCAGCGATTTTGTTTCGAGATCAGGGCGCTCAAGAGGAATGCCGACGACGATGACGCCGTTGAGAAAATCACCTGCAAGGTCTATGCCCTCGCTAAAGGAGCCTGCCTGAACGCCGAGAAGGACCGCGCCCGTCTTGTGCATTGACACGAACTGGTTATACAGGGCTTTGCGCCCCTCTTTGTCGGCTTCCCGTTCTTCAAGAAGCGCGGGCTTTGCCATGGTGTTCTTTATCATGGGATAAATCGCGTCCCTGAATGCGTATGAAGGGAAGAATACTGCGCAATTGCCTTTCACGGCATTCACGCATGATGAAATATACGATGCAATTTTACGATACGTGTCGTCAGTGCGCTGGGAATACTTTGTAGTGATGCCCGGAACGATGAGATTAAGGCGGTTCTCCTTTTTGAACGGCGAGTCATAGCTTTTCATCCCAGCGCCCTCAGGAAGCCCGAGGATGTTGCGGTACATCTCCTGGGGGAACAGAGTTCCGGACATGAGTATTGTTGAATGCGACCTCGTTATTATCTCCTTTGTGTACATTGCCGGATCAAGGCAGGCAAGCGATAACGTCACAAAAGATTTGCCAGAGCGCGCCAGTTCTTTTCGTATTATCCTTGCATAGCCTTCTTCTGCAAGAGACCACGAATCCATGAATTTGAGAAGCGATGCAACATAGGATCTCTTTCTCTGCTTCGCTGCATATTGGGCCGCACTATCGAGGGTTTCTGTCATGGAGTCAAAGCTGCCGACGCGCCTTTCAACTTCCTTCAAAAAATCCTCCTTGGAAATATAGCCTTCTTTTTCATGGAGTTTGACCATGCCGTTAAGCGCGTTATATATCTCGCCTGCAATATTTGCAGCCTCTGGCATGCCTGCGAGCTTGGCTTCCTTCTCCGCATTAAGCAGGGAGAATGTCGTGATCTTCTGCGACATAAGGTCACGTACACGCGAAGGCAGGTTATGCGCTTCATCGACTATGAAAATAATATCTTCGGGTTCCTTCTTTATTCTCGCAAGCGTTGCAGCCCGGGCAGGCGAGAATATATGATAGTAATCCGCGATTATCACAGTGCTCGATTTTGCAGCCTCCATAAGCAATTCGTACGAGCAAAAGCTTGCGGAAAATTTCCTCTTGAATTCTTCGGCATGCAGAAATTCGTTGTTGAGCACCCTTAGCGCGGCTTTGGCCCTTTCAGTGACTGTGCGGTCGTCAGTTCTGACCGCTTTATAAAACGGGCACCTTTCATCTTTGACCATAGAGCGGCAGAAATCTGTGAATTCGGACGTTGAGAAGTCAGAAACTTCCATGGAACACAGCCATTTCTTGCCTATCATGTCAGCAACCCGGAATTCGGCGTGCTCGCGGAGCTTCTTCAGCGTCTCCAAGGCTATTTCATGTTGGCTATGCCGTGGTGTCAGGAAAAATATAGTCTTGCCGTTCTGCAGCGCATATTCCAGCGCAGGCGAGAGGGAAGCCGCAGTCTTGCCAAGGCCCGTAGGCGCATTGGCTATAAGATGCTTCTTTTCTTCAATGGCATGGCGCACATCGTCCATGAACTGCTTTTGCTGGGGGCGAATTGAAGAAAACGGAAAGAGCATTCCATGAGTTTTGTTCGGAAACTTAAATACCGGAAGAGAGCGAAGGGAAAGTGATTAGCTTGTTTCTTCATCAATCCACTTGAGATATTCCTCATTCCCGCCGGCTATCTGCCAAGCGGTTATGCATGCGACGGCATCAGGATGCAGGGACATGACTTTCTGTTTGAGCGCTGAAAGCAGTGAATTTCGTGTCTTCGCAATCATGGCATATTCACCCTGCTTAATCATCTTGCCTTCCCAGCGATAGACTGATTTTACAGGGAAGAAATTGACGCATGCTGCAAGGCGGCTTTCGACAAGCGATTCGGCAATGTTTGAAGCTTCAGCCTCAGACGGGACAATAATATATACAGAAATATGCCCGTTTTTCATAAACTATCTTTCCAAACAGGTTTTATAAACCTTGCCGTTGATAGAAATAAGTGATATTATGGTAAGAAAATCTTATGGTAAAATGAGGGGCACGCGCTTTAAGATGCAAGGCAAGATTAAGCCTACCGTAAACAAGTTTTTGGAAGAATTTCAGCCAGGCGAAAAAGTGCATATTGATTTTTCATCCCATACCGGGGTTCCGAACCCGAAATTCCAGGGCAGGACAGGAACCATACTTACCCGCAGAGGGAACGGATATGAGATTCAGGTTACGGATATGGACGCTGTCAAGAAGATATACCTCAAGCCTGAGCATCTGAAGAAGGCATAATTATGGAAATAATTGCAGAAGACGATATGGACAGGCACGACGCCAAGGCAGTGATGGAGGCGCGTGCTGCGGTCAAGGAACTCATTTACGAGCAGAAGATTTGCCTCGAATACCTTCAGAAACTGCCTTCACTTAATGATGTGAAACTTAGGCAGCTCAGGGAAGACCTGGCCAAGATTGCGATATTGAAGCCAAGGTACATAGCCTTGATAACCAGCCTTCTGCCTAACACTGATGAGGAAGTCGACGCCCTTTTCATGAAAGAAAGGACGAACCTCAAGAAGGAAGAAATCCACCAGATAGCCGAGATCGTCAAGAAGTATGCCGGTTAAGGTAATTTCGTTTCGGCTTTGTTCTTAGTTTCATTGTAAAACCAGGGCAAAATCAACGTATTTAAACCGTAAAAAGTATGTAATATGAGGATTAAGATGGGCGATATGTATGATGAAGGAAGAGAATTGCATAGTTTTGGACTTTTTGCCTCACGGCTACGCCGACAGGAGGCACGCAGAACCGGTAGCCCAAGCCGTAGGAACTAGTTTTTTCACTCTATTGGAGATTATACCAAGGGAAGGGACGGATTTTACCCAAGGCGAAAACATCTACATCGGCGAAGGGAAGCGTGACAAGGTTCGTTTTATTAAGGGACAGATAGAATATAAGGATCTTACGAATATGGGCCAAAATTACCTTGAAGACGCAGTAAAAGCCATAGTTGAAGCCAATGAGGCAAGATTTATCGATTTCTTTAATAAATCAGGTCCAGTCACTCCAAGAATGCACAAATTCCAGCTTTTGCCCGGCATAGGAAGCAAGCACATGCAGGCCATGCTAGCTGAGAGGGCCAAGAAGCTTTTCGCATCGTTCAAGGACATTGAGGAACGCGTCAAGCTGTTCCCTGACCCTAAGAAGACAATAATAAGGCGCATACTGCAGGAGCTCAAAGATGATGAGAAATACTATCTCTTTGTCTCCAAACCGCAGAAAAAAGAGCAGCAGCGCTACTAATTTTTGCCGCTTGTGTTTCTATTTCAGGGGAAACTATAAATTCGGAGAAGCAGAAGTAATGCCATGGCTTACGGCGTGGACTGGGATAAGATCATCGCGCAACCTGAGAAAAAGCGAAACAAGCACAGGAACGCCATCATCGCACTTGCCTTTCTTGCAATCATAACCATGGCGGGATATTATCTTGCGCCTGAAGAAGGGAACGGTCCGCTTCAAAGCACAACGGTGACGACAAGCAATGACTTGAAAAGCGATCCTTGCGATTTTTATCTTTCGGATAATAACGGAGTCACGTGCAACGAGGGCTTAATCAAGGCAACAGAAAGATACCCAGGCACGGTAAAATCCGCCACGTTGACAAATTCAGACGAGCTTGGAATGCCGCAGAGCGGGATACCATACTGGAGAATTGTCATAGCTTTATCCAGTCCCTTAACTTATGGGGATGAAAGAATCAATGGAGAAATAGAAGTGCTTGTTGACAGAAGCCAGGGAAGAGCCAGATTATACAAGTATTCAAGCGCATGATTATGAGAACCATATATTATTTTGGGATAGCATCGTTGATTCTAATATTCTCAGGAATATCGTTCGCAGGGGGCAGTTGCACGATCGTTGACTACGGCTCAAGCCCCACTGTTTGCGATCGTTGCGATGCAGGCTCAAGTGATCATAGCCATTGCACGTACGACGCAAGCTTTGGTGAATGGCAATGCAGCCAATGCAATCTGCTGTCATGCGGGGCCGCTGACGGGAATTCAAACACGAATTGCTATAACGTACCATGTTCTGCATTGAGCAGCTGTGCATCAACATCATCCTGCACATGCGCGGGATTGCCGGCAACGCCATACGCCTGCTCGGGCACATGCAGCGGAATCGCCCCAACCACTACGTCAACCACAACAACGACTACCACAACAAGCACCACAACCACTACATCAAGCACCACGACAACCCTGCCGGGTGCAACGTGCACTGAAGGCCTTGTGTGCATTAGCGGTGACGCTTATTACCAGTACAGTGATTGCAGGCGCGATATAGACGAGAGATGCAACGGCCGCGGC
>JACQID010000007.1 GCA_016198685.1 Candidatus Aenigmatarchaeota archaeon
CGTTGGCACTAAAGGCGTCTGGAATCCGGGCTCTGCGACAAGAGTAGGCGCGTTTGCCGGCTGCTCAATGGTACGGACTACTGGAGCATTATAGCCGGCATTCGGGCGATTGGTTAAGTGACTGATCCCGTAGGCGGTTCCCGCCGTGACTACCAACCCGGTCGCGGTTGCAAGGAGAGCGTATTCCCATGGGAAACGACGACGCGGTTCGGCTTGAGGAACAGGGATTGCAAGAGGGCCGGGCAGATCGGGCATGTAACCCTGAGCTTGGATATTTCTTGCGAGTTCTTCAGCGGTTAAATAGGGTGCAGGTGGTTCTGCATAGGTTGTTGGGCCCCCTTTCTTGCGATCATCATGCCGATTGCCGCCATCGAATAAGCCGAACATTATAATTGTTACTTCTTAGTAGTATTTATTGTTTTATGTAGATTTGATATTTATATAATTATCTATTCACTACTGGAGCGGAAATGCTCTAAAATCCCACATGTGGGAAAAATTTGGGGGATTTTAGACTATATTCTAAAAATCTTCTTCATAGGCGAATCGTAACTATAATTTGCTTGTATAGGTATCCAAAACGTATTTATTTTAGACGTGACAAAAAGATTGGGCGGTATGGTAAAAAGACATATTGATGCTGATGCAGTTTATCGCATAATATCTATGCATTGGCCACTTCATGTAACAGAAATAGCCGAGAAGATGGGATTTCCAAAAGAGGAGAAGGAAGCTACCGTAAGCCATCTTTGCTACCATGTTAAGGCGCTTGTAAATCGTGGGTTAGTGAGATCAAAAAGGGTAGGAAAAGCTCTTGTAGTCTGGCCTTCGGATGTTGAAAACATAAAAGCCGTGCGGAGCCTTTTCTATTAGCGTGGGAAATATGTGGGATTAGGCACCAATAATCTTTTTTTACAGAATAATTAAATAATAACGGTATTATGAAAGAAAAAAATAGGACTTCGCGGCCTTCTGTAATGCCTGTTGCGGCCAAGCCGGCTACGGACCTACATTTAAGGCGCACTTCAGGCATACCCGGCTTGGACAAACTTATGCAGGGTGGGTTCCTTGAAAAAGATGTATACTTAGTGACAGGAGCTACCGGTACAGGAAAAACGCTTTTCTGCTCGCAATTCCTCTGGGAAGGGCTGCAGAAAGGAGAGAAAGGCATATTCTTTTCGCTTGAGGAACTGCCGCAGGATGTGCTGCACGATGCCGAAGTATTCGGATGGAACTTCAAGAAATACATAGATAAGGGCGACTTCATAATCAAGTACGAGGATCCGTTTGAGATAACCGACATAACCACAGTTGTCAAGGAGTCTGTAAAGAAATTCGGAGCAAAGCGCGTAGTTTTTGATTCTACATCGATCTTTGGCATGGTCTTCGAGGACGAACACGAGTTGAGGAAGCGTCTCTACCAGCTTATCAAGGCACTGAAAGAAACAGACGCAGTTATACTGATGACAGCTGAAATATTGGAAGAGTCAAAGGGACTTTCGCGCTTTGGCGTGGAGGAGTTCGTGGTGGACGGGGTTATAGTTCTGAATTATCTGGGTGTAGGCGATGTATCCAACCGAAGTCTTGTTATTAGGAAAATGCGTAGGACCGATCATAGTAAAGATTCCTTTATTCTCAAAATAGGAAAAAGTGGACTTAGTATAGAAAAGGAAAAGACTTTGTAGATTACGGATAGCCTATGTTTAACATTGTGACGCAATTGATGTTGCATAAGCAACTATCATTCGATAAGGGACGAATACAGATATTTGGAAGATATAGTTCTCTATTGCCGTCCGATTCATTTGTTAGTATGCAAAAGGAGTTGGAAAAAATCAATAAACAAAATATAATTTATTATTCTGGTAAAGATGCAGGGAAATCATGGTTCATTGAGATGAATAAACAGTTTAAACTAAAACAGCATGAAGTCATAAAATGGGGCTCTGATATTGTAACATTGGCAGGATGGGGAGAAGCTGTTGTAAAAAAAGAGGATGCCCCTAATAAAACCGTTATATTTAATTTGAATAATTCTATCGTTAGTAAGTTTTATGGTAAATCTAAATTTCCTGTAGATCATTTGTTCAGAGGTTTATTAGCGGGAGCCATGTGTGTAATTTTTAAGGAAGACATGGAAGCTGTAGAAATGTATTGCGTGGCCAAAGGTGATAAGAATTGTGAATTTATAGTGAAACCTAAAAACAAATTTGATTTATCTAATTCTATAACAAAAATGCAATTAAAATAATTATAAAATACTTGTTATTCCGTAGAGTATCTGAATCGTAATTATTGCTACCATATTCGTGGTAACAAATTTAGATTGTGTTACAATAATTTCATGTATCTCCGGATTATTGATATGCCGTATATATTTTTTATTTATCCATAAAAATAAGTAAATTGAGGCTAGCGATGGGAAAACAAATTTAAACGATATTAAATTTATTAGTGATAAAAGCGCCATACAAACAAGAAGGGTTATTATACCGCCAATGATAAAGATAACCGTCTTTTTTACCCCAACAAGAATGGGCAAGGAAATAATCTTACCTTTTTTATCTCCTCGCATATCTTCAATGTCTTTTGAAGGTCCTATAAAGAAAATAAGAGAAGCAAAAAATAACGGATATATTGGATTGATGCTCTTTGAAGAAATAGACGCGGCCATAAAGAAAGGAACGATACCATAGATTACGGCTCCTATAACACTCGGCGCCCAAAAATATTTTCTGAGATAAGTAATAGGATTTGTATATAGAAATGATATTAGGAAGAAGATTAAGATTAAACTCAGAGTATATGTATTGACGTAAAATGCGAGTAATATACTCCCTATGCAAAAAATAGATGCAAGCGTCGCAGCTTCTTTCATAGAAACGTTCCCCGAAGGAATTGGTCTAGATGGTTTACTGATTTTATCTATTTTCGCATCGAATATCATGTTTATGATATTGAATGCCAGCATAGCCATGGAAAGAGAAATAATAGAAAATAATAATTCTGGAAAGGACGACGTAATCCCTAAGAGTAGCCATGCGGAAAGTGGCGTGAAAATTGTTATAATGAGATATTGAGGTACCGTGAGATCAATTATATTTTTTATAGAAAGCATATTTACTTGTCCTTCAATGTATTGAATTATTTTAGTGTAATGTTTTTGTATTAATTGTTAGAACCCACATATTTCCCACAAATTATTACGTGTGCTTATGTATCTTTTATCAAATATTTTTATATGGTTAAAATAGTTGGCGCTGGGCTAGCAGGGCTCGCATCTGGTATAATTCTAGCTAAAAACGGACATGAAGTTACTATACACGATAAAGCCGAATCTGTGGGGACTGTAGTAGATGATACGCAAGCTATTCGAAATTATGAGCATGATAAGGATCAACTAGAAATATTCAGAGAAGAAGGGATCGAGATAAAACATGCCAAGCCGATATATAACATAATAAAATACGCTCCTTCTGGGAGGAGCATGATCGTGCATTCCGAAAATTCCAAGCCTATATTTTACGCTTTGAAAAGAGGCAAAGAGGACGTATCATTGGAGACACAGTTGTATAATCAAGCGAAGAATGCCGGTGTTTGTTTTCATTTCAATTCCAGAGAAGACATAAAAACTACGGATGCCGAAATACTTTCTACAGGCCCTATTCATAATAACATATGGGCGTTTGGGGGCATATACAAAGTAGATCGCATAGATCCAGAAACTATATTATTTTTTATGAATAATGATTATTGCCCTAAAGGTTATATTTATGTCGCACCTTATGGCGAAAGAGAGGTTACAGTAGCTGCGACTACGTTTGATATTAAATGTAAATTGCCGTTGCTCTTCTCGAAATTTTTGAAAGAGAATGGGGTAATTAAGGAAATTCTTAAGGACGCCCAGCTTTTACGGTATACGTCTGGATATTCTTACAGTAATGTTCCAAAGACTGCAGAAGTAAACGGAAAACGATTAGCAGGTTCGATAGCAGGATTTTTAGACCCTGCAAGAGGTTTTGGAATCAAGTATTCTATCTGGTCTGGAATACTTGCCGCTAAGTCAATCATACACAATAAGAGCTATGATAAGTTGTGGAAAAGTGCATTTGAAAAAGAACTAATCGATGGAATGAAAAGACGGCTTATACTAGAAAAGATGGAGAATCAAGACTACGAAAATATGATATTAGATGATAAAGTAGGCATTACGAGATATGAAAAAATCCCATCCATGCTAAGGAATAAAATGCTGCAAATGCAAATATTTTTAGAAATGAATAAATTTAGAAGAACCTATGACATTAAAAAGTATTTGACAACATAACCCCAATTATTTTGTGTATTTACTATGCATCTAGTAGATACGGTTCTATTGGATTCATGGGACTTCTTAAAACTGTAATTATAAGTTGTCTGCCGTATGGGAGCGGATGCTCACGTTCTGGAAAGAAAACAAGGAAACGTTCCTTGAGCATTATCACCAGCGCTTCAACGTGGAGAGTACGTTCTCTGCAATCAAGAGGAAGTTCCTGCCTTAGGTGCGGAGCAAGACGGAAGTTGCGCAGTTCAATGAGATACTTTGCAAGGTTGTCTGTCACAACTTGTCCGTGCTATGTAATGCTATCTTCGAGCTCAATATAGATTTAAGATTTGAGAGGATGAGTTAAAATATGGGAGAGTTAATTAATATCCTAAAGTTCATCGAAAAGGACTACAAATACTTCTCTGAGGTTAGGAAACATTTTAATTTGAATGAGGGCGAAGCTCAAATCGTCTGGGATAGGTATTTTGAGAAAGGTAAATATATTCAGCCCAAAGATAGTTCTGGGAGTGGTTCTCATCAAAGGTATACAGCTTCCGATGAAGGAAAAGGACTTTTGGAAGAAAACTCCCTATTTAACCGCGTGACACTTCGGCAGATTATTGCCGGAACAATAATAGCCGTCGTAAGCTTTGTACTCGGCACGCTATTGTAGGTTAAGAATCATGGTCATTTAGGATTTGCCACGTGCTCCCATTGGGAACACATGCCTTTACGGGCAAACTACAGACAACCAGATGATGCAGACCGTTTCAAACGGGACGCTTCTAAACGCCAGTGCAGGGAGTTTTTGTGCAACGCCAAACCACTCGTTAACTTAACATATATGCTCTATAATATAAAACTTTTAAAGAAGCTTGCTGATTTCTCGTTTGAGTTGTTTCCCTTTTGACGTAATTTCATAGTATCGTTGCTTCCTAGAGGTTGGATTCAAACAATGAACAAGCGACATAGTTTGTAAATGAATTAATGATCTACTAGCAACTGAACGATGAATCTTCAATTTTTTGGACAGTTCTGTAGGTGTTATAGGTTTGGAGATATTCAGAAGTATTAATTTTCGTACTTTGGCACGTGTGACAAAACTGATGGTTTCCCATAACATACAATACTAGCGTAGCATTAATTTTGACGATTGGTGACAGTAGCGTAGCAAATTTAAGCTTTAGAAATCTATAGAAATTAGATAAAAAGAAAATTAAATTATTAAATAAATTATTAAAATAATGGGGATGAATAATGAAGCGCCACAAAAACAGAACAC
This sequence comes from Candidatus Aenigmatarchaeota archaeon, assembly GCA_016198685.1. Classification (GTDB taxonomy): domain Archaea; phylum Aenigmatarchaeota; class Aenigmatarchaeia; order GW2011-AR5; family GW2011-AR5; genus JACQID01. Next base: position 5,589 of record JACQID010000007.1, read on the forward strand.
GCCGTCAATCCACCTGCGAATCATGTCTTTCGGTGTGTTTAATGGCGTTGCTCCGGCTTAGGGGAAGGCATGTTAGGGACTCCGAAGAAACGAAAATTCTGATGCAAGGACTAATATTCACGAAGCTGGACTATGCGATAGGACAGCTGATCTATGTGGCGAACAAATTCGCAGTTAAGATAGAGCAATACACGGACTTTCCTTCTTTCAACGAGCAGCTTCTGCGGCTTGATATGCCGGAAAGCGTCAGGCTCCTGCCGGCAAGGAACACAAAGCGCCTTATAACGAGGCTGGTTGCCAAGTCGCCTGTGATAATATACATGGACAAATACGACCTTGACGGAATTTACCACTATCCGCATTTCGTGCTGCTCACGAAAATGAGTAAAGATGCCGCGGTTTTCTTCGACCCATGGGACGGGAAAATCAAGAAGATGATGGCAAATGCGCTTATGAGTTCGGTAAGGAGCCTGAGAAACAGGCTGGGAATAAGCCCGAAGCTAATACAGATGTTATAAGGGATCAAGAGTATGAAATCCGAGTTTTCAGTGACTACTATGAGGAAAATTCCGAGTATTGGACAAATTTAGTTATAAATAACTGCATTACATTGTATACAAAGAATAATTGCGCGCAAATGCGGGCAAGGTGCAGATAATGGGGTGGAATGCGCCTTCGATTTCTGAGTCATTTTGCTTCAAACCTATGCTCTTCGGCGGAAATTTCCGATTTTTTATGAGTGAGGACGGGGCGTAACTGTTATGGACACTGCCAGAAGATTCTATGCAGTATCCATAATTCTCATATTGCTGTGCCAGCCGGCCTATGAATCAGGGGTGATGCATGGTGAATAGAAAGAGGGCAAGGCGAGCACATCTTGCATATTCTCTCGCGCCCAAAGAAGTGCGATCAGGGTTATGGCGTCCATTGAAATTAGCCGGATTCATAATGATAGTGCTTGCATTGTGTGCCTCAATATTCATGGACAAGGGAAATCCCGGCAGCGTTGACGGATTAACAGAAATTGCCGGCGAAATCACTGGTTCCTTGTCCGGAGAGAAGTTGCTTTCTGCATTGCCGGCGCAGAATCCTGAAGCGTCAAATGCAGGTTCTTCGCAAAACAATGCAAAAAAAGGAAAAGACAGTAGTGGCGTGGGAGAAGTGCCCGAAACGTCTTCTGATGCATTGGAAAAACGCTTAAGATAGATTGGGGTGTCATGTGATGGCAGATGATGTCGTAATTCGTTTCTATTTCGACCCGATACGGATCAGTAAAGATTTTGTAAGGAACCTAATCAGTTCTATTCATGGTACAACATATGAAGATGTAGGATATAGTACCAAAGCAAAAGAGAATAAAAATGGAGAATTTATAGCTAAACGAAAGCAGAATGCGCCGATAGATGAAGCAATAGAATGGGTGTCAAGAGAAGGCGGTATTATATATCGGTTGAACTATAAAAATTTTATTCACTTTGATCTGAAAATATGTTTTCAGGCCAGCACGAAAAGAAAATTGGCAATTATTGAAGTATCCTTTATTGGCGCTAATTTTAACGAGGAGGAAGAAAAAAGATTTGAGCGGGGGGCCGTTTTAATTGAACTGAGTAAAAACATTTGGAATGCGATGAAACAAAAGCCGCTCTATGGAATGGGCGATGATGGCGGATTTGTAGATTACGGCCCTTCTTCAGAAGACATTCTAAGATTGAATATTGAGGACAAAATAAACATCTATTGGCTCAACTTCTATGGCCAGGAATTGATCAGCAAGTTCGGTAAAGAAAATATCCAAAAAATCTTGCCATATCCTAAAGCAAAAAGACCATTCTGGAAAATCGAAGAATTGGATGACGGCATCCTTACAATCCAGGCACCGTTACCGCGCGTTTACATGTCCAAAGAGGAGGACCGGTGATATAATGAGCGGACAGTGTGAGACTGCATTTGATAAAACAACAACCCCGATTGTTGTTAGAACTATCTTGGATACTTCAGAATGGTTAAAATTGAGCAATCGTAGATATGTAAGTTTCTGGTCAGATTCTACGGGCAACCATATAGGCATTACTTCAGAAGGGCTATCATTTGATATAATCAATAAACAATTTGGGGTTAGTCTTGATAAGACAGAAGATTTCTTAAAAGAAGGTGTTGACTATACAGTAAAAATAGGAGATGAAATAGCCGGCGTGAGTGTAAAAAGGATTATATCGAATTCGCCCACAACAAAGAAGTTTTTCGATGTTATATCAGAGGCGAATAGTGAAATCGTTCAAAAGAACAATGGGAGATGGTCATATAACATAATTCATATTTTGGTCAAAAATGATGACGAGGTTAAATTAGCAGAGGAGGGTGTCGAATCTTTGCTGGACACGCCTCATGCTATTGAGGATATAACTAATTTCAAAGTAATAATAACTAAAGTCCCAGATTATTTGATGAAGGTGGAATAAGATGACGTATTTGTTTCATATAAATTCAAATGGAAGATTTTTGCCAGATAAGATACCCGAAATACTGACGAAATTATTTGCGTTATGTCGTGATAAAAGTTTCTTTCCAATATCATTTCGTTTTTGGAACAAGGAAGACATTGATATAAAGGATCTAAATTTTGAAAAATTAAGACCTTATATAACTGAACGCAAAAAAAGAGGAGCACAGATTTACGAATTTGAAATAAACAATGGGAGGATGCAGATCAATTATTATACGAAATTTGGTTATCCGGGCGATTACGGGGAATTCCATATATCACTAGATAACTGCAATTACTTACTGGATGAGAATGGAAGCTGGGATGAAAAACATCTCGAAAGAAGATTAGAAGAAACAATCAATTATTGTGTTGCGATTATTAAAAGTGCGGACAGTGACTTCGTTATTGGAGGGTGGGAAGAATATGAATCTAGTGTTGAAGCTTGGCAAATAGATTTTTTGGTTATCAAGAAAGCACTATGGAAGAATTTTCTAAGAGAGCACATAAAATACAAATTCAGAATAGATTTATCGGAAGACATAATAGAAAAACTAACCAAAGAGACTGCATATTCCGTGGAAGAAAGAGGGGATTTGATGATAATTAACTTTTCCGCTTTCCGAAAAGAGGGGCGGTTTTATAGAATGGTTGAAAAGCTGGCCGAGGCGAGGAAAAAATGAGACATCAAATAGCCGGTGTAAGTGTTAAACGCATAACTAGTGTTCCGGGTCCGAACACAATGAAAAATAACATAGAAGAAGGTTACGAAGGCCTTGCAAAGAATGCCGGCGGAAAATGGAACTATAACAAGGGCATGTATATCAAATATATATGTTGATGGAACGCTTGAAGGGACAGGCCATGACCTGAACAAGAGCATAACCTTCAGCGCCTACAGGCCCTATACCATAGGTGCTGTTAGCGTTGGGAGCACCCAAGAAGGGGGCTACTGGAATGGCACAATAGGCATAGTCAATGTCTATGAGAAAGCGCTTAGCGTAGATGAAGTAATAAGCGACCTGGAAGCTTCTGCCGCCAAGTACGGCTAAACGGGTATTTATAAAAATTCCCAAAGAATATAGAGAGCATGAGCATAGAAACCGCAATGGCCGAGAAGGCAGGCCTTATTGACAAGGAGCTTGATGCAGTTTTCCCCAAGAATGGCATAGCCAATCTTCAGGAAGCGGTCTGGTATCATATAGGGACCGGCGGCAAGCGCATACGCCCTGTTTTGGCAATAGCGACTTACGAAGCTCTCGGCGGCAAAGGCGATAAAATACTTCCTTTTGCGGCTGCATGCGAGGTACTGCATGCATGGCTTCTGATACACGATGACATTGAGGATGGCGACCGCATGCGCCGGGACAAGCCGACCGTATGGATCAAATATGGAATGCCTCATGCGATAAACATTGGCGACTACATGTCCCAGAAGATGTATGAGCTAATATTAAGATGCCGCGATCGGGGCATGGATGAAAAGACGGTGTTTCGTCTCATAGATGCCATAGTCACTACTGCGATCAAAACAGCAGAAGGCCAGACAATGGACATGAACATGCGTTTCACCGAAGCTCCTGCGGAAGAGGAGTATATGAAAACCGTGACTGGCAAGACCGCGCATTATCTTACAGTTCCGGCAATAGGCGGGGCAATAGGCGCGGGCGCAGATGAAAAATTAATCCAGAAAATACTCAAATATGGCGAATACGCCGGGCCTGCTTTCCAGATAGCGGATGATGTTCTTGACATGAGCGAAGGAAAGGGGCGAGGCGAAATAGGAAGGGACATTAAAGAAGGAAAAAGAAGCATAATGGTCGTTCACTGCCTATCTAGATGCAATGCTGATGAAAAAGAGAAGCTTCTGGCTATTTTGGCGAATGGACCTGAAAAAACAACTGATCACGATGTTCTTTGGGCAAAAGTGCTTTTCGAGAAGCATGGCTCAATAGAATATGCAAGGGAGAAAGCAAAGAACCTTATAGTAAAGGCGAAGAAAACAACTGAAGATATGCCTGATGGATTGCGAAACATACTCAATAGCTTTGCAGACTATCTTGTCGAGAGGAAGAAGTAGGGCGAATACCCTATAATTTCTCTGAATTATAAATATGAGAAATGCCTAAGTGTATTCATGAAATGGAATCTTGCTTTTGCTACAATGCTGATTGCATTGGGCGTATTTATCATCAGCGGATGCGTGGCCAATGATGGAGGAAATAACCAAACGAATAACACGGACAATGAAACCGTTTACATATATGGCAGCGCCGCAGTGCAGAACGTCAATATTCAGATAACGGAATCTTTTCCTGTGCAAATTCGCGCTATAGCCGAGGGGTATCTTCCAGATGGATGCACTCAGATTGATAATATCAGTCAAACCAGAGAAGGGAATGCGTTTCTTATAAACATAACAACGAAAAGACCTGCAGAGGCAATATGCACACAGGCATTGGCGCCTTTTGAAGAATTGATCAATCTCAATGCAGAAAACCTGCCTGCTGGCAATTATACTGTTAACGTTAATGGAATTCAAGCAGGCTTTGAGCTTGGAACCAACAATTCTATTTCAGAGATTCATGATGTGGCCATAACAAATGTAAGCATAGGGGAATACAATACTACTACACAGGAAATTCCTGTTTTCATAAAAGGCCAGTACGGCGGGAGCAGCTGCACAACGCTCAATGACATAGAGGTAATTTCGCAGGGAATGCAATTTATCGTCAACGTGACATATACAAAGCACAGCGAAACATGCACAAAGGACCTAATGTTAATGAATAAAACCGTGTACCTTGACATGTCGCAGTCCGTTCAGGGAACATATAGCGTGAACGTGAACGGCGAGCAAATGGCATTTGCATTTTCGGGCTGAGTTCAAGAAAACGACTTAAAGATAAGGTTTTTCTTTATAGGCATGAGAATGCCAAAATGGCTGATATATGCCGCAGGAGTCCCTCTCATCTATGCAGGGAGTATGCTATGCAATGCGGCTGTGGATGATTACATGCGGCGGGAGGAAAACGGAATTGTGCACGATGAGGTAACTCCTTTTGGCGAGTGCATAAAATTGACGGGAATGGAGAGGCTCGGTAACGGAGGTACATTCTCCCTGAAGGAGATGGATAATGGAAAGCCTGTAGATGTTGCAAGATACAGGGTTCGCATAGTTCCGGATCGGGAACCGCCGGTTTGGCTGGTTCAGGAATACTCGCGGTTTTCCCGGTTGAACATGGAGAAGATTGGCGAGGGAATCTCATTGGTTGCCGGCGTGAACAGGCACGGGGATAAAAGGGAATATATAATCACCGCCGATCATTCAGGCGATAAAGTGGTCATAGGCTTCGCCCCGCTTCGTTGCACGGACTTTTCTGGCTACTGAAGATTAGGCTTCTGGACCTTCCTTATTCCGAGGATGAGGACAATTGCCCTTAAAAGAAAGACAAAGAGTATGAAAGCCATGGCAGCGATGCCTGTCGTTCTTGAGAAGAATACACCGCCTTCAAGCAACGCTACATGAAATATCATGGCTGCCATCGCAATGTATCCCGTCCTCTGAAGGCTTTTCCAGTTCTCATATCCCAGAGTGGCTATCCATTTGCCCGTGGACGTGATCGCCATCAGGGTAAATATCATGAATGCGACTGCAGCAAACGCCATCGATGCTCCGTCAGCAAGCGTCATCTCTCGGCTGTTTTGAAGAAGCACCATGGGGACAAGCGCAAGATGCACGGACGCCAAGACGTAGCCCCACAGGCCGAACGTCTTCCGGTACTGCAGATCCTCCCGCAAGGCAGGAACGAAGCGTGCTATCGGTCCCAGAAGAAACGACATCCCTATGATGAAGACGGCCGAGAACGCAGCTATCGCATTAAGATAATTGATGCCAAAAGGCCGCCCCAGGCTGAAGAAATAATACCATGACAGCATGAGCACAACGAATGCTGATATTATATGCGGCACTCTTTGCATTTTGATAATTGCGCAAGGCAGGATATAAGCGTTGTTTAAGCCATAAAACCTTTCTTCCGAAGTAATAGTTATGCTTGTGAAAGACCTGCCTTTGCCAGAGAAAGCTCTGGCCGTGCTATCCGAGGAAGCCGAGACGCTGAACCCCCCGCAGGAACTTGCGATAAAAGCAGGGCTGCTTGAAGGCAAAAACATAGTTGTAGCCGCGCCCACGGCTTCGGGAAAAACGCTGATAGCCGAGATGGCATTTCTCAGGCACTTCCTTTCCGGCGGCAAGTCTGTGTATCTTGTCCCGCTAAAGGCACTGGGATCCGAGAAATACGACGAGTTCAAGAAACGGTACGAGAAGATCGGGATGAAGGTAGCCATTTCCGTCGGCGATATGGATTCGGAAGACATGTGGCTCAGGAACTATGACTTAATAATTGCGAGCAACGAGAAGATGGATTCTCTTCTCAGGCACAGGGCGGCATGGGTTCGGGACTTGACGCTCGTGATCTCAGATGAAGTTCATCTGCTTGATGATTCGTCGCGTGGGCCAACTCTTGAAATGGTTCTTACGCGTTTGCGCGCCGAATCAAACGCCCAGATACTTGCACTTTCTGCCACAATAAAGAACGCCTCGGAAATCGCAGGATGGCTTTCTGCCGAGCTTGTCAAAAGCGATTACCGTCCGGTGAAACTCAGGAAAGGGGTATTTCTTGATAACTGCATCCACTTTGATAAAGAAAAAATCGCCATAAGCAACACGCACAAAGAGGAGTTTGCCCTTTGCAGGGACACGCTTGATAAGGAGAAGCAGGCGCTTGTTTTTGTTTCAACACGGCGAAGCGCCGAAGCCGAGGCTGAAAAAATAGCTGGCAAAATTCCTGTGACAAATAGCGCGCTTGAGAAGATAGCAAGCGACATAGAGCATGCCCTGCCCTCGCCGACAAAGCAGTGCAGGCGCCTTGCAACTATAGTAAGAAAAGGCAGCGCCTTCCATCATGCGGGCCTTGTCGCAAAGCAAAGAAAATTGATAGAGGACAATTTCCGTTCAGGAAAGATAAAATTCATAACAGCGACGACGAGTCTTGCCTTCGGCCTAAACCTGCCTGCAAGCCGCGTTATAGTAAGAGACACCAAGCGGTACACAAAATACGGTATGGATTTCATACCTAACATAGAAATTCAGCAGATGTTTGGACGGGCAGGGCGTCCTCGCTACGACAAGGAAGGGGAGGCAATACTTCTGGCGAAGAGTGAAGCGGAAAAAAGCGCCATGGAAGAGCGCTACATAAACGGCGAAACCGAGAACATTTATTCCAAGCTTTCGGTTGAGCCCGTGCTGAGGATGCACGTTTTGGCTCTTGTGGCATCAAACTTCGCAACCTCCAAAAGCCAGCTGCGGAACTTCTTCTCAAAGACTTTCTTTGCCCACCAGTACGGCGATATCGAAGACGTCATGACCAAGATAGAGAAAGTTTTGCGCATACTGAAGGATTTCGGTTTCATAAAATCCTCTGGCGAGGCCGCAACGCTAGGCGAGTTCATGCCCGCTTTCGAATTGAATACAGATCCTGCTATTGAGGCAACGGCTCTGGGCAAGCGCGTGGCTGAGCTTTACATAGATCCGCTTTCGGCGAGTCACCTGATAAAGAACGTGCAAAAGAAATCGGCTCTTGAATACCTCATGGCTATCAATCATTGCGCCGAGATGATGCCTCTTCTGCGCGTCAGGCAGAAGGAAGCCGAGGACATAGAGGTTGCGCTTGAGAGTTCCGGCCTTGTGACACCGGACGCATGGGATATGGATTATGAGGATTTCTTGGGCGAATTCAAGACATCTCTCATGTTCCTTGACTGGATGGATGAAATTGGCGAGGATGCCCTGCTCGAAAAATATGGAGCTGCGCCAGGAGAAATACATGCAAAGAAGACGAATGCCGGCTGGATGCTTTATGCCGCGCGTGAGCTTGCAATGACACTCGGCGACAAGGATGCTGCAAAAGAAATAAACAAGGCGCGGCTGCGCGTTGTCTACGGCGTCAGGGAAGACCTTTTGCGCCTGGTTCTTGTGAAGGGCATAGGACGGTCGCGCGCCCGCAAGCTGCATAGGAACGGAATCCGGGGGATGGCTGACATAAAGAACAATACTGCGAAGGTTGCCGAGATACTGGGAACTAAAATTACAGAGAAAATCATGCAGGAGATTTCCAGGGGCAGGTATTCCGATTAAGAGGCCGGCGAATGAATCGGCCTATATATAATTTTACTGTAAAATAACTCCGTTTAAGATTCTGGAGCGCAACAGCATGCTTGATGAAGTGATGAAGAATTACCGTCTGGGAGAGATGGCGGAAAAATGCGATTCCCTGAGTTCTTCCGCGACGATTGCCGATTTCGTCAAGCTGGCCCGCCAGAAGAACATGGAAGTCATGCCCATCGTCGGCGAGGACGGAAAGCTGGTCGGGATAGTGACCGAAAAGGACCTGATAAAGCTCATGAAAGTCGAAGGCGCATCTTCTAACTATCCCATAATAGAAAGAAAATTACCCAGGGAAATCCTGGCGGAATCGATAAGCTCCATAATGACGCAGGATCCTGTGACGCTCAAGGAAACCGATACGATGGAAGACGCGCTTAACATGATACTCAATCACGATTTTAGAAGGATAATAATAGTGGATTCTGAAGGCAAGCTGATAGGGAAGATAAGGATAGTGGACATAATCCATAATCTTTCTAAAGAAGAGGAAAAGACCGAGAAATAAAGCGATGCTGTACATGGGGTGTGTGAATGGCCGAACTCTTCCTGTCACTTGCTATATTATTATTATCAGCCAAGCTGCTTGGGGAGATATTCGAGCGGCTTAATCTTTCTTCCCTTGTAGGCGAGATCACTGCAGGAATAATCGTAGGCCCGCTTCTTGGCGTGATAGTGCCGTCTGAAGAGCTGAAATTGATTACGGATTTTGGAATAATCTTCATGCTTTTCCTCATAGGCCTGTCCACCAAGTTCGATGAAGTCAAGGGCAACATGTATGTCGGCATAGCTCTTGCGGCTGCCGGCTGCATGCTTGCGTTTGCCGGCGGGCTGATTGTGGGCAATGTGTTCTTCGGCAGCATGGAAGCCGGAATCATACTCGGGGTTGCGGTCATTTCAACAAGCACTGCGATAACGCTGCGGTCCCTTGCCGATATAGGGGAATTCCAGTCGCGGCCCTACAAGCTCGCGCTTGCCGTGGACATAGCCGATGAGGTGATAGCAATACTGGCTTTGGCATTGCTCACAACTTACTTCACTGTCGGAATAGTGAAGCCGTGGGAAACGGTGTCGCTGTTCTTTGTCATCCTCGGATTTTTCTTCTTTGTATTGACCGCGGGTTCGTCGATAGCCCGCAAGCTCCTCTCTGCGTTCCGCGGCATGAGGGATGAGCAGATAATGGTGTCGGTGCCGCTTGTCGTGTTGTTCGTCACGGCGTTTGTCAGCGAGCATGTGGGAATAGCCGCAGTAACCGGCGCGTTCCTTGCAGGCGTGGCCCTGAACAAGTCCCCGCTGGTCGAGCCGCTCGTGCTGCCGAAGATAAAAGCCATATCCTACGGCTTCTTCATACCGATATTCTTCGCCTACTCTGCAGTGCTTCTTGACTTAGCTTCGGTTGTGCAGTTCCTTCCGGTCATAGCCGCACTTGTCCTCATTGTTTCCATAGGCAAGGTCATAGGATGCGGGCTCATAGCAGGGCTCTTCGGCTACAACGAGCATGAGCAGAAGGTCATCGGCATAGGGATGATACCGCATGGCGAATACAGCATAGTCATGGCGCAGCTCGCCCTGGTTGCAGGTTTCATCGAGGCAGACATGTATACCGTCGTCATAGCGTTCGTGATACTGAGCATCGTGATAACGCCGGTGCTCCTGCGCTGGTTCACCCGCAGGCCGGGCAGGCGGTAGCCGCTTTTATAGTGAAAGATGCCGCATAATTAGGGAATATTATTGTTTCGCATATAGTGACGGAATTGTAGCCTATTTATTTTCTTCTGGCATTATAACCTTTCCCATAGCAATGATTGTGAAGGGTCTGTAGTCTAGCTTGGTAGGATCGGGCCTTCGGGATGCGCAGGGATTCGGTTTCCCGTCTTGGGATTCCTTCCCGAGGATATGAGTCATATTCGCGCGCATAGAAATAGGCTCAGACGGGAGTTCAAATCTCCCCGGACCCATACTCAATTGGGGGTATATATAGTAGGGTGAAAATTGAACGTTTTTAAGACTTCAGCATAGAGTACACTAATGGGTAAGTTAAACACACTCGCAAAAATTGCTGAATTTATATTCGACAATTACGAGAATGAAAGAACGCTTGAAATTAATCTAAGACAAAAATTTAGAAATGAATACCAAGTTTTTGTGTTATGGGCTGCTATGAATACAGACCATGCTTTTGCCTTTAAGGATAATGATACAGGCGGTCATATAAAACTCAATCAAGCTGGCATCAAAGAAATGGTTAAATTGTTGAATATACAGTTCAACCAAAGATATAGTATTATAATAATCGCACTTACACTTCTCTTGACTATAGGGGGTATTTGGCAGATAGGAAAGGACATTCTTCCGACAGATTATCTAGTAGGTGGGGGTATAATGCTACTAGTTATTATCGTTTTTGTTATCTTGGCTAGTATTTACAGATTGAACAGAGACGGGTCTTAAATGTTTTTTTTGGCTAAGCATGAAAATATTGAGGGGGAATACCTTCAGTAAATGTACGATGCAAATAATTAAAAATACTCATTTCTCAATAAAGTTCTTTCAATACTATAAAATACGAATTCATTATAGCCTGTTTTATTTCTTCGTATTTCTCCACAAAAATGTCTAACGTTTCTACAGTATGCCCACCATGATTTCTCAACCCCCATATTAAAATCAAGCTTAGGAGTTCTTTTGGTACAGTTATTGAATTATGTGTGTAAGAAGGAGATAAACAGTTATTTATAGCACTTTCTACGTTGTTTTCAAAGTCTAACGATTTATAAATATTTTGGGCATTGTTAATAGAAAAATTATTTCTAGCTATTTTTATTATACTATCACTTATATACTGTTTTCCAGTTTTGTGATTTAAAATTTTGTCTATTATAAGACAAAAATTGAATATCATATCAACATTTCGTAGCTTTGAGAATATGTTATTTTCCAATTCTTTTCTTTTTAAAACGTTTTGATAAACGACAGTGAATAGATTATAAACAAAAAAGAATTTTTCGTTTTCTATATCAGTATTTTCTAAGAACTTGGTCTGAAACTCGTTCAAACTTGTTTTATATTTAAAACCAGAGCTATTGAAATTATCTATAAATTTCTGTAATTCTTTATTAGCCTCAATTACATAGTCGTATGCAGCGTTTTTCGTCTGTTTTATGTTTACTGTACAAAAGGAATATGCTGGCATTCCTTTATATAGGTTTATTTGCCCTATCTGTCTGCAATATCGTTTATCCTCTTCTATTGCATTATAAACCATAAGAAATCCCGCATCTACATTACCCTGCATTAGTTGTGTTAACCCTAAAAAGAAATAAGGAGTTCCTTTATGTATTTGAGCCCTATTCTTCTCTTCCCAAGAAAAAACAATTCTACATATATGTTGTAGTAACTCAGTTCCTAGCATATGTCTTCTATGAATGAGGTAGTATTCCCATAGAAAAAGAGTTTGTCCAAACACGTAATCTGAAAGATTTTTTCCTAATATAAAATCTTTTCTATCTATTATCACTTTTATAGTATCAAAAAGCTTATGGCATATTGTTTCAAATTCTGGTGCTATATAAAGCATGTTTACGGCATTATAGTTAGACTCGCTGAATAGTTTTGACAAATCTTTGAAGTTATTACCATCTACAAACACATCAATTATAGCTTGGTCGGCTTCGCCATATTGAATTTTTATATTACCTATATTTTCAGTTATGATAGTAGCCATTATACCAACTTCTCCCTAACCTTAGGATATAACTTAAACGGTTTAGAAGCTTTCGCCTGCGTCTTCAAATAATGCAACGTACTCCTGTTCAATTCATATTTGTCCAATTCAGAATACGAAATCCCCAATATCTTCTGCCTGAGCTCGTAGTCATCCTCTCTGGTTAACGCCAGTATAGGTTGAGAAAAGTCCAGCTTCTTGTGTTTGCCCTGCAAGAATAAAGCAAGCTCATTAGCCTTCAGAAGAATAACATATGCCCACTGCCTGTTGCCGTCCCTGTAAGGCACGGTCATGCTCATAACCTTCTCTATTTCTTCCGTGAGTTTTTTAGCCCCAGAAGGCTTCAGCCGAATGTTATAGTTCTCTGTCCGTATGAAGTCCTTTTTATCAAACAGTTTCTTTTCTAGTACGTTGATGACCGCAATATCTATAAGGCATCTGAAGGGTTCTTGAAGGTCGTAGACCAAAGGTGTTTTGCCTTGAGTCACTTCATGCAGAAATCCTACATGTGTATCCATGCCAGTCGTGTTTATCGCTTTCCTACAATGGCTTTCCAGTATTCCATAGCCATAGTTGAACAAAGCGTTGATAGGGTGATTCTTTGCTTAAATATGCACTTCTTGATTATTTCTTCTTCCAAAGCGTTACATTCCCAGAACTGATTTTCTCAACTTTACCATTTTTCAGAAAGTCTTCCAAAACGTAATGCAAGGATACGAATTCACAGATTTGTTCGCCATGGTTCATATGTAATCGAATAATCAAACTTTTTAACTTATTTTCTTAGATTATGTCGAGAGAAGTATGCCTGCCGAATCAATTTACCAATCTATACTCGATTTATTGAACAAGAGGGGCGTCGCCTATAGGGAAATCGAGCATGAAGCCGCCGGGAAGTCGAAAGAGGTGGCGATTGTGCGGGGGGATGATGAGGTTGGGATGGGAGGCAAGGCGCTGGTTGTGAAGGTCGGAGAGGATTTCAAGTTGTTTGTTCTTAGCAGCGTTCTGAAATTCGATTCTAGTGCGGTGATGAAATACTTTCACGTGAAGAAGTGCAGGTTTGCAACTCATGATGAAGTCAAGGCGCTTACAACGCTTGTTGTCGGGACAATACCGCCGTTTGGGCGGCCGATATTGCCGCTTGATGTATATGCAGACCCGTCAATCATAGGCAAGAAAAATATCGGATTCAATGCGGCTTCCCTGACGCATTCCATTGTGATGTCAACTGCGGATTGGCTCAAGGTCGCGAATCCTGTGGTGTTCAAGTTCGCGCGGGATGATCTCGAGAGCTACAGTTCCTTGAGATAATGAAATGGGTCTTGTGTATTGTGTCTGGTTTCTCTCTCTGGAAGCTGGCCGGGAGGCTGGAAAATTCCAAGACAGGGTTCTGGGATAAAGATTACTGTTGTCATGCCATTAGGGAATGTGGGATTCGCCATATAGTAACGCCTTACATTGCCCGCATCATCCGTTGCTACATAGTTAAAAGGCGGGACACGGCTGACATCGTTGAAAAACTTATTTTCTACCGACAGGCGATTTGTTTCTGCTTCACTTTCTCTTGGCGAGACTTCAAAAATGTCTACTGGTCTTCCTTCTGATACATCTTTTAGTCTGAATTTTTCACCTATTTTTAGCGGTGCATAAGTGAAGACCGATTGGCAATATCTCTGTAGATTCGTAGGGTCTATGGCATCCAAAACCCTTGGAGACGGAGTGCACGCTATTATTGCTGCAGCAAGTGGCATGAATGCATATCTGAGAAAACTTTGTGTCTTGGATGCGTAGTGTCCATCCATGAAAGAACTAGTCATCCGAAAGTTAAATATGCTCGGGATGAATGTAACTTTTTCTTCGGCTCTTTAAACAAACCATCTGGGTATTCCGTCATAAAGAACTTTGGCCATTTTCATAAACAATCATAAAATTCCTAAAATATCATTTTCTGACGTAATGAGCCTGCACAAGCCCTGATGGGAAGTGCTTGACGTCTTTGACAGCGAGCGCTTGTTCTTTGAATCCTGCCTGGAAGAGAGGAATACCGGATCCAAGAAGAGTTGGGACTATTGTGATTATGAAATCGTCAATGAGGTTGTGCTTCATGAATTCGGCTATGATGGACGAGCCGCCGACGAGCCAGATATTTCCGGCTTTGGGCTTCAGGAATTCCATGAAATCCTTGGCGTTGCCGGAGACAAAAATTATATTGCCCTCATTGGGCTTCTTCTCATGAGTGAAGACATAGCAATCCACGTTCTTGTACGGGAATTCTGGAAATCCTAATGCTTGGTCATATGTAGTTTTTCCCAGTATGACAGCGCCTATATCTCTATAGAAATCCTGATAGCCGTATTCTTCCTCATCATACCCTTCGAGCCAATCGATGGCGCCGTCTTTCCTTGCGATATAGCCGTCAAGGCTCATGGCGATGTAGAGAATCAATCGCGGCATGATTATATACTGAATGAAAACTAGAAAAACGTGATGCATGCGAAGGAACTCACTTCTTCGCATCTTTGGCGGGCTGCGGAGTTCTTAGCGCAAGAATTGATGCGAAGAATGCGTTATGTAGGCATTTTGCCTATGTCACGGGGGCTGCGCAAGATACCGACATGCCTGAAATAATGATCGAAGGAGCAATGTATCTTGGCGAAAGACCGGATGATGATAGGGAGAATAATGCTTTCACGTCTTTAGTCTGGTTCTATTTATATAACGTCTGAAATGCATATGCGTTGGATGAAACTATATTGTTTCTCTTTGTTCAGTGTCTTGAGCGCCTGAGCATGCTTTTCCGTGATCTGGCTTTCACGATTGTTTCATATTCAGGAGCGAAAAGCTCGGCGTATAGGAGTGCGTTTACTAAATCCATGTTGCTAGGATCAGGTGTTACGTTCACAGTACCGTATTGGATGCACGCATGTTTGCCGTTCACGGATACCGTGTAATCGAAGGAAAAAACGATCGGGCATCTAAGGCCTCCAATTGCCATGTTGCAAAGTATATCGTTATGCCCGCTGTAAAATTTCATAGCCAATATTTTCAGAAGCGCTTAAAAAGTTGATGAGACAGTGCCATCTTGGCGATATTTACAAAAGTTCAGTTTACAGCGTTGGTTTTCTGTATTTCATTGCATCTAGATGGCATCGTGGTAATTATAGCAGCTTTATTGTCATCTGGGATAAGATAAAAAAATTCGTATAGCGGGAGTAGGATTTGAACCTACGACCTCTACCCGGCAAAACCTTCCGGTTCTGCTTTTGGGTGTCCTAGGCAACCTATGGGCCTTTCACGCTTAAAGCACAATGAGCACTCCAGGCTGCTCTATCCCGCTGAACCTTCTTTCTTGCATATTCTTAAATAGATACATTTATTTTGCATTGAATGCTGCAGCATGACAAGCGGGTTAACTATCTTTCAGGTAACTGCCATGAACTTATGCCTTATTTTGAGCGTCAATTTGGAGTCTGCAGTATAATGCAAAGTAACCCGGAATACAAATTTACCAACAGTGACGGGACTGTCGCATTAGGAGTCACCGTTCCTGACGTGATGTTATGGGTCAATCTTGATGACGGGCGCAGCCTTTGCGTGCCTGTTGAAGTCAAAAATTGTGGAGAATTTGAAGCCATAAGGGGCAAAGCTGCGAGGCAGGCAGCGAGCCTTTATAAGTATCTGGATAGGCATCCGGAGCTCAAGATGGACGTGCCCGGCATTTTTGTGGCACATGGAGGCACGATGAATGGAAGAAAATGGCAGAATTACAAAGTCGAATTCATGGAAAGATATTGACACCTTCCAAGAATATAAAATTTCAGTATAATACCTAGCAGGTTTGCAAACATGTCCGTGCATAGGGAATTGCAGGATTATTTCTCGAAAGGCCCTCCAGTACTGAAAGAATATCTCTCGGGAATAATCGGGGATCATGAGATAATGGATGCACAGACAGAAGTGCCTCTGCTATACGGCGGGCACTTCTCCTCCAATAGGATGGCAAGCGTTGACGTTCTATATTTTGTCGCATCCGGCGGAATGAAGCTTATGATCCCTGGCGAAATAAAAGAAAATCCGAGATATGCGACCAAGGGGATACGGCAGATATGGGCTGCTTGCATAGGACTCTCATCTTCCTTTGCAAAAGATTACGAGATACCTTTTGGCATAGTCATAAGCGGCTCAATAGAGGACCCACACATAATTTCAAGGGACTTCCGAGGCAAGACAAGAAATTTCTGATAACAATTTATCCTGCGGCGTAGTTATATCAACAAGAAGTCTATGAAAGTTCTCGGAATAGATGAAGCAGGCCGCGGTCCGGTGATAGGGCCCATGGTCATGTGCGGATACCTTATCGAGGAAGAGCGGCTTGCGCAATTGCGCGAGCTTGGCGTGAGGGATTCAAAGATTCTTTCTGCCGCGAAGAGGGAATCATTGGTTCCTGCCCTCAAGGAGCTTTGTTTTGACTATATTATACTAAAAATTCCCTGTGATGAGATAGATTCATGCGGAAACCTTAATCATCTGGAGATAGACAAAATGCGCCAGATGATAAAGGCGCTAAACCCCGGAAAAATCGTGGTCGACTGCCCGGAAACAAATACGAAGAAATTCGCGCAGAAGGTCATGGGCGGGCTTCTGATGGATGCGGAGATAGTATGCGAGAATTACGCGGACGCAAATTATGTTGAAGTGTCTGCTGCATCTGTGCTTGCAAAGAGTGCAAGGGAAGAGGAAATAGCGAAACTGCATAAGGAATATGGGTATTTCGGCACGGGCTACACGTCAGATGAGAGAACTATAGCCTTTTTAAAAGATTGGCTGAAAAGGAATAAAGAGCTGCCGGAGATGGTGAGGAAATCATGGACAACGTCGAAAATGCTGCTGGCGGAAAGCAGGCAGGCAAAGCTATGGTAATGGACAAAAGTCTGCAGTCCACTTTTGCTTATGCAACAACAGGCGTTGCTGCAGGCATAGTTTCCGCAATGACAACAGTTCCGCTTCACGGGCTCGGTGTTGGGTTAATAATGCTTGGCCTGACAAGCGCTGCTCTGATGTTTTTGTTCAAGCCGGAAAACTACAAATGGCTTCTTGGCAACGGCGTATTCATTTTCCTTGCAACATGGTACGCAACATTCACGGTATTCTTCAACATAGGTGTATAGTATGCTGAGAACTCATTATTTCTCTGAAATAAAAAAAGATCTTGACGGCAAGGAAGTTACTATTGCAGGATGGGCAAGAAACATACGTGACACAGGCAAAATAAAGTTTCTTATAGTGGCCGACAGGACAGGCGAAACACAGGTCTTGGGAAAAGTGGGCGAGACAGACGATAAAGTCCTTGAAGATATGCGGAAAATCGACAAGGAAGACGTTGTTTCTATCCGCGGTACTGTGCGCATAAACGAAAAAGCGCCAGGCGGAAAAGAAATAATCCCCCTTTCAGTAACTGTTCTCAATAAAGCAGAAAAGCCGCTGCCGCTTGACCTGAACGTGAAATCGAACCTGGATACAAGATTGAACTACAGGTATCTTGACCTGCGAAGGCCCGAAGTTCGTGCAATATTCCGCGTAAGGGACGTGATACAGCGCAGCTTCGTGCGGTATCTGGAAGAGAACGGCTTCATATTAGTCAACACGCCCTCTATAGTTGCGGCAGCGACCGAAGGAGGAACCAATCTGTTCCCCATATCATATTTTGATACAGAGGCGTTTCTTGTCCAGAGCCCGCAGCTCTACAAGCAAATATTGATGGCATCTGGTCTGGACAAGGTCATAATACAGTGTCCGGTATTCCGCGCAGAAGAGCATGATACGTCCTTCCATCTCAATGAATCCATGCAGATGGATATAGAGATGGCATTTATCAATAGCGAACCTGAAGTTTTGCATCATCTTGCAGGCGTAATAAAATACATCTACTCAAGGCTTGCCATGGAATGCGCAGAAGAAATGAAGATTCTGGGGAGAGACACAACAGTTCCGAAAGAAATAAAACAGATTACTTATGATGAAGCCCGTGATATAGTGAACCAGGAATCAGAGCTCAAATGGGGCGATGACTTCACGCCTGAAATGCAGAGGAT
Source organism: Candidatus Aenigmatarchaeota archaeon (assembly GCA_016198685.1). Classification (GTDB taxonomy): domain Archaea; phylum Aenigmatarchaeota; class Aenigmatarchaeia; order GW2011-AR5; family GW2011-AR5; genus JACQID01. The sequence goes on from JACQID010000007.1 coordinate 24,110, forward strand.
AATAAACAAGAAATACAATCCTGCGATAGTCACAAAATGGCCTACTGATCTTCGGGCATTCTATTCCATGCCTGAACCTGGGAATGAAAAAATATGCCGGGCATATGATCTTCTCATTGACGGAGTTGAAATATCATCTGGCGCCCAGAGAATACACAAGCATGACGAACTTGTTAAAGAGATGAAGAGGCGCGGAATGAACCCCGATAATTTTGAATTTTATCTCAACGCCTTCAGGCATGGTATGCCTCCGCACGGCGGATGGAGTATCGGCCTTGACAGGCTCACGATGGTAATCACTGGAATGAAGAACGTTCGCGAGTGCGTTCTCTTCCCACGCGACAGGAAGAGACTCACGCCTTGAGCAGTAATTCTTGTAAGGAAAAAATTAATTGAAAAAATAGAATCAAATGCTAGGCTAGCCTTGTCTCTTTTCTATGAGAAGCAATACTATGCCAAGCGCTATAGCGACCATTCCCCCGTACCACCAATAGTTAAAGAATAGCGACAGGGAAAGGCCCACGCCCAACAGCAGACCGGATGCGAAGAGGAGAAGCTTTTCCTCGTCGTGGCTTGTGAGCACGAAATTGCTCTTCTTCTTGCTCCTTACTGCTTTTCTTGATTTTCTTGCCATGTTGTCACTTTAGACTATTTGGGGGCGGTGACTATATAAACCTTCGATATGCCCTAAGAATTAATATATATAATCCTATTTTTGTCATGCGAAGACCGGTTTCAGAGCCTTTGTATAATACGAAACGGCATTTTTTTGATAATGTTTATACAGGCCCGAAGCAATTGACAACACAAGAGTTAGATTATTTATCTAGATTGAAGGAAGATATCGCAGAATTGGAATTAAAAGGAGTTTCTTTAAGCCGGGAATTGTTCCCTGGCGTAGAAATCCATTTCCCTTTTGGTATTGCAGCCGGAGCGGCATACCGCGGTGAATCGGCGGTTGACGTGGCAGGGAATCCGAAGCCATACAGCAAGAGACATCTGATGGAGACCGGCGCCTATTTTTTGGAATATAACGCCTTGGTGGATCCTAATTGTATCGTAAGAGGAGTCAATGCATACAATGATCAACACCATAATAATATGCAGTTAGTACCGCGAGTCAGTGGCGATAAGCTCTACGGGTTTGCAGTGATACCGCTACGCATAGGCGTGGGATACACGGGCATGGATAGGGATATTACAAAAATTGCAGATGACTGCAAACCGTAATAGTGCTTATTCTGGATTTGTAGAAAAATTGTGGCTTAGAAGATGATAGCAGTTGGCATTACTTCTTGCTCTTGATCATCATGTAATTGCCGTATCTCCAGACAAGGACTTCATCGCCTTCCTTGACCTGGCCCTTGAGCTCATCCGGCAGGAGAACTTCGTTAGTAGAATAGTCTTCAAGATCCATAACCTGCGCGTTCGGGCCGATGAAGCTCAGTATCTGGCAGTTCCTTTTTTCAATCATCGGAACGTCAATTCTTGCGTCAGCAGGCTGAACTATGATCTTTTTTTGTTGGGCGAAAACGCCGGATGCCGTAAGCTTCGCTTTAGCCGAGCCATGCTTGCCGGGTTTGGATATCTGGACGCTATCCACCTTGTAAGGAACATCGTCTATAAGAACGAAGCTGCCTGGTTTCTGCGCTTTTACTGTGCTGGGTTTCTTCTCCATTCAAAACACTTTGATAAGTTATTTCCTCAACTTTAAATATGCAGTGAGTTTGCATTCCCGTGCATAGAATATAAGAATAAGGAAACGGAAAAGAAAAAACTAAATTGTTTTTATGCCGATGGGCATGCCCCAGTTACCGTGTTTCCTGGCGCGGATACAGTTATAGCGGCCAAAGCCGTGCAGTCATTTCCTGCCGTCGTTCCAATTACGCATGTAGCAGTCTGACCTGGGCTAATGGACCCTGATAAAGGCGGGTTGCATGTCACAGGACTGCCAGCCAATAGGAATGACAATTTAGTTGTGTCAATGTCCTTTGTTCCGGCGTTCTTGACAGTTATGGAGTCAACAGATGATGTTACGAATTCTATAATTTGCTGGACTCTGTCGCCTGTCTGCTGTGATGCGTCTTGTGCCTGTTGTCCGCTTGTTGTCACGATTGACTGGAAGAAACCTGTTGCGAATCCAATAACTGCAATCGTTATGAGTAACAGTAGTATGATTGCAATTACCGGCGTTATACCTTTCTTCACTCAATCACCTGAGTAACTATGCGATAGCCGATATAAAAAGATTTTTTGCGAAAAACCGGAAACTCTATCTCTGATATAATCACTCTGCAGGACACGTCTTGCCTGTTATACTGTTGCCTGGCGCGGTGATGGTTATAGATTTGCCTAAATTGGCGCCATCGCAGACGCCAGTCAGGCTGCAGGTTACAAGCTCGCCAGACGCGGCTTCGGTAGGAGTAGCGCTGCCTGCAATTAATATATTATCAGAAGTGGTTCCGCCGCATGCATCAACAGGCGCTCCTCCGACAAGGAACGTGATGTCATCTTTGAGTATGTTCTCGGCGCCTGAATTCTTGACGTTTATGGCATCCTTAGATGCAACTACGAATTCTATAACCTGAAGGACTCTTGATCCTGTCTTCTCTGAACCCGTTACTGCCTGCTCTCCTGTTGTTGTTACGATGGTCTGGAAGAAGCCGGTTGCAAATGCTATCACGGCAATACTGATCAACAGAAGCAGAATCACTGCAATGACAGGCGTTATACCTTTCATAGTGGATGTATGATGATGCCACCATAAAAAGCTTATCTGAGAAGGAATAGGGCCAGTAGATAAATCACAAATGCGGAGAAAGCGATGACAAGCAAGGATTTCTTTATTCCCTGGTAATGGAATGCATAAGCTAAGCCTACAAACATGCCGCCGAAATGAGCAACATAGGAAATATTGCTTGCATTGTCAAAGAAGAAGCCGTAAATGTTATACAAAACATATCCTGCGCCAAGAAGAGCGAGAGGCACAGGCACAAAATAGGGATAGAATGATATGTCCATCGGCCGTAGCAGCATGCCGGCACCGACTAGAGCGAAAACGCCGGCCGAAGCGCCGATTGACAATTCAGCCGGTCCGTAATAGAGAAGCGCAAACATACCGCCGGCGAGTCCTCCGGCAAAGAGGAGAAGGAGCATCCTTGATTTGCCTATTTCATTTTCGACCGCAAGGCCGAAGAAGAACAATGCGAATATGTTTGATACAAGATGCGCAAGATCGCCGTGAAGGAATATTGATGTGAGGATAACATAGGGCCGTTCTGCAAAATTCTCGCCTGACAAGCCGTAATATCTTACGATTTCAGGAAGATCAGGGAATGTTATGAGAAATACGGCAATCAGTATTGCGATAAGAATCAGCGTGGCTTTCATCACATAACTAACGTTTCAATGCATTTAATCATGAGAGAGAAAATGTAGGTTAATTCACCGTGAAACTTCACGAATTTCACGTGAAAATGTGAAATATATTATGGATTATAGAAAAGGCTTAAAGTAAGGAAAGAGAAGAAATATTAGTTTACACGTCTGGACAACGTGTAAAAATATTCGCGATCTGGACAATCGCAAGGGACTTGGACTGGACTTAGACACCGTTTAAGTGTGCAATTGATGGAAACAGTTGGACTCTGCTTCTAAGAGGAATATATCAAACCTAGATATTAAAACAATTTGATATTCCAAAATATATTTCGAAGAATAGAGGGGGTATGTTATGTCAGGAATGGAAGGAATGGAAACACAAGAGTTTGAAGCACACAAAGCAAGGATAATAGTTGTCGGCGCAGGAGGCGGCGGCTGCAACACTATAACGGCTCTCAGCAACAAGACAATAAACGGAGCATCTACTGTCGCATTGAATACAGACGTCAATCATCTGAAGATGACAAAAGCAGATACAAGAATACTTATAGGAAAGCAATTGACAAGAGGCCTGGGAGCAGGTGGTTACCCTGAAGTAGGCAGAAACGCTGCTATGGAAAGCAAGGCCGAGATCAGGGAACTTCTTCAGAGCATGGATCTCGTATTCCTTACATGCGGCCTTGGAGGCGGAACAGGAACAGGCTCTTTGCCTGTAGTTGCCAAGATAGCTAGGGATTCGGGCGCTATAACAATCGCAGTCGTGACGCTGCCTTTCAAGCTCGAGGGCGCAAGAATAAGGAAAGCTGAAGAAGGCTTGTCATACCTAAGGGCAATCTGCGATACAGTTATCGTGATAGAGAACCAGAAACTCCTGGAGCTTGCAGGCGATATGCCTTTGAAGAGAGCGTTCTCGATCGCCGACGATCTGGTTGCGACCATGATAAAAGGCATAACAGAAACGATTTACGAGCCTTCGCTGGTTAACCTTGATTATGCTGACGTAAAGGCAGTCATGCGAGATGGCGGCGTAGCTACAATAGGCGTCGGAGAATCAGACAACGGCTCCAACAGGGCAGAAGAAGCCGTCACAAAGGCCCTGAACCACCCGCTTCTTGAGGTAGATTACTCCGGAGCTGCCGGCGCGCTTATACAGGTCATAGGCGGCGAAGATATGCGTCTCGAAGAAATAAACCTCATCGGTGAAAGGATACAGAGCGAGCTTGACCCGAAGGCTCAGGTCATCTGGGGCGCCAGAATATTGCCCTCCTACAGAGGAAGGATACAGGTCATCACCATAGTCACAGGCGTGAAATCCCCGTACATACTGGGCTCAGCGCAAGTGAAAAGGGAAGAGATGTCCAAGGTAGAAGGCGCACTTGGCATAGAAATGCTGCATTGATAATAACCACACCCCCTTAAGCTTGCAGGCGGGAGACAGCGAAAATTCTCCCCCAGGAATTTTCCTCCCGCCTGCCAAGCTGTTTTTAAGGCGCAGTTGCAGCTGTTTCGTCTCATACACCGGGCGGAATTCGATGTATGATTTTTAATTTCCTCTTTCTCTATACTTAATTTATGGCGATACGTTTCAGAAGAATGCTGAAATCCGACATAGATAATGTGCGGGAAGCGGCCATGGCTTCATGGAAGCACACTTATTCTGAGATATTTGCGGATGTCTTCATTGAAAAATTCGTGAATGAAAATTATTCGCAGGGTGCCCTAGAAAGCTTATTGCCTATGATAAGGGCGGGAGAAATGTTTTTTCATGTTGCAACGGATGAATCGCGAATAGTCGGATACTGCCATATGGGAAAGATCAGTACATGGGAATTGTTCAGAATTTATATCGTGCCTCAATATCAGAGCAAAGGAATAGGGAAGAAACTTCTTTGCAAGGGCGAGGAATACCTGCGAAGGAAAGGAGCGAAGAAATATTTCTGTTTCGTGCACAGGAAAAACAAGAACGGCCTCATGTTCTATCTTAAAAGAGGATTCGTTCATATACCGGAAAAAGACAAGCCTGATGAATGGCATATGGAGAAAAAATTGTAAACATTACCGTTCTCTCTTGCCTGCAATGAACTCCTCAATCATCTTTTTGGCTTCACTGTCTGTGAATTGCTGCGGGGGGGATTTCATAAGATAGGCTGACGGCGAAGTCAGGGCGCCGGCTATTTTTCTGTCCATTGCAGCTTTGCAGCATCTTATGGCGTCAACAGCGACGCCGGCCGAATTTGGGGAATCCACAACTTCAAGCTTCAATTCAATATTAAGCGGAACATTTCCAAAAGATGTGCCTTCAAGTCGTATGAAAGCCCATTTCCTGTCATCAAGCCACTGCACATAGTCGGAGGGACCTATGTGAACGTTCTTGGTTCCCATATCATGCTGGACCTGTGATGTAACTGCTGAAGTCTTTGAGATTTTTTTCGATTCAAGCCTTTCGCGCTCTAACATATTCTTGAAATCGGTATTGCCGCCGACATTGAGCTGCATCGTTCTGTCAAGGCGTACGCCCCGATCCCTGAAAAGATTGGCAAGAACTCTGTGCACTATCGTGGCGCCCACTTGCGATTTGATATCATCGCCCACTACGGGCAGCCCCGCCTTCTCGAATTTCTGATGCCATTCTTTTGTTTTTGCGATGAACACAGGAATGCAATTGATAAAGCCACAGCTGGCTTTGATAGCGGCTTCTGCGTAGAATTTTACCGCTTCCTCGCTGCCCACAGGAAGATAATTTATCAGCATATCGGTCTTTGTTTCCTTGAGAATTTTTGCAACATCGACAGGTCTTGATTTGTCCTCGTGTATCATATCCCTAAGATATTTGCCGATGCCATCCATCGTGGGCCCGCGCTGCACCTTAATTCCTGTCTTTGGAACGTCCGAGAATTTCACAGTGCAGTTGGGTTCAGCAAATATGGCTTCGGCCAAATCCTTCCCCACTTTCGTTTCATTGACGTCAAAAGCAGCTGAGAATTCTATGTCGCGTATGCGATAGCCGCTTATGACATTGTTCATCAGTCCAGGCACGATTTCATTGTCTTTTACATTCTTGTAGAATTCCACTCCCTGAACGAGGGATGATGCACAGTTCCCTATTCCCGCGATTGCAACTCTTATTTTGGCCATGACCATCATCAATAACTTTACAGACTGTAAAATTCTTGCCGCGAAAGTATTTATATGATGGTTACACGTGCTATATAAATTTTACAGTGCGTAAAATCTTATGCGCACGCCCATAGAAAGGCTGGAAGAGAAGCTTTTCAAGGAAAACCTCTGGCTCTTCCTTATGATGCTTCTTTCGGAGAAAAAAAGGAAGAGAAGCGACCTTCGCGAACTTGTGCACAAGAGATTCGGATTCATGCCGGGCGAGATGACGTCTTACAAAGTTCTTTTTTTGCTTGAGCAGGGCGGCTATGTCAAGAGAGACGTGGAAAAATATTATTACCCGGCCCCTGCGGGGGTGAAACAGCTCAATAAAGGCAAAAAGCTCCTTGAGCGGGCGTTCAAGATGCTTGGGCAAAGAAAAGCATAAGAGTTGGCGCAAATCCTCCCATGACCAGTGCAGAGATAGTAGGCGAAGTTCCCAATCTCTACGCAGAAAACGGGGCATATATAGCAACTGTCGTTAATGATGCAGCAATTGCAATGAGAGATGCTATAAAAATTCTCATGGCCTAATTATAAAGATGAGGAAAGTGCGTATCGCAATTCTAATCGTGTTCTTGAGCACGCTGGCCGCGAGCCTTTATTTCTATGCGCAATTGCCCGAAATGATGCCGTCTCATTGGAATGCCGAGGGCGACGTTGACAGCTATATGCCGAAGGCATGGGGCGCGTTCCTTGTGCCCTTTCTTATTGCCGCAATAGCATGCCTTCTTTTGTTCATACCAGAAACCGACCCGATGAAACAAAACGTGGACCGATTCCGGAATTATTATGACGGATTTGTCATACTTCTGGCTGTGTTTATGGCAGGCGTTCACTTCCAGCTGATACTCTGGGCGCTTGGGGTTGAAATAAGCCCGAATAACACGTTCCCTATAGGCATCGGCATAATGTTCTTCTATATAGGGATACTACTGGAAAAATCGAGACGCAACTGGTTCATAGGAATCAGGACGCCGTGGACCATGAGCAGCGATCGTGTCTGGGAGAAGACGCATAAACTGGGAGGCATATTATTCAAGATTGCCGGGCTTGTTTCATTGACAGGCGTATTCTTCCCGGCATATTCTGTATTATTGATACTGATTTCAGCCATCCTTGCAGCCGTTTTCTGTGTTATATATTCTTATTTTGAATACCAGAAAGAGAAAAGCATGCGGCGATGATTTTTAGCATGAGAAATGCCGGAATATGGATACAGTATTTTCAGATTGTTGTAATGTCTCCTGCCGCATTTTATATCCGGCAGGTTTGCGCTGAAAGTCCGGCATTATGCGACCCGGCAAATATTCATTATTTTGCCCGTGCTTTATATAATATAAAGATTCCAAGCAACTAAATTTCATGGTCACCGATATGATCAAGGTAGTCGAAAAAACATCCAAAGCAGCACGGCTTAATCTTTCAGCTTTTGAACTTCAGAAGTTTACTGCTGATATGGAAGAGATGCTCAAGGCCTTCAATACATTGGAGAAGGTTGATGCGCCGCAGGAAGCAAGTTATCAGCCTGTTGGCATAAAGGATGCCATGCGGAAAGATGAGCCTGAGCAATGCCTGACGCAAGAAGAAGCGTTGTCCAATACCAAAAACAAGGAAAGCGGCTTCTTCAAAGGTCCGAAAGTCATAGACAAGTGAGAACATGGATTACAATATGGGAGCCAAGGAATTCCTTGCGGAAGCGAGGGATGGTAATATTGACCATGAAGATTTCTCTGCAAAATTCAATGAAGAGCTCAAGAAGCTCAGAATATATGATTTTTTCCAGCATGAGCAGGGCATGCACGGCGAGGGATTGCCGGTGTCGGTAAAGGATAATATCTGCGTCAAGGGCATGCAAACCACGGCAGGATCGCGCATACTGCAAGGCTACATGCCTGTTTTTGATGCGTCTGTCATAGAACGCATAAAGACCATAGGCTCGGTCATAGGAAAAACCAACCAGGATGAGTTCGGTTTCGGAACGTTTTCCGCGAATTCTGCGTGGGGAATTCCCAAGAACCCGCTTGATCCGGAAAGAAGCTGCGGCGGCTCATCTGGCGGCGCGGCAGGATTGACGGCTGCACTCAAGATGCCACATATTGCGCTGGGCCAGAGTACGGGAGGCTCGATATCCTGCCCGGCTGCGTTCTGCGAGGTAGTTGGCCTGACACCTACTTACGGTTTGGTTCCGCGATACGGCCTCATAGATTACGCTAACTCGATGGACAAGATAGGTCCAATAGCAAAAGATGTATGGAGCGCGGCATGGATGCTTTCTATTATAGCCGGTTATGATGAAAGGGATTCAACATCGCTTGACGTTCCCAGGAAAGATTACACGAAGACAAAAGGCATAAAGGGCATGAAACTTGCAGTGCCGAAAGAATATTTCATAAATGTCGACAAAAGCGTTGAGAAAGATACATGGGCGGCAATAAAGAAGCTGGAATCTTTGGGCGCAACATACGAAGAAGTGTCTCTTCCGAACACGCAGAACGCACTTTATGCTTATTACATAATCGCCGCTTGCGAGGCATCAACAAACCTTGCGCGATTCTGCGGGATGCGTTATGGGATGGAAGAGGACATAAAGGGAAATTTCAATGAATACTTCTCATCTGTGAGAACAAAAGGATTCGGCGAGGAAGCCAAGCGCAGGATAATGCTGGGCACATTTGCAAGGATGTCGGGATACAGGGAAGCTTATTATCACAAAGCCATGCGCGTAAGGACGCTTGTAATAAACGAATTCAAATCGATCTTCGGCAAGTACGACGCGATAGCTGCACCCACGATGCCCATACGGCCGCCCAAGTTCACGGATATCAAGAAACTGAAGCCGATGGAAGTCTACCAGATGGATATACTTACCGTGCCGGCGAATCTTGCAGGCATACCGACAATATCGGTGCCATGTGGAAAGATGACTGGTCTGCATGTAGTCGGCAATCATCTTGAGGAAGAGAAAATAATATCTATAGCTTCGGCTTACGAGGGAGCGAGATGAAGGTCACAATGCTTGGCACAGGCACAACTATCAACAAAAGAGCAGGAGCCTCCTTGCACGTGCAGACTGACAGGAGCATCATATTTGACATAGGCCCAAGAAGCGCCTGGAACATGGAACTTGCGGGAATTGAGAGAAATGCAGCAGATGCGATATTCATCTCGCACGGCCATGCCGACCATTATTCGGACATCCTGTTGTTCTTTTTTGATGCCGTTACGTCAGGCAGGGACGAATCATTGGATATATATTGCCCTCCCGGACTGGGAAAGCCGCTCGGCGCTATCAAATCTTTTCCGATAATTGACAAAGCGGAGTTTACTTCATCGATAAGGGAAATAACCAATAAAAAAATAACTTTGGGCAGCACGGATATAACCGCAAAAGAAGTCGTGCATGATCCGGCGATACACTCGAACGCCTACAGGATCGAGCATGAAGGAAAAAGCATTGTTTACTCAGGCGACAGCATCAAGTGCAAAGAGCTTATCGAAATATCAAAAGGCGCGGATCTTGTGATATTTGAGGCCGCGCACGTGAAACCACATCCGAAGCACATGACGCCGCAAGAAGCAGGAGAAGCTGCACAGGAAGCGGGGGCAAAGAAGCTTGTGCTGACGCACCTCTATCCGGATAGCGACGAAGCTGATATTGTAAGTATGGCAAAGAAGAAATTTTCCGGCGATATTATCAAGGCCGAAGACCTCATGGAGATCGAAATTTAATGTTCAGGGAAGGAAGAATACTGGAAAGAATGGAGAAAAATGGCGAGAGGGTCGTCATAAGATTCTTGAAGAAGAGTGACTCTGCAATGCTGCTGAAATACATACATGGCCTTGTGGACGAAAGGGCAAAAATTATGATGAACAGGAAGCCCAGCATCAAGGAGGAACGGGAATATGTCAGTGACTGCATCAGCAAATGCCGGCGAGGCAGGAACGTGCACATAGTTGCTGAATGCGGCAAGAATATAATAGCAAGCATGCAGCTGCGGGGCGGGGAAGGCGTTGAGCACAAATGCGGAGAATTGTCCATGGGCGTTGCTTTCCCTTACAGGAAGCAAGGCATCGCGTCAAGGATGTTCATGCTATTGCAAGTTCACGCAAAAGAGAATGGGTTTGATACTATCATCTCTTCATACTATTCAAACAATGCGGCTTCAAGCAATTTTCACGAAAGATTCGGATTCAAGATAGTAGGGCAAGTGCCTAATTCAATAGATTATTACGGAAAGCGCTTGGGGAAAGTAGTTGTTTACAGGGTGTTGAGATGAGAATCGGGCTTGAAGTACACGTGCAATTGAGAACGCGAACAAAACTATTCTGCGGCTGCCCCAATACGCACGAAGAAAAGCCTAACATGCTCACGTGTGAATACTGCTTGGGCATGCCGGGGAGCAAGCCTGTGCTGAATACTGCGGCAGTGGATGCCGCAATAAAGATAGGCTTAGCATTGAACTGTGCATTTCCAAAAGAAATGTTCTTCTCAAGAAAGAGCTATTTCTATCCTGACATGGGCAAGAATTTCCAGATAACGCAGTACGAAGCGCCCGTGGCATCCAAGGGGATTATCGAGGCGGGAGGCAAGAAAGCCGGCATCACCCGCGTGCAGATGGAAGAGGATCCTGCAAGGATCGTCCATGAGAAAACGCATATACTCGTTGATTACAACCGCTCCGGCGTGCCGCTGTGCGAGATCGTGACAGAGCCGGATTTCGGGTCGCCGAAAGAGGCGCGCGTGTTCCTGCAGCATCTGGCAAGCGTACTTGAATATCTTGGCGTAATGGATCCGTCTATGGAAGGCTCGATGCGAGTAGATGCCAATGTGTCTACGGAAAGCAATCGTGTCGAGATAAAAAACATCACGGGATTCAAGGAAGTTGAACGGGCGCTTAACTATGAAATAATACGGCAGAGGAATGTCATAAGGCGCGGCCATGAAATAAAGCGAGAAACGCGCGGATGGGATGCCGATGCCGGCGTCACAAGAAGCCAGCGAAGCAAGGAAGAGGAAGATGATTACGGCTACATTTTTGAGATAGACCTGCCCCGAATAACGCTTCCCAAAGCTAAGATAGACAGCATCAGGCAAACTTTGCCTGAGCTTGCCGGGCAAAAGATGAAACGTTATGCGAAGATGGGCGTCAAAGAGGAATTGGCAAAGGCGATCACATCTGAAATAGACCTTGCTCAGGCGTTCGAGAAAGTCGCTGAAAATGTCGAGCCGGCTCTTGCTGCCAAGTGGTTTGCAGGAGAAATAAAGAAGACGCTGAACTACAATGATTTGCGGATGAAAGACACAGGAATAACTACGCAGCATGTAAGCAAGCTTTTGATCATGGTTAGAGACGGCAAGTTGACAGACAGAGCCGCTGAAATGATATTCCGTGGTATGGTGGAGAGGCCGCAGGATCCAGAAAAGCTTGCTGCAGGCATGCAGGCGATAGGAAGCGAAGGCGAGATAGAATCCCTGGCAAAAGAAGCGATAAATGAGAATCCAAAAGCCATCGAAGATTACAACGCCGGAAAGAAAGAATCGTTCAATTTCCTGGTGGGCCAGGTGATGAAGAAGACTAAAGGAAGGGCGAAGCCGGATGCGGTAAAGGCCGTGATGGAGAAGCTTCTTGGAAAATAATGGGTTTTTAAGATTTCTGCAATTAAGAAATCATGGACCTAGACCGTTCTTTATTCGTTCCGTTAAGCGGGCGTTTTATAAGAAGACCGCCACGAGCAGAAAAAATAATGAGAGACGCGGAGAATCACGGCATTCCAGTGTTCTTGGACCCGAGCGATGGGGATCCACTTGAATTTTACAATAGCGTTGCGCTGTGGTTTTATGCCAGGGGGACACTAAGAGATTTTGCTTACGACAACCATTCATTGATGCTTTTTCAAGGACAAAATTACAGGGATTCGTGCAACATGATAGAGGGCACGTTTTCTGCAGGGCAACGCCGCGTTCCTGTCATATTCATTCCCGGAATGCATACTGACAGATATGTAGGAACAGATGTTATAGAAGATGCCAGAGTGTATTATAAGAATACGTTCAAAAGAACGCCGCCACTCACCGTGAAAATACGTCCTGCCGCGCCCTATGAGCAGCCGGGACTGTACCTTACCGACGGGCCACACAGAAAAATACTTGTGCCGCCTTCAGGGCTTTCTGAAGCGGCAAAAAGAATGGCATATCTTGCAGGCGCGTCTGATATTTTTTAGGCTCATGGATATGGCATAGCAGTGCCATGCAGGAGCTTATAACTTTTGCCTGCAAATATGCTTGCACGGGCCCGTGGCTCAGCTTGGATAGAGCGCTTGGCTTCGGTCATAAGGAAGAAACCAATGAAAAGTCCATAGAGGTCGGGGGTTCGAATCCCTCCGGGTCCGCTTCGATAAAGCCTTATAAAGAATTCTGAAATACGCTGTCCATGCAAGGAAAAAACCGCGGCTATGCTGTAGTCCATCATCAAGACGTGCATGTGGACAGGGGCGAATTGAGCAGGCTCATAGAGGGAGTCTTGTACAATGGAGGTTCTATTTCATTTCCCGAGCAGGGACATTGCGTTGTGGGAATACCCGTGGACAAGATAGGAAAGCAACGGGGGCCGCTTGTGACAATTTCGATGCAGGAATTGGACGGCTACGTAACATTCAGGTACAAAATTGGTGTAGTAAAACATTCGCAAATATATCGTGAGGCGCTCCGGTCTTTTGAGGGTGCATTGAGGGATGGAAGCGATGTTGTATATGCGATGCATAACGAGGATTCTGCGAGAATGCCGCTCATAATAGAGTTCTGAAGCGTCATGCAACGACGAGTTTTACGTTCTCAACTTTCTTTATAGCGCGTACTTTCCCGTAGAACTCCTTGATTCTGGCAGCATCGCCGTTCAGAACGAAGATTTCCATGCACTTGCCTTTGCTCAAGTTTGCATGCACTTGCGTGTTGATTACTCCCTCATATGCATGCTTTGCCTTTGTGACGGCATCTTCGCCTTTCTGGTTGTGCATGACTAGCATGACGCATTCTATTATGCCCTCCATGGAGTTCTTCTCATGGTAATCATCCAAGAGCAATTTCATTGCGGCTCTTATAGTCTCCGAGCGTCCTGAAAACCCCAGTTCCTTCTGTGCAGAATCCATCGTGTGCAGAAGTTCCTCGTTCAATGACATGGAAATGATTTTCGGCATTATTAACCCCCTTTTAAGCTGTAGCATAGTTATTATTAACAATAAAGTTAAATATTAATAATATCCAAGATACAGCATGAAAGGCGCATCTATGCTGAATATCGGGGTCACGCTCGCGATGACCGGAATAGGGATATTCTTCATAATCAAGGGTGTTGCCGGCGAGAACGTGGCTCCAGCGCTTCTGGCGTTTGCGGGCATACTGATGATAGTCGAGCAGGTATTGGATATGACTCATGCGCACGGCTGAGGGGATGACATGGACGTTCTTTATGATATACTTGCATCGGTATTGGCGGTAAGCCTGCTTTCTTTTGCCGGATTAGTCACGCTTTCAATAAAAAAAATCATCCTTGAAAGAATGCTTTTTATCCTTGTAAGCTTTGCGACAGGAACACTCCTTGCAGCGGCATTCCTTGACCTGATACCGGAAGCCATGGACTATCAAGCAGCGAATGTAATGGTCTTTCCTCTTCTGGGAATAATGACGTTTTTCTTGCTGGAAAAGTCGATACATTGGCATCATCACCATACCAAGAAAGAAGTCCATGCGTTTACTTATCTCAATCTTATAGGCGACGGATTCCATAATTTTATAGACGGCATAGTGATAGCCGCAAGCTTCCTGCATTCGCCGGCTCTGGGCGTCACAACAACCATAGCCATAATATTCCATGAGATCCCGCAGGAAATAGGCGACTTCTCGTTGCTGATACACGGCGGCTTTAGCCGGACAAAGGCATTATTCTTCAATTTCCTTTCCGCTCTTACGGCTGTCTTGGGAGGCATATTAGGCTACTTCTTCATATCGTCATTGGAAGCGGCTTTGCCCTATCTGCTTGCCTATACTGCAGGCCATTTCATATACATAGCTACCGTAGATCTGCTTCCTGAGCTTGTAGCGCAGAAGAGCCCAAAAGTTTCCGTACTTCAAATTGCCGCAATCACTACCGGCATGGCAATAATATGGCTCGTCATAACGTTCTTGCCGGAGTAGGCGACAGTTGGGAATTTCTTAAAAAGATATGCTTCTATAGTTCTTAGACGCTCCTGTCGTCTAGCCCGGCCATTGATAGCCGAAAGGATAGTGGCTTCTCAAGCCATTGACACGGGTTCAAATCCCGTCAGGAGCATCTGTGAGAGTTGAACCGAAAGTAATTTATTATGTGAAATAATGCCTAAGTTCTATCAGGGCAAAGACGATGTAAAGGAAAAACAGCAGGAAGCTGTCGTTTGATGTTATTTTCTTGCCGTCTTGGAGAAGCGTGACCACGAGAAGCGCAGAAAATACCATGAAGAGCATGCTCGTTGCAAATGCGGAGAAAGCGGTTTCTACCGGGGCTATGATTGCAACTATTCCCATCGACAAAGTGCAGTCAGCAGCGACATTGCCAAGTACATTACCAAGTGCAATGTCTTTATGCTTCGCAAGAACCGCCTTTAAAGAAAAAGCCATCTCAGGCATTGTCGTGCCGAATGCCACGAGAAACATTCCTATTACGACAGAAGGTATAAGCAGTTCGTGAGATATGCCTACTACAGATTCCACTACAAAATGGGCTGAAACGAAAAGCACAGCAAGGCATGCAATGAAAAACATCATGCTCTTTAACGCGGATATTACGTCTTTCGAATCGTGCTTGGAGAATATCTTCTCCTTCTTTATGAGCTGAGACATATAGAAAAGAAAAGCGACTACAAGTATTATGCCGTCATCCCTTGAGAGTTGACCATCAAGCATAAACAATACTGGCAGTGCTGTCACCGCAAGAAACGCATTATTATTCCTGGTTATACTGGAGTTTACCATTATTTTCTTGCCTGCAAGGGCAATTATGCCTATCACTAGCGTAAGATCCGCTATATTAGAACCTATTAATGTGCCTATGCCTATCGCTGACGACCCTGCTATTGCTGAATTAATTCCTATGAACAATTCCGGCATGATAGAGATGACGCCTGCTATGACAAAAGTCACAAAAAATTCAGAGAGCCGCAAATGCTTTGCAATGTCTATTATGTATTTGGTCGCATAGCCTGCGCTTTTGATAACAATGACGATTGAAATGAAAAACAGGGTCGCATTCTCGAAAATCATTATTAAATTTAGCCGTCCCGTATAAATAGTATTTTTTAAGCCCGCCTGTTTTCTGAAGTTGTTGGCAGCACTAATAATCTATTAAACGCTAGCGCCTAACTCTTTGCTACAGTGATGAAATGAACATGCCTTACAAGACGCCCTTATTTATATCAACGCTTTTTTTCGGCGCGGCGCTCCTTTATCTGCTAGGAGGGATAGCTCTTGCTGCAGTTTACGCCATATTATGGATAGATAAAATAGTTCTGGGCATGCTGGGCCCGATACGTTATCTGGGCGTTGAGTTTACTACGCTGGCTACCATAATTTTAGGCATATCATATGGGCCGCTTC
The DNA here is from genome assembly GCA_016198685.1 of Candidatus Aenigmatarchaeota archaeon. Classification (GTDB taxonomy): domain Archaea; phylum Aenigmatarchaeota; class Aenigmatarchaeia; order GW2011-AR5; family GW2011-AR5; genus JACQID01. Next base: position 40,275 of record JACQID010000007.1, read on the forward strand.
CCGCATTTCTTTTCAGCATAATAGTCATCCCGCTTCTGCACTCATCAAAATACCTGTTCCTGCCTCTGCCGCAGCCTGAATGGCCATTCTTCATTCCTCATCCGAATAACATAGTTGACGCTATAGGTGCGCTATGCGCAGGAATTTTATGGGTTATTGGAATAAAGGAACTTCTGATACTCACTGCCATCGTGGTCATAATCAAGGACGCCGGCTACGGCATATCAGAAAAGATGATGTTTGGAAAGCCTGTGGATTATTTCAGCGCTGCCATGTATCTTATCTTCAACTGCCTTCTGATTTTCCAGTTCGGGCCGTCTATAGCTTCGCTGGCGGCATGATCAGGGATGGCGCAAGCTAACAGCGTTGTGGCCATACTCCGAAAAGCTTCTTCCTCTAAATGCCAGCGGCATACTTATAAAAATTGTTGCCATGACAATTCATGCGAACAGTCTGGGACAGCATAGCCGAAGGATGGAATTCTTTCAGGTCGTTTCCGATAGAGGAAGCCAAAGCCTTTCTTCAGGATTGGAGAGGCGTTGTGCTTGACATAGGATGCGGGTCGGGAAGGAATTTTCTGAAAGGCATGACGTTCGTAGGACTGGACATCTCTTATAACATGCTTCTTCATGCGAAGAAGAATGCGGAAAAGAGAGGGGTAAGGGCATACTTGATACGTGCAGATGCTGCGGCATTGCCGTTAAAGCCGGCATTTGAAAGGATACTGCTGATTGCAGTATTGCATGCGCTAAGGGAGAGAAGGGCATGCGTTTCCGAGGTTCGCAGGCTTTTGGGCGCCCGGGGCAAAGCACTTGTTACGGTGTGGAACAAGGACCAGCCGCGCTTCAAGAAAGCGCCCAAGGAAAACGAAATACCATGGGAAAGCGATGGCAAGGAATACATGAGATATACATACCTTTTCACCAAACAAGAACTTGCCTCGTTCCTTCAGAAAAGCGGTTTCGAGGCCGAGATTGCTGAAAGCTCCAAAAAGGCTTTTAATGCCTTCTCCAAGAATATAGTGGCAGTGTTGAAGCGGGGGTCCCCTAGTGGCCAATGGGACTAGGCTTAGGTGACTGTCCGGCCAATGGGACTAGGCTCAGATGACCGGAACTGGTCGAAGACACCTAGTGGCTTAGTGCCTTCGCAGGTTCAAATCCTGCCCCCCGCATATTCTTATCTAAAATTTATCTCAATAAAAACCCCTTTATGATAATTATATCATGCCAATACGGAAGGGCGTTGTCGGCGTAGTCTATCGCAAGGGCAAGAATGAGCCGGAGTTTCTCCTTTTGCACAGGCAGCAGGGCTGGAAAGGCTGGGAATTCTCCAAGGGTGGAATTGAATCAGGCGAGGATGATGAAGAGGCTCTTGTGCGTGAAATACGCGAGGAAACAGGCATCGGGAAAGTCAAAGTCCGGGCCAGAATGGCTGCCGAGATATCTTACAAATATCCGGCATGGTACAAGAGCGGATATACCGGTACAAAACAGTCGGTTTTTCTTGTTGAAGCGCTTGAGGATAGCGTTTCTGTGAGCCAGGAGCATGATGATTACACATGGGTTGATTATAGGTCAGCGCTGAAGATGCTCAAGCATAAAGGGCAGAAAAAGGCACTGTCAGAATCATTCCAGGCATTGCTCTAAACATTGAATTTAATGCGCAAATAGCCTTGGCTTAACAAAAGAGCTCAATTTTCGCTGCCGCCCATCAGGGATACGAATCCTACAGTCACAAGAAGCATGGAAAAGAAGAACATGGATATCGTGGAAGCTATCGCGCTTTCTACTGTGGGCTTGTCTGCCACGTCTTCAACGCTTTGGGCAAAAGCGTCCGATAATATTCCTGCGATAAAAGCAAGGATTGCGATTCCGCTTATGATGAATATCGCGCCAGCCACCTTGAGCTTATTGCCCATGCGGATATATGCCATCGGCTAATATTAAAATATTATTTAGAGTTTTCCAAGGAGGTCTTTGACGCTTCGCCTGCCAAGCGCCATTATGAATGGCGCCAGTCTTGGTCCCTGGTTGCGGCTTATCAGAACAAGGTAAGCCGCCCTGAAGAAATCCTTGGGCTCAATACCGTGCTTTCTTGGGATCTCATAGAGTTTTTCGTATATTTTCTCTTCAGTGTTCGCCTGGTCCATGGAAGCTGCAAGCTCCTTCAGTGCGGCTTTCTCCTTCGTTGTGATCGACAAGTCTTTTGGCGGTTCTTCATTGACACCTATCTTCGTTCCTTCAGGAGCGAAATTATCAAGCCAATGTGCCGCGAGCTCCAGTCTTCTTTTGATCTGCATCTCATCGTCAGCCGGCAAAGGCTCTTTGACATGGCCGGTCTCTTTGAGAATCTGCAGGGATCTTTCCCAGCTTCTGTCTGGAACAAGATTTGCTATCATCACGGCAAGATGATACGGAAGCCTAAACGGCATCTTTTTCGGAACAGAAGCGAAAGAGCTTTCATACATCCGCGCCATATTTTCCTTGTCTTTTTCATCAGCCGCATCTTTGCCAAAATACACGCGTTCAGCCTTTTCAAAGTCCTCAACAAGAAGATGTATAGTTTTCAGGTCCAGGCTTCTCTGCTTCTTGCTCCTCTTGGTATAAAAATAAAGGAATACTTCAGGCTCGACTATCTGGAGCATCTCTTGGGTGATATATACATTGCCATAACGCGTAGACATCTTTTCGCCGTTAATCAGCAGAAATTCATATATGTGCGCTATCGGCGGCTCAATGCCAAATATCTCCTTGGATATGGCGACGCATCTCGGCCAGGAGCCTTCTGCGTGTTCCTTTCCGAAAGGCTCGAAAGTAGCATTCCATATTGCCCATTGTGCAGGCCATTCAAAGCTCCAGGGCAATTTGCCGCCTCTGAACGTTGTCGTGCCTTTGAAACCGCATCCCTGTATTGTATACTTGCCAGCAAGATCGCGGCCTGTGCACACATAATCAACGGTCTTTTTTTCAAGGTCAAAAGAGACTGTCTTTCCCATTATCTTTCCGCAATTGGCGCATATCGCATCAAAGGGTATGTAATCTGATTCCTTGGACTCCTGGAATTTCCTTATTATTTTGCGGGAAGCCTCGAGTTTTTCAAGCGCCGTTCCAATGTACTTGTCGAATTGACCGGCTTCATACATATCTTCGGCAAAGTAGAATTCAGTGTCTTTCATGCCCAGTGCTCGAACGCCATTTTCCCAGAGCGTTGCAAAATGCTTTGACCATGAATCGCAGCAACTGAAAGGGTCAGGGGTCCTTGAGTAAGGGATGCCAAGATATTTTTCCAATTCTTTTTTCGTATCTTCATCGACTATGTGCCATTTCCCGTCTAGCCTTGGGAGCTTTGACGGTATGTTCCTAAGCGGGTCCCGATCATCATGCGTAAAGACAAACCGGGACTGGTATCCTTTCTTCAAAACGGCCTTGTGCACCATATAGGCTTTGGCCGCATCAAAAAGATTGCCTATGTGCTTGCCTCCGGACGGTGAGGCGGCTCCTCGGCACGTCACGATGCGCCCTTCTTTCTTTGCTCTTGCGATAGCCTCCTCGGCAAGCTGGTCTGCCCAAAAAACATCCATAGGCATAATTACGCAAGGTGAACGATTAAAGGCTTATCGGGATGCTTGAATCAAATCCTCTGCAGGAGTATGCTCAAAGACATTAATATTTGAACGGCCCAATATGTTTACTATCCCGACGGACACAATGTTTTGAATATAATCTCCTTCGGTATAAATAGAAGGACAGGGAATGTTATTCCATGAAAGGCGCCGATCCGCTTATAGTTTCTATAATGCTTATCGGCATCACAGTTGTTGCGGCAGGGATAATCTCAGGCTGGTCGAGTAACTTCTACCAGACCCAGGGACAGGAACTGAAGAATCAGACTGAAAGCAAGCTCTCCTGTCAGCTTGCTTCGTTTTACGTCAGAAATATCTCAATATCATGCAACAACAACTGCTTTACAGGCTCGCCTTACAGAGTGAACGCGAGCATAGAAAACACCGGCGACAGGCAGGTCGACTTGTCGAGGCTTGCAATAACGCTTTCAAACGGCATTACGCATATAATATACGGCAACAAAACTACCCTATCCTCAGGCATTACAGACAACAAAGCTTTCAACAGCATTCTTATTTCAGGCAGCCCCAAGATGCCGATACAGTCCATGGACTCCATGGGCGCATATTCCAACGATACAAATACAGTCGCATTATGGCACTTCGACCAGGCCACTGCGAGCAGCACTCTTGACAATTCCCGGGGCAACAACCTCACATGCTACGGAATGGGAACTAACTGCAGTTTCACGCCTTCGGGCAAATACGGCGGGGCTCTCACGTTCAACGGCTCGGACCAGTATCTGAACGCTTCGGATTCAGTGAGCCTGAATATGACAAACCAGGTCACTGTGGAAGCATGGGTCTACGCCAATTCAACAACCGGCGGCAATGCAGGCATAGTGGCCAAGGGAACAGCGACTTCATGGCCTTATGCCATCATTTACGATACGAATGCGAACATAAACTGCATAATTGACGGGTCCACGAATGCCGTGAGTTTTTCCATGCTTGCCGGATCTTGGCATCATGTCGCGCTTTCGTACAACGGCACCGACATGTTCTGTTACATGGATGGCATACTGAAGGGAAGCAAAAAAATAAACTCAGCAATAAATCAAACAGCGTCCAATGTGATGATAGGCAGGGCTTCAGTTTACTTCAATGGAACAATAGATGAAGTGCGCATTTCTAATTTCAGCCGAAATTTCAACACGACACTCACGATAAACGTGACGCACCCTGGGATAAAATTCGTGAGGCTTTTCAATTCATCGGGATTGGTTAGCCAGTCAACGAACCAAAACGGGGTTTCTGTTTACAACACGCAATATGAGAATCTCAAGACGTACAATAATTTCAGGGTGGAAGTTGAGGATACCTCAGGATTTGTGATAAGCAAATGGTATCCTTACGATGCCGGAGGAGCCTGCGTTCCGGTGTCAAATATCAACAGGATACGGTTTGCCGCGGATAATTGCCCATCTGTGACTGATGCCTATTTTGGAAGTGACGTATACTATGAAAACTGCGCATGATGAAATGAAGGGCGTATCGCCGCTTCTGGCGAGCATATTTCTCGTCCTTATTGCAGTAACTGCGGTGCCGATATTCTCAGGCTGGTTCATGAATAATTTAATGTCGACAGCGGACACTTCCGGCAACAGGACAGAGCAGGCGATAAAATGCAATGTTGCAGGCCTTGCTATTGAAGATTTCTATCTCGATTTCTCTGCAAGCAGGGCAAGGCTGAATGTCAGGAATTCAGGTCAGACGCCGGACCAGATAGTATCTGCGAAAGTTTATTCATTCAACGGGTCGGAAGCCGCGAACCTGACCATATTTCCAATTAACATAAGCGCCGGCGAGTTCAAGTATGTTACTTTTAACACAGAAGGCGCATTGGCATCCTGCTCCAATTTCAGTTATGCCATAGTGTCAGGAAGATGCAAGACCGCAACATTCGAGGGCCTGCCGCGAGGCTGCTGATTGCCAATATTCTATGATAGGCGCTGCATCTTCGCGAAAATTACGCCTCTGGGCATATTTATATAGCGGCAAAGAAATATATCTGCTGATACTAAATGAAAGGATTATCGCCGCTTATCGCGTCAGTTCTTCTCATAGCCATTGCATTTAGCGTTTCTTCCATACTCGGACCATGGGCACTTGAGGTCGTGCGCTCTGACACGGATGCTATAGACAATAACTCGAAGTCCGTTACAGAGTGCTTTCCTGTCCTTATCCAGAACGTTTATACCGATTTTACCGGAAATAAGGTCCGCATGTATGTCATGGGCAAGGGGCCTAACACCATAACAAGCGCTTCTGTGCTTAATTCTTATGGAGTTGCCATCCCCCTTTCCGATTCTTCAGTTTTGCCTATGAAAATTAGCCAGGGTGAAAGGAAATTAATTGAGTTCAACACAACAGCTAATCTTACGGCCTGCACGAATTTCAGTAAAGCCATAGTGACAACAGGCTGCGTTTCAGACCAAAAGACCAAGCCTGACAATTGCTGATCATGATGAAAAAAACAAAAGGAATATCGCCGCTCATAGCATCCGTACTGCTGATAGCAATAGTGATAGTTGTGGGCACGTTAACTCTGGATTGGGCTACGGCTATACACTCCAATCTTGGCAGCAGTGTAAAAAATAAAACCAGCGAATGCACTACAGCTGCAGTTGTCATAGACCGCGTATATTTAGACCTGAACGGCTCTGTCGGAAGGATAGTTGCCAGAAACTCGGGCTTTGATGACGATTCGATAACAGGCGCGTCGGTTGTGACAATGAAGGGACAGACAAGCAGCAACCTTACGGCCTTCCCGGTTGCCATGGCGCGCGGCACGCAGACTACTCTCACGGTAAACATAAGCGGAATAATAACAAGCTGCACGAATTTCAGCCGGGCTTATGTGACGACATCCTGTGGCGTTTCAGCTGAATATGGCGTTGGCGAATCGCCTACGTGCACAAACTGATACTATCCTCAAAATAATGCACGTGAGATTAGCTCAAGCTAGATCTTTTTATATTTATTTGCCTTACTTCTTTGCCGCTTTGTTTGGTATTTCTCCAACGATGGCCGATGAAGTCATGGTAGAGCAAAAATTTGCCTTACTCCTTTGCAGCTTTCTTCACTGCTTCGGCCACGGACAAAGGAACATTCTTGTCAAAGGGATCGGGAATTATCATTTCCGGCGTAGGATTCTTTACGCAAGATGCAAGCGCACGAGCGGCATAAACCTTCATTTTTTCCGTTATGCGCGCGGCGCGTGCGTCAAGTGCGCCTCTGAAAACGCCCGGGAATGCAAGAACGTTGTTTATCTGGTTAGGGAAGTCGCTTCTTCCTGTCCCTATTATGAAAGCGCCTCCTGCTTTGGCTTCGTCGGGCAGTATTTCCGGTACCGGATTTGCCATGGCGAATATGACGGACTTTGGCGCCATGGTTTTTACCATTTCTTTGGTTACAAGATTGCCTTTGGAGAGGCCGATAAAAACATCGGCCCCCTTGAGAGCATCAGCGAGCGTACCCTCAATATTTTCTGGATTCGTTATATCTGCCATCATCTTCTTGACGCCGTCAATGCCCTTGCGCTTCTTGCTTATCGGACCTTTGCTGTCGCAAACTATGACTTCCTTTGCAGCCGTGCATATTTTCTTGTCAACGTCAACGCACATGAGAAGCTTTGCAACCGCCATCCCTGCGGCGCCTGCGCCAGATATGACTATTTTCATGCTTTCAAGCGGCTTGCTTGTAACTTTTGATGCATTGATCAGCCCTGCAAGTATCACTATTGCTGTTCCATGCTGGTCATCGTGGAAGACAGGTATTCCAATATCCTGGAGCCGCTCTTCAATCTCAAAGCAGCGCGGAGCAGATATGTCTTCAAGGTTAATGCCGCCGAATGCCGGGGCTATGGCTTTGACTATGCTTATTATCTCGTCTGCATCTTTCGTGTTCAGGCATATGGGGAATCCATCAACGCCGCCGAACTGCTTGAAAAGTATAGCCTTGCCTTCCATGACAGGCATTGCAGCTTCAGGACCTATATCGCCCAATCCCAGAACGGCAGTTCCGTCAGTCACGACAGCCACAGAGTTGGATTTCATGGTATAAATATAAGCATTATCCTTGTTGGCTGCGATCTCCTTGCACACTTCAGCGACGCCGGGCGTATAAGCGAGGGAGAGTTCCTTTCGATCCTTTACCGAAACTTTTGACTTGATCTCTACTTTTCCGTTATTCTTGCGGTGGAGTTCCAAGGCTTCTTCTCTAAGTCCCATCTTATCATTCCTCTATGTCAAGCGCTTCAGCGAGCGCCGGCTTGTCAAATCCAACTATTATTTCTCCGTCAACATCTATCACAGGCACTCCTCTTTGGCCGGACTTCTTGACCATCGTGTCCATGGCGGCAAGATCTTCCCTGACATTAATTTCACGGTATTTCACGCCGTTCTCGTCAAAGAAGGCCTTTGCTTCCTTGCAGAAATGGCAAGTGGGGGTTGTGTATATCAGAACATCCATCGTATCACCTCATATCGTTATGAAAAATAAAGATTTATAATAAGCGCCTTAGGCAAACTTTATCTGTATGCGTAACAATTGATGGCTATGAAGCAGTTCGATCTTGTGGTCATAGGCGCAGGTTCCGGCTTAAATGTTGCAACAAAAGCAGCTGCCGCCGGCCTCAAAGTCGCTATCGTAGAAGAAGGTCCTATGGGAGGTACCTGCCTTAATAGGGGTTGCATACCGTCAAAGATAGTGCTTCATTCTGCGGATGTCGCTGAGACTATAGATGGCGCGCGCCGTTTCGGGATAGTGCCGAAAGGTTATAGCGTAGACTTTGCAAAGGTGACAAGGCGCGCCTCAAACGCCGTGGATGAGGAATCGCGGGAAATAGAGGAAGGGATAAAGGACACCCAAAACCTTGCGTTATTCAAGGCACGGGCACGGTTCATTGGCGAACGGACAGTTGCTGCAGGAAATGAAATGATACAAGGCAAGAAGATCGTGATTGCCGCAGGCACGAGACCGGCCATGCCTTCTATTCCCGGAATAAACAAAGTGAAATACATGACGAGCGATGAAGCGTTGCGAGTCAAGAAACAGCCTAAAAGCATGATAATACTTGGCGGTGGATTCATAGCCGCGGAGATGGCCCACTTTTACGGTGCGCTAGGCACGAAAATCACAATAATCCAGAGAAGCACGATGCTAAGAAATGAAGATAAAGAAATAGCCGATGCATACACAAAGGCAGCCGGCAAAAAATACAAGCTAATGCTTGGATATGAATCGAAGAGCGTTTCGCAGAAAGGCAAGAAGATAACACTAATTATCAAGAATCAATCCGGTGCAAAGTCTATAAGTGCAGATTCACTTCTTGTTGCAACCGGCCGCGTGCCGAATTCCGATGTTCTTGATGTCGCGAAAGCCGGGATTGATGTTGATGATCGCGGTTACATCAGGACAAATGATTATCTGGAGACCAGCGCGAAAAATGTCTGGGCATTGGGGGATATTGCAGGCAAATATTTGCTGAAGCATTCAGCGAACCTTGAAGCGCAGTACGTATGGAACAGTATTCTGGGGGACAGGAAGATGGTTGATTACTGGCCAATGCCTCATGCCATATTTTCTTCGCCTCAGATAGCTGCTGTCGGCTATACTGAAGAAGAATTGAAAGAGCAGGGCGCTGATTATTCCGGATCAACGTATTACTATCGCAGCACAGGCATGGGTCTTGCACTCGATGAGAAGGACGGCTTTGTTAAAATCTTGCTTGCCAAGAAAAGCGGAAAGATACTCGGCTGCCATATCGTAGGTCCTGACGCCGCATCCATCATACATGAAGTGATTGTCGCCATGAAAGCCGGGCTCACCGCGGATGCCGTTGGCAGAACCGTGCATATCCATCCTGCCTTATCCGAAGTTGTGCAGCGTGCCGCGCTGAAAGCGCGATAAAACTTTGCTTAGGAACTTAAATATTTTATTTAAAATAAATATATTTGTGAAACCGACCATCATAGCCCCAATAGGCGGCGACAGTTCTGCCATCTTTCGCGGAATCCGGGAATTCGGCGCGGAAAAGATAATTCTTCTGCATGTGCGTGAACATAGGAAGGATGCGGATAATCTCAAGGCCGAACTGGCCAAATTCTCTGTTCCTGCTCTTTCCATGCAAATGAGTGAGCCTGTATGGGAATCGATTTTCAGGACCATCGGACAGATGCGCAATGAAGATTCCATGATTAATGTTGGCGCTTCATATTCCCGTCTAAAATCTGCCGCAATTTCCGCGGCATTTGTGAATGGCATGAGGGGGTTTGATGTTGAGGGCGATAAAATAATGCCGTTGCCCGTGCTGAAGCTGCCGTATTACGGCATGATAGCAAAGAAGAAGATGGAGATACTCCAATTCCTGGCGAAGCATGGCGGCAAAGAATCCGCTCTTGAATCCATAACAAAAAGCCTGAACATGAGTCTTCCGCTATTATCCTATTACATTAACGGCAATGCGAAAACCGAAGGCCTGAAGCAGGCAGGACTTGTGGAAACTAAGGCAAAAGGAAGGCACGTTATAGTTTTTCTTACTTTGACAGGCAGACTGCTTATGGAATCCATCGCATAAAGAACCTGCTGCATACAATGCAAAGACTTATATGGATTTGCCAAACGAATACATCATGGGCGACAAAATCGGCTGGCTTGAGAGGCTTGCCGGAAGCGGCGCATATGACACGATACTAATGGACAGCTCCGTAATCAGCATTAATACGGACGGAGCGTCCACTATAAGGGATGCCAAAAATCTTCGTGACATAAATCCCGATGACCTGGATTACACGCTACAGGAGTTGGACGAGCATTTGGCTTTTCTGAATTCGGATATTTCCTGCAAGATTTACACGATACCCGAAGTTGTGGCCGAATTTGGAAGACTGAAGTCGGGTATTGACAATCATTATAAGCTCATAAATACGATTGAAGAAAACAAGGTACGAAGGGCGGGAAGAAACGTACGTAATAAGCGCAAGAAATATAGGCGTAGGCCGGAAGTTTGGGATGCGCCGGAAAGGGTGTGGGCGAGAAACAGGCAGGTGTCCACCGAGAAAAAAGAAACAAGCGAGCAATATACGTTGTTCAGGTATGTTCAGGATGCGGTTTCAGGAATAGAAAATGCCCTCGGCGGGCGATTAATTCCTGTCGTCAACCCCGGAACTTACGAGGACTTGAAAGCAGTTGTGAACGAATTATCAGAAGCGAAAAGTCTCAAAAAGCCATATGCGCAAGGATTTGGAAGATATGATTATACGGATTTGCACACCGATGAGGCGATAATCAGTATGGCTATCTATCTTGCCGTTTTTGAAGGCAGAAGTGTGGGCGTGGCTACGGAAGATTTCGACTTGGCAAGAATACTTACGGAAGCATGCAGATATTGGAACGCCATAGAAGCATCGGAAGGGATTGAAGGAATTGATTTTAAGCTAAAAGGAAATCCTGTGATTTTAATGCAGTACAATGCCAAAGGCAGCTACGGGTTTAGCACCAACGAAATGCGTTCTTCGGGCAATGGCATATGCAGGGTATATTCCGACAATGAGGAAGACATGCGGTTTCGGGAAAGATGCCTAGACATTTCGCGAAAAGCAGCCGATTACAAGGCGGCGAAGGTCGCGTAAGACTCTATTTTTATGCGTAATAAGTTACAAGAATCATGGAGACGCGCTTCTGGGAAATTGATTTCTTCCGTGGATGCGCCGTCATTCTCATGGTCATATATCATTTCTTTTATGACATGAATTTCTTCGCAGGCGGGAATTACGACATTTCTTCGGGCATACTCTGGCTAATTGGAAGAGCAGCTGCAGTCTTGTTTGTGTTCATTGCAGGCGTTTCAATGAGCCTGAGCTATTCCAGGAACCATGATTTCATGAAGTTCCTGCGCAGAGGCGCAAAGATATTAGCGGCAGCCGGAGGAATAACTTTGATCACGTGGCTTTTCTTTCCCGACAAGTTTATCGTGTTCGGAATTCTGCACATGATCGGTGTTTCTTCGATTCTGGCATATCCGCTTCTTAAGCGGATGAAACTGAACGTTGTTTTGGGGGCATTCATATTCATTTCAGGGATAATGATGTGGCCGCATTTCACGGATGTGCAATGGCTTTTATGGCTTGTGCCTCATGCATTCAATACATTCGATTATTTCCCGCTCTTTCCATGGTTTGGCCTAATGCTTCTTGGCATAGCCGCGGGTAATTATATTTATTGTGATAGACGCCTGCGCTTCAGGTCAAGAATTACTATAATAGAAGCCTTGGGAAGGCACTCCCTTTTGATTTATCTTGTTCATCAGCCTCTTCTTCTTGGACTAATCTACCTTCTATATCTTTGATTTATCTTTTCAGATGCAATAGGATCAAATGAAGTTTTACATAGCATCGCGGTTTGGAAAAGCGGCTGAAGTTAAGGAAATGACAAAAAAACTTGAGGAAATGGGCCACAGCGTAACCACGGACTGGACGCAGCACGGCGCGATTAAGCCGTATTCGCAGAACGCGTCAAAGGCCATGCTTTATTCGATAGAAGATGTGCAAGGAGTTCTCAACAGCGACGTCTTTATACTCATCACTGACGAGGGCGGAAAAGGCATGTATGTGGAATTAGGAGTTGCCATTGCCTCATTCATAGAGAAGAAAACCCCGAGAATATACATAGTTGGGGCTCACAATGAAAACACCATATTCTTTTTCCACCCGTCCATTTCGCGCAAGCAGAACATGGAAGAAGTGTTCAACGATCTGAAATATAGGTAAATGTTTCAGGCCTGATTTTTCCATTTGTGTTCTTCTATGCCGGCCCTTTTATTCACAAGCCTCGCCAATGCGAAGAATAGATCGGAGAGGCGGTTGAGATAGCGGAAAACTTCGCGATTCGTCGTTTCTTTTTCCGATAGCCTGAGAAATGCCCGCTCGGCCTTCCTTGCGCTTGCGCGGCACGAATGCAGCAGCGCGTCATCCTGGGTCTGGCCTGGAAGTATGAAATTCTGGAGTGGCGGAAGCTCAGCTTCCGCCTTTTTCATTGCATCTTCGAGCTTCACAATATCGGAAGGCGTAATCATACCCTTGCCTGAAAGGCTTGCAAGGTCGGCTCCCGCGCTGAAGATTGTCTCGCTTATGCGTGTAAGAGTCGCCTTTAGTTCTTTGTCATTTATTGCGGCACGCGCAAGGCCGACAGAGGCATTCAGTTCATCGAGCGCTCCGATTGCATCAATCCGCAAGGATGTTTTCTTGGTTTCCCCCCCGACAAGGCTTGTATCATCGGAATCCTGGAAATTTTTCATATAGATCAGCTTTATATGGCAGAAAAGCCATTTTAAATAATGGCAATCGTGGACTTTAATATCGATGTTATGGTAGTCCTCATTTCGGCAGTGGCTTATACTGCTATCGGATTTGTCTGGTATTCTGACATGCTTTTCGGCAAACAATGGAGAAAAATAATGAAAATAACTGCTGCTGACATAGCAAAGGCCAAGAAAAAAGGAATGGCCATGGGCTTTACCGCAACTTTTGTTGCGTCAATAATATCAGCATTTGTGCTTGCGCAATTCGTGCGACTTGCAGGCGTTTCTTCTGCCCTTGAAGGCGCTATGGTCGGTGGTGTAGCATGGGTTGGTTTCATAGCCACAGTACTACTAACTTCGGTTGTGTATGAGAGCAAGCCAATCAAGCTATATACGATCAACGCCGGCTATCATCTTGTCGGCTTTGCCGTAATGGGCGCGATACTCGCATCAATGGCATAAGAATGAAGACAATACGTCAGTCTATTATTTTCAACGCTTCTTCTCACGAGATCTTTGAGATGCTGATGGATTCAGAGAAGCATTCATTCTTCACAGATGACAAGGCTTCCATAAGCCGGAAAGTGGGCGGCAAAATCTCGGCATATGGCGGCTATATTGAAGGCAAAAATCTCGAGATAATTCCTGATAAAAAGATGGTGCAGGAATGGCGCGCAATCGACTGGGATGACGGGATTTGGTCTATAATTACTTTTGAATTCAAGGCCTCCGGGAGGGGATGCAAGCTTATCTTCACTCAGGAAGGCGTCCCTGACAACCAGTTCAAAGAAATAAGCAAGGGCTGGAAGGAACATTACTGGGATAGGATGAAGAAAGTGCTGGAGAGTCGTCAATAAATTTTGTTGCATGAATGACTCTCTGGTGCCCAGCTGCATTCCATAAAGCCATGACTTATTGTTGTCTACCCGAACCTTTGCAGCAATGTCTTAGCAATAATCAAATTTATATGATGGCAAACCAATTATTTGCATGTATAAGATTTACATTGACGGGTCATGGGTAAATTCTTTTTCGGGAAAGACATTTGAAAGTTTCAATCCTGCGACGAGAAAATCCATCGGCACTTTTCAGCAAGGGGATGCTGCAGACGCAAAGCAGGCGATAGACGCTGCGCAAGATGCGCAGAAAAACTGGGCCGATACGCCTGCGCCTTCAAGGGCAAAAATACTGTTCAATATACGCGATCTATTGATAAAGGACAAAGAGAGGCTCGGGCGGCTCGTGACAACGGAAATGGGCAAGATTCTGAAAGAAGGCATGGGCGACATTCAGGAAGCCATAGACATCTTTGAATATATGGCAGGGGAGGGCCGAAGGCTATTTGGCCATACTGTGCCATCCGAGCTGCCGGATAAATTTTCCATGACTACCCGTCTTCCCATAGGCGTAGTCTCAGTAATAACTCCGTGGAATTTTCCAATAGCGGTGCCGGCGTGGAAGATGGCGGCAGCGCTGATATGCGGAAACAGCATAGTATGGAAACCTTCATCAGACACGCCGCTCTGCGCTGTCGAGCTTGTGAAAATATTTGAGAAAGCAGGCATGCCCAAGGGCGTTGTGAATTTAGTCACAGGGCCTGGTTCATCTGTAGGCGACGAGCTTGTGAGAAACAAAGCAGTAAGCGGCATATCATTCACCGGACATAGAGATACCGGAGAAGATATACTCAGGAAAGCTGGTGTCAAGAGGGTCGGCCTCGAACTTGGCGGCAAGAACGGCATAATAGTCATGGATGATGCGGATCTTGGTCTGGCAGTTGATGGGATAGTCTGGGGCGCTTATGGAACATCTGGCCAAAGATGCACTGCGGCATCCAGAATTATAGCGCATGAAAAAATCTCTCAAAAACTTGAGAGATTATTGATCTCAAGGATTGCAAAAATAAGAGTCGGGAATGGTTTGCAGAAAACTACGGATATGGGGCCTCTTATCAATGAAGGTGCGATCAAGAAATGCGAGAAATATATAGAGATAGGAAAAAACGAGGGTGCAAAACTTGCATACGGCGGAAAAAGGCTTAATAGCAAAGGCTATTTCTTCTCGCCGAGCCTGTTCACAAAAGTCACGTCGGATATGAGAATAGCGCAGGAGGAAATATTCGGGCCGGTTTTATCAATGATCACTGTAAAGAATTTCGATGAAGTTATAGACACAATTAATTCTGTTGATTATGGGCTTTCATCAAGCATATATACCAAGGATATGAAGGCGGCGTTCAGGGCAGTTCGGGAAATAGAGGCAGGCCTTACGTACGTGAATTCATCGACGACAGGCAGCGAGGCTCACATGCCTTTTGGGGGCGTCAAAGGAACAGGCAACGGCGTTCGGGAGGCAGGCATAATGGGTATAGAGGAATTCTCTAATGTCAAGACGGTCTACTTTGATTATTCCGGCCGCCTACAGAAGGCGCAGATAGATACCGGCTAGCAATCATGCGGATATTGGAGATCCTTTAGAAACCGTTCCATTTCAGCTGAAAGCTGAACCTTTGGTTGGGGGTCGGCTGCTTCCGGGCGGTTTCTTCTCGTCCATTCATGGTCAAACGTTGCCTGCATTATTTCAATGTCGTCCCGCCATTGGCGGTCGGCCATCATATAGCTTATATATCTGTTTTCATATTCTCTTGTTTCCGTATCTAAGAAGGATTCTTCCAAAGGCATGCCGATGATCTCGTGGGCTTTGTCAGCAAGTCGTTTCATATAGGGGTGATTCTGGACATATATATGGTCTGGAAGGTACTTAGGGACGATAATTTCCAGCCCCATGGAGTCTATTCCATTCTCCTGCGCCTGAAAAAGAATCAAAGGCCCCGCACCCGCATTTTCCCTGTCGTCAGTGAGGGGATAAAGAGACGGATCGCTTGGTTTGCGGGAGCCGTGCGTATAGTAATAATAAGCGTCTCTTGTGTGCGGGACATCGTTCCTGATGGTATCATCCATAAGCAGAAGTTTCCCTATGCCTAATTCTTGCGCTATATCTATGAACTGTTTAGCATATTCACTTTCTGCATTTTCAGGCTGCGTGCCGAGAAAAACTGCAAGTGCTTTGCCGTCAATTTCCATGAGATAGAAATCGTTTTCCGGCCCCGGAAAGTCGCGTATTTTCCCGTCGTGTATCAAGACACGGCTACCGCGTTTGTTATAATATGCCTGCCAAGGTATTATATGGGTTTTTCTTGTATTGACTCTGTGATATCCCCCCAAAGCGATGAGTTTGGCCGCATCATAGGAAATCTTTGTTTCATATGGATTTTTGAATGCTGCTATGAGCGGCAGGTTACCTTTTTCGGGCATTTTCTTTTCATGTTATAAAATATTAAATAGCTTGCGCTTGGGGCAGATAGGATTATATAGGGTAATGAACAATTATTAGCGGTATCATGGTAGAGTTTGACGAGTTCGGCCCGGAGAAGATTCTGGAAGTCTATGATCCCAAGACCGGCATGCGGGGGTTCACTGTAATTGACAATACCGCTCTTGGCCCTGCAAAAGGAGGGATACGAATGACCCCTTCCGTTTCTATTCACGAGGTGGCCAAGCTTGCGAGGACCATGACGTGGAAATGCGCCATGGCAGAATTGCCTTTTGGCGGCGGGAAGTCAGGCATAATAGCAGATGACAGAAAGATAGACCGCGACAAAAAGATGGAAATAATACGTGCTTTTGCAAAGGCAATAAAAGTTGTCTGCCCCTCGCAATATGTAGCTGCGCCTGAC
This sequence comes from Candidatus Aenigmatarchaeota archaeon, assembly GCA_016198685.1. Lineage (GTDB taxonomy): Archaea > Aenigmatarchaeota > Aenigmatarchaeia > GW2011-AR5 > GW2011-AR5 > JACQID01. The sequence continues at coordinate 56,934 of JACQID010000007.1, forward strand.
ATGAACACAGGCGAGGCTGAAATGGCGGAATTTGCATTGGCAAATGGCAGAATGAATTCGACTACAGGAAAGCCGGCTACCATGTGCGTGCGTCCAGGTGTCAAATGCGGGATACCCCACGAATACGGCTCAACAGGTTATGGCGTATTCCATGCTACAAAAGTCGCAGCAGAACATCTGAAGATAAGCCTCAAAGGCATGACAGTTTCAATAGAAGGATTTGGCAATGTAGGAACGTTTGCCATGAAATATCTTACAGAAAGCGGCGCGAAAGTCGTGGGAATTTCCGATTCAAAAGGCACAGTCTATTTGGCTGAAGGCTTTGATTATAACAAGATGATGGATGTAAAGGCATCGCAGGGCACAGTAACGAAATATCCTGGAGCCAAGATGCTTGATACTTCGGCGGTGTTTGAACTGCCTGTTGATGCAGTGATACCGGCAGCTATACCTAATTCAATCACTGAAAAAAATATGAATAAAATTAAAGCAAAAATATTAGTTGAAGCCGCTAATATACCCATGACACCGGAAATTGAAGAAAGATTCCATGCAAAAGGTGTGATTGTTATACCCGATTTCATCGCCAATGCAGGTGGCGTAATTTCCAGCTATGCAGAATACGTCGGAAAAAACCCCGAAGAGATGCTGAAACTCGTCGAGAAAAAAATAGTCAAAAATACAAGACTTGTCCTCGAAGAGGCGAAAAAAACTAAAGTAAGCCCGAGAACCTCTGGCATGGGCATAGCTATGCGCCGTGTACGCGAAGCCATGAAAAAGAATCGTTAACTCGTGTATTCAGGAGTGTCCTGCAATCCGGCCTTCAGCTGTTCAGGTGTGAATCTTTTCTTCCCGTTTGACTCCCATTCTTTCAGTACGCTAAGGCATTTTTGGCCCTTGCCCATATCAATGGGATAGAAAGTCATCTTTTCTTTCGCAGGCCGGGTTATTCCCAGATGACGGGAATTTTTCTCTTGTCCGTCTGACAGGATTCCAGCATACTGGAATAGTTCCCGATAGCAGACCGCAGTATCGCCTGTGCCTAGCATCGCCATAGTGACATAGCGTATATTATCATTGGAATGATCTCCACGATAATTTTTGCGAAGGGGAGTGCCCATGCATGTGCTTAATTTATCTTTCGTGGTTTTTGTACTGTATTGCTTTTCGTCATGATGGAAGTCCATAGAATATAATTTGCAAGGATTTATTTATTGAAATTCATTTTTATATGCCAGTCGTCCAATAATTGTTAATGACCAAGTTCATCTGCCGCCGCCCGGGTCCGAAATCCGTTGCAATAATCCGTCGCGACGACAAGATATCTTCCCCGTCGCTTACAAGGGAATATTCTTTCGTGTACAAGAAAGCGAAGGGCATGAATATCTGGGACGTAGACGGAAGAAAATACCTCGATTTTTCTGCCTCGGTTGCTGTCATGGGTGTCGGCCACACAGATACGTCGGTTGCCAAAGCGATAACAAAACAGGCCAAAATAGGATTCCATTGCGGCTTTTCGGATTTTTATGCCGAAGTTCCAGTGCAGTTTTGTGAAACTATACTAAAACACGCAAAAGGGTTTGACAGAATTTTTCTTTCAAATTCAGGCACAGAAAGCGTGGAAGCTGCTTACAAGCTTGCCCGATGGCACTCAAAGAAAAAGTGGACGATAGCTTTCAAGCCTTCATTTCACGGAAGAACCATGGGCTCGTTGTCGCTGACGAATTCAAGACCCATACATAGAGACCGTTTCAGTCCGTTCATGCCGACAACGCATGTTCCTTATCCATACCTTTATAGGTCGCCTTATCATGGAAACGAGAACGAACAGGCAATGCGATATTTGGATAATGTTGAAAACGCGATGAAGAGAGACAAAGGAGATGTTGCCTCCATATTCTTCGAGCCTATATGCGGGGAAGGCGGATACATAGTGCCGCCAAAAGCCTTTGTCAGGGGCTTGCGAAAACTTTGCAATCAATACGGAGTTCTGCTCTGCGCAGATGAAGTGCAGTCAGGCTGCTACCGCACAGGCAAATTCATGGCCATGGAGAATTTCGGCGTCAGGGCCGATATAGTTTCCATGAGCAAGGCCATAGGAGGCGGCATACCGCTCGGGGCGACGCTTTCAAGCAATAAGGTAATGAACTGGCCTTCTGGCGCGCATGCAAATACATTTGGAGGCAATCTGATAGCATGCGCTGCCGGCATTGCGACCTTGGGCCAGATGAAAAACAAGAAGCTCGGAGCCAATGCGGCAAAGATAGGAAAGATGATGCTCAAGCGGCTTCATGAAATGAAGCAAACTCATGATCTCATAGGCGATGTGCGTGGAATCGGGTTGATGATAGGTATCGAAATCGTGAACGGGAAGGCGAATGATGAAGTTAAAAGCTCGCAGATACTCTGCAAGGCCGCTGAGAAAGGCTTGCTCCTTTTGCCCGCGGGAAAAAGCTCGATAAGGATATGCCCGCCGTTGATTATAAATAAACAGCAGGCAGAGCATGGTTTAGATATTCTCGATGAAGCAATAGGCGAGTGCTATAAGCAATGAAAATCGCAATATTCGGCAGGGACAAGGAAGCAATACGGCTTCACAGGAAGGAAGTTAAAGAAGCGTCTTTCATTTACGACGAAAAAAATCCTGATATAGTCGTTTCTTTAGGGGGGGACGGCACGTTCCTGATGTCCGAGCGCCTTTACCCCGGGATCCCGAAAATTCTTGTGAGAGGCCATAATATCTGCGTAAAATGCGAAGCGGGACCGCTGTCAGAAATTCTGCAAAATCTGAAGGCAGGAAAATACAGGATTGAAGAATACAGGAAACTGGAAGCGGAGTGGAGAGGAAAAAAGATTCTTGCAGTCAATGACATAGTCATAAGGAACAAGAGGCCGATCCACGCCATTCGCTTCCTTGTCTTTGCCAACGACAAACAGGAGGGCGGAGAATTCATAGGAGATGGAGTCGTGATCTCAAGTCCCTTCGGTTCCACTGCTTACTATTATTCAATCACTAAGAGAACTTTCAAGAAAGGACTCGGCATAGCATTCAATAATCTGGCAAAAAAGACGGATCACATGATCGTGCCTGAAAATTCGGCCGTGGAAATAAAGCTCAGCCGCGGGGACGCCACTTTCTCCTGGGACAACAACGAGGAAATTGTAGCCATGAGGACGGGCGAATCCGTAAGAATCAAAATGTCCGACAAGGTTGCAAGGATTATCAGGATGAAGTGATTCACTTGAAAACCATGCCCGCCTCTTCCGCCCAGAACAGAAGGTCCATGTGTTCCATGGGCATTTTCACTTTCCTGGAAAATTCACGCATCTTTTCTTCTATTTCCATGTAGCGTTTCTTGGTCATGGTCTTGGGTATTTCATTTATTGCCCCGTGCTTCAGAAGATTTTTTAGAATATGGCGATCAAGTATGGCGATGTTTTTGCCGTTGCCCACATTTCGCAGGAAGTGCGACGCTTCCTTGTAGCCGATGCCGCGGATGTTCGTGACAAGCCATTCTCTGCCTTCGGTTGGCGGCATTGCGACTACACGAGGCAAAACTTGCATGTGCTTGCGTGCTTCTACTATGTTGCGCGACTTTTGGTTATGGAATCGCACGCCTCTTACGCATGCTTTCACAGCATCTTCGGTCCCGTCAAACAGCACGCTCTGCCTCATCATTTCTTTTAATGAAGAATCGCAATTCACGGCCTTGGATTGGGGAGTAAGAAGGCAGAATGCGAGCTCTGGAAAAAGCGTTTCTGGCGTTCTGGGAATGGCAGCAAAGTCGGCAAGACGTGATATTATTTCGTTCTTTCTGCGTGAATAAGATGCAACAAACATAGATTTCTTTTTTCATTCCTCTATTTATTCCATTACTATGCTTGCATGGCAGAAAAGCTCTATTTATTCCATTACTATCCTTGCATCGGCAACCTTTGCGTTCCTTGTTCCGACAATAAGCGGGTTGATGTCCATCTCGGCAATTTTATGCCTTCTGCATATTTGCGATATTTTCACTATCGCTTTCTTCAGGGCATTGATATCGGCATTAGCCGAGCCTCTAAAGCCGTATAGAAGTTTCTTCATCTTCAATTCCCCAATCATCTGTGCGGCATCTTTTTCGGTTACAGGGCATATTCTGAAGGAAACGTCTCTAATCAATTCTACAAGTGTGCCGCCCGTTCCTATCATTATGGCATGGCCAAATGCCGGATCTTTCTTTACTCCTATGATCATTTCGACGCCTTGCAGGTATTCCTGCATGATTATCGAATAAGGCGCGAGCTTCCTTTTCTTTGCGATAGCGACAAGCGCTTCATATGCATCCTTGGCGTCTTCGTTCCTTTTCACGACTACAACGCCGCCTATATCGGTTTTATGAAGAGCTTTTTCCGAAACGATTTTCAGAACAAACGGAGGCTTCCAGAATCCAGCGGCTTTTTTCACCACAGTGCTTTTGGCAACAGAAACGTATTTTTTAAGGAACGTCTCGGCCTCTCTTTCAGCAAGAACTTTCATCCTTTTAATTGTGGACGGCCAAATAAATCTTTAAGTTTCGGTTTAGGAATTCTATATTGGTAGCATGAATTTTGACCCGTTCTTCAAGGCAAAGAGCATTGCCGTCATCGGAGCCTCGCGGGAGAGCGGAAAGGTAGGCAATGTCATAATACGCAATCTTGTAGATGGCCGCTATGGGGGGAAGATATTCCCTATAAACCCGAAGGCAAATGAGATTTTGGGCCTAAAAACCTATGATTCAGTCGCATCTGTGCAAGAAAAAATAGAATTAGCGGTTATTGCCGTGCCAACAGAGCTTGTTTTCAGGGTTCTTGACGAATGCAGGAAGAAAAACGTCAAGAATGTCATTATAGTTACTGCGGGTTTCAGGGAAGTGGGCAACTCAGAAGGGGAAGAAAAACTCAAGAAAATGCTCAAGCAATACAAAATCAGGGCGATTGGTCCCAATTGCCTTGGCACTTTCAATTCATATACGAGACTGGACACGATGTTTTTGCCGAGGTACAGGCTCACGAGGCCCGGAAAGGGCGGGATTTCATTCATCTGCCAGTCTGGTGCCGTGGGCTCGGCAATCCTGGATTTGGCGACATCGCATGGATATGGATTCGCCAAGTTCGCAAGTTATGGAAATGCCACTGACGTAGACGAGTCGGATCTCCTTGAGTACATGGGCAATGACAGGGACACGAAAGTCGTATGCATGTATATTGAGGGTGTCAAGGACGGCAAGAAATTCCTGGAAACAGCAAAGAGGGTAACAAAGAAAAAACCTGTCATAGTCATAAAAGGCGGCATTACGGCCCAGGGCTCTCACGCCATTCTATCGCATACAGGCTCTCTTGCCGGTTCTGCCGACATATATTTTGGGGCATTCAAGCAAGGCGGAATAATACGGGCAGATTCGCTATATGATATGTTCAACTATGCAAGGGTTCTTGAAACATGCGTGCGGCCAAAGGGCAGACGCGTGCAGATAATCACGAATGGCGGCGGTTATGGTGTTCTGAGCACTGACTACATAGTGGCTAACGGCCTTCAGATGGCTGAAATGAAAGAGGCAACGCGAAAATCCTTGCGAAGCCAGTTTCCTAAAATCGTGAATATAGGAAACCCGCTCGATCTTGTCGGGGACGCTACAACCGAGAGGTACAGGATTGCGATGGAAGCTGCACTTGGGGATGATGCCATTGATTCAATACTGCTTATAGCATTATACCAGACGCCTCGCATAACCACAGACATCGTAGATATGATAGTTGAAATGAATGACAGAAAAAAGAAGCCCATAATTGTTGTCTCGACAGGCGGCGAGTTCACGGAGCTTCTGAGCAAGAACCTGGAAGCGAACGGCATACCAACCTTTGAGTATCCGGAGGCAGCAGTGCGCTCAATAACCGCTTTGACGGAGTATTACGGCAAGTGATGACATATGCGATTTTTAAGCATAATAGATTATTAGCTTTATGAAGAACGAACTTGAACTGGTTCAAAAATTCCACGAAAAATTCAAGGCGCCTGTGCTTGGGAAGCCGTCGCTGATCCCGAAGGACCGGTCTGAACACAGGCACCGCATGATGAAGGATGAAGTGGAAGAATATGCGGAGGGCGTTGAAAAGGGAGACCTTGAAAATATTGCAAAGGAACTTGCAGACATACTTTACGTAGTATATGGAACGATTCTGGAGCATGGCTTGCAGGACAAGATGGAAGCTGTGTTTGAGGAAGTCCACAAGTCCAACATGAGCAAGGACTACCATCAATACAAGATGGTCAAAGGGCCGAAATATGTCAAGGCCGATGTGGGGAAGATATTGAAAGAATAGAAAATCGGGTGTCGTTTGTTTAAGCATCGTGTATGGTTTTGTTTTTAATAGCATTTTTATAGATGTGCAAGGAAATAAAAATCATGGGAGATCTCATTGAATTCTATGGAACGGAATGCCACTTCTGCGTGCAGATGGCGCCGCTGGTCGAGCGTCTTGAAAAAGAGGAAGGCGTTAAGCTCGATAAGGTCGAAGTCTGGCACAACCAGGCAAATGCGCGCATGTTCATGGAAATAGACAAGGGAAGATGCGGAGGAGTCCCCTTTTTCTACAACAAGAAGACCGGCAAGTTCATCTGCGGCGCAACAGATTACGATAATTTCAAGAAATGGGCGTTAGGGAAGTAAACGGGTTTTAATAATCTGGTTGTTAAAATGAATGGATGGCAGACGATTATACGCCTTTACTTCCGGGCATGAGAAATGCAGGAAATCCTCCGAATATAGGAGATATGGTAGCGTACTTTCCTTCTGGTTCCGCAAATCCTGTTTATGGCGTGGTGATAGAGCCAAGAAATGGCGGTGGAGTCTATTCTGTGCTAATGTATAACGAAGAGATCTTTGTTTTGAACGCGGATGCGTTGCATGTGATAGATCCGGACAAAGAGGCGGCTTATTTGGAATGCTCAACAAATATCCAAATAGAAGCGATACGGTCAAGAACCGCGAAGATGATAGATTTTCTTGCCAAGGGACGGAAAAAACTTTAAGTCTGTCCGGCTGGAAATACTATCATGCCGGAGAAAATTGCAGCAAGTTTTCAAATTCCTTATTTCCAAATCATGGACGAAACAGGCGCTATTGATAAAAATCTGATGCCGGTTGTTGACAAGGATGCCATAAACGCGATGTACAGGGTGATGGTGCTTGCCCGTGTGCTTGATGAAACTATGCTGAAGCTTCAGCGGGAAGGGCGTTGCGGCGTTTATGCGCCTCTTCGCGGGCAGGAGGCGTCGCAGGTCGGCGCATCTTCAGTGCTATTGAAAGACGACTGGCTCTTCCCCATATACAGGGACGCCGCAGCCATGCTGCTCAAGGGCATGCCGGCCAAATTGATAATACAATACTTCAAGGGCGACGAGCGGGGGATGAATATACCGAAAGGAGTCAACATATTTCCTTTTGCGATCCCTGTTTCGACGCAAAACCCTCATGCAGTAGGCGCCGCCATGGCAGCTAAGATGCGGGGCGACAAAACTGTTGTCATGGTTTTCCTTGGCGATGGAGCATCGTCAAAAGGCGATTTTTACGAAGCCATGAATTTTGCAGGCGTGTTCAAAGCTCCTGTTGTATTCGTATGCGAAAATAACCAGTATGCAATTTCCGTGCCGCGTTCTCAGCAGACTGCGGCAGAAACAATAGCGCAAAAAGCAATAGCGTGCGGGTTTCCTGGAGTGCAAGTTGACGGCAATGATATATTTGCCGTTTACAAGGCGGCTTCCGATGCAGTGGCTCGGGCAAGGCAAGGAAACGGCCCTAGCCTTATAGAATGCATGACTTACCGCCTTGCTGACCACACAACAGCAGATGATGCCACAAAGTACCGAAATGATGCGGAAGTCAAAGCATGGGAAAAAAAAGATCCCATCCTCCGGATGGAGCGGTACATGCTTGCTAACAGTCTGATGCATGAAGGTGAATTCCAGGCAATCCGCGAAGAAGCACGCAAAGACGTGGACAAGGCAGTTTCTGAGGCGGAGGCCGAGCCGAGACAGAGGCCGGAAGACATATTCAACTATATCTACGCGGAGATGCCGCAGAATCTCAAGGAGCAGATGGAGTACATGAAGTCGTTCGGTGAAAAGAAATGAAAGTCAACATGGTCACGGCATTGAATATGGCGCTTGAGCAGGAGATGAAGCGCAACAAGAATGTAATCATCCTAGGGGAAGATGTGGGAAGGGACGGCGGAGTATTCCGCGTGACCGAAGGGCTTCTTGGAAAATTTCCAGGTCGCGTCATTGACACGCCCTTGGCCGAACTTGGCATCGTCGGCGTTGGCATAGGCATGGCTGTCTACGGCATGCGGCCTGTTGCAGAAGTGCAATTTGACGGTTTTGTCCAGCCTGCAATGGACCATATTGTCAATCACATGGCACGGCTAAGGAACAGGACGCGCGGCAGATACACTGTGCCAATGGTTTTGCGTTTCCCTTATGGTGGAGGAATAAAGGCGCTGGAGCATCATTCTGATTCGCCTGAAACGTTTTTTGTTCATACGCCAGGGCTCAAGGTAATCATTCCATCCGGTCCTTACGATGCCAAAGGTCTTCTTGCCTCAGCAATACGCAGCCCCGACCCTGTGATATTTATGGAGCCAAAACGCATATATCGAGCTATAAAGGAAGATGTGCCCGAAGAGGAATACACAGTGCCTATAGGAGAGGCTAAAGTTCTGCGCGAAGGCGCAGAGATCACGATTATTGCCTATGGATCAATGATAAGGGAATGCATTAAAGTAGCAGAAAGTTCTAGTTATAGCATAGAGATAATAGATTTGAGAACGCTAAGTCCGGTTGATTTTGCAGCAATAGAAAAGAGCGTCAAAAAAACGGGAAGAGCTGTCATAGTTCACGAAGCTCCGCGTACCCTTGGAATGGGCGCAGAAATTTCAGCTCTCATAAACGAAAAGCTGTTGCTCAGCCTGAAAGCGCCTGTCAAGCGGGTAACGGGCTTTGATATCATCATGCCGCTTCCTCAAATGGAGGATTATTATCTTCCGAACGCAGAGAGAATAACTGCTGCGGTCAAGGAATGCATGGAGTTTTAGCATGGTAACTGAATTCAAATTCCCTGATGTCGGTGAAGGCATAGCCGAAGGCGAATTAGTCAGATGGCGTGTAAAGGAAGGGGATGCTGTCAAGGAGCACGATGTCATAGCTGACATAGAAACTGACAAGGCAATAGTTGAAATACCGGCACCACGTGAAGGCATAATACTGAAGCTTCATCATCAGCCTGGTGACACAGTCCAAGTTGGCGAAACCCTTGTTAGTATAGGCGAAAGAGGCGAAACCCTGAGAAGCGCAGGACCGTCATCAGTGAAGGAACAGCAAAAATCCGTCTCTGTCGTAGGGCAGCTCGAAGAAGCCGGAGAGGAAACAGAACCGTCTGCAATAATCCATCCTGCCGTTGTATCTAATGGACAGGACGGGAAGCTCATTCTTCCGGCTGTAAGGCATCTTGCAAAAGAACTGGGTGTCGATATAAATGAAATTACAGGCACAGGGAAAGACGGGCGAATTACGGAAAATGATGTCAGAACTGCGGCATCCGAAGGAGATTTACATGAGGAAAAGGTCACGAGCATAAAAGTGACTAAGAAATACGATTTCTACGGCTATGTGGATAGAATTGCGTTGAAAGGAATCCGCAAGGCGATAGCCGCGAATATGGTAAAATCGCATTCCTCTGCCGTACATGTTACGCACTTTGAGGAGGCTGATGTTACCGATCTTGTCGAACATCGTGAAAAGGAAAAAGACAAGGCAGCGCAGCAAGGCGTGAAGCTCACGTACCTTCCATTCATTATCAAAGCCCTTATTGAAGCCTTGAGAAACCATCCTTATCTTAATGCAACGATGGTAGAAGATGAGATAATACTGAAAAAATATTACAACATAGGCTTCGCCGTTGATACGGGAGATGGACTCATAGTCCCTAACATAAAACGGGCCGAGGCAAAGAGCATAATTCAGATGGCCAAGGAAATAGAAGACCTTACAGGAAAAATAAAGAGCAGGTCTTTTGATATCTCTGAGACAAGAGGCGGCACCTTTACTATAACTAACATAGGCTCAATAGGAGGCATTTTCGCAACCCCCATAATCAATCCGCCCGAATCGGCGATATTAGCAACAGGCGCAATACGCGAGAAGCCCATGGTTCGCGATGGTAAGATACAAATACGCAAGATGATGCCGCTTTCGCTTTCATTTGACCATCGCATACTTGACGGGGCTGAAGCAGCACGTTTCACGGACGAGCTGAAGAAATACCTCGAGGATATGGACTTCTTTTTGATCGAAAGGGCGACCGGGGAATTCTGATTTCGGTGTCTGAATGGTATTCAATATTTTATCACTGTTTGCAATAGGATTTGCATTGTCTGCTATCTCTGCATTGATTTTGAATATTAGCATGATAGGCACTTTGCAAGGCTTCATTATCGGGGCAATGTTTTATTTGTTCAAATGGCTGAATAAAATAGACATTATTCTGGTATTAGTTGTGATAGCGGCATTCATGGCAGGGGCAGGCTCATTATCATTTCCCTTCTCCGAATGGATAATCCCTCCATTGGACTTTTCAATAGGGTTCCTGTTTGGAATAGTGTGCGTATGGGCGGCTTCAATACTATAAGAAATCATGTCTTCTTCTTTCCAAGGCCGTTTCTCTTCATGATGCGGCCGTTGTTCTTCTTGAACCAGAGATAGTCGTCGTATGTCATCTTGCCGTCTATCATCCTAAGGCTTTCGTCCTTGAGCCTTATGGCGCCCGGCGCGAGGCAGTTGAAGCAGCGAACCTTTTTCACGGAATCCGGACTAATGATATAAGAGTGCCAAGTCTTGTGGCATGACGTGCAGAACCAGAAAGTCATTGAGAGTCACTTTTTGCGTCTGAGGACAAAACCGCTTCCCTGTATATACCGGCAGAAGAAGGCGTTATGATTATCCATTCCTCTCCAGCGCCTGCAATGTCGCCGTTTATGTTCATGCATGCGGTTTTCATCCTTGATATGCAGTGCTTGAGTTCTTCGGTATTAGCTTCTTTCATGTCCCTTATGGACGCTATGACTATGTTTCCATCTCTGACCTTGCGCATTATCTTGTCAACGCTTGGCAGACCGTCGAGCTTTTCCACCATCACTCTCATTCGCATGACGGCAGAGTCTTCAGGCAATTCGGCATACTGCTCGTCAGCTGGTGCCGGATTGTCATCTTCTTCCTTTCCAAATAGCGGGAATTTCATCCTGTTTATTAGTCCATGAACGTTTAAATTGTTATACTCAAGGGGGCGCAACGTTTAAGTCGTGGAAATCCATAAATTTATGATGAAAGCCATTTCCCCGCTTCTTGCCGGGATACTGCTCGTAGGCATCACAGCCATCAGTGCCACGATGGTTTCAGGTTGGGTGTCCTCCACATTTTCCGAATCGCAGAGGTCAGCGGACAACAGAAGCGCCAGCGTCATAGAATGCTCTACCGCCGGCATAAGCATCGACAACGTGCACATTTCCAAGGGCAGCGGCGGTACTGCATCGCTTGCAATTCGGAACAGCGGGGACGTTGACGGACTGAGAATTACAAGCGCGCAGATATTCGACCGCCTCGGCAACAACTTCACCGCTAATAACAGCTTGACTCTCAACAGGGGCGAGATTGGGAGGCTGGAGTTCAAATTTCCCGTGCTTGCCAGCACGATGACGGACTCCTCGCCGTACGGAAACAACGGCACGTGCATCAGCATGGGAAGCGCATGCGCGTTCACGCTCTCAGGCAAGAGTGGCTCGGCGATGACGTTTGACGGCGCCAACGACAATATAAACGTTACAAATTCCAACTCTCTTAATTTCGGGGCATCGACAGACTTCACCCTGAGCGCTTGGATTAAAAGAGATTCCAGAACCGGGCAGAGCGAGAACATCGTTTTGTTCAAGGGCGATGGTGCGGGTAACACCAAGGGTTACTGGGTTTCGGTGCGAGGAAGCCTTAACCAAGTGCGATTCGCAATCAGCAATGATACTGGCGGCTTTGCCGCAAACAACATACAGTTCGATAGCAATACAAACATAACCCTTGGCGAATGGCATCACGTAACCGTGACTGCCGACCGTGACGGGAATGCTACCATATACATTGACGGAATCAGAGAGAGCACACGAAATATTTCGACTGTCGGAAACATAGACGTTTCTTCAAAAAATCTGGTGATCGGCGCGTTAGACCCGGGCAATTGGCGCTTTGATGGCGTGATAGACGACATGAAGATATGGAACAGGGCGCTTTCGGAGACTGAGATAAACCAATCCATGAATGGGCTGGAAATGAACCAGGCCGGGCTTGTGATGTGGCAAAAGTTCGATGAGGCTAAAGGGATATTATCATGCCCGGGAGATTTTGAAGAAGCCCGCGTCACGACGCAATGCGCGGACGCTGTGGATACCTATAGGCAAGCCCCGGCATGTTGACTGCATGCCGATAGTGGATTTCATTTAAGTATATTGCCGGGAAATTAAATCTGGAGGCTAGATCGGGCGTTTAGCGGGCGCCTGTAGCCGGCAAACCGCTCCAGCCGGGATCGAAGCCTGAAGGCGTTGCATATTACATGCAAGGCCCCTCGTCCGAGCGGAGATGTCCAGTCCCTTGGGATTTCTGCATGGCGAAGCCGGTCAGGCCCGGAAGGGAGCAGCCGTAAACCACGTCAGAAGTGCTCAGGGGCCAGCTGAACGGAGCAGAGATGAGGATCAGTCTTGCATGGCGTATGCAGCCACTAAGGGCGTGCCTCCATTATACTTACGGCGATTCCATGGAGCAAAATGAGTTGAAGGACATTATCATTTCCGCAGGAGCCTTGGCTCTGGCTTTCAGCCTTGCGATGGCAGGCGGCATTGCAGGAATGCGATTTCTCACGTTTGAAGCGTTTCTTTTGTCTTTAATTTCCGTATCTTTAGGATTCATACTTCACGAGCTTGCGCATAGGGCTGTCGCCAGAAAATACGGAGCTCACGCGGAGTTCCGGATGTGGAGGATGGGAATTGCAATAGCTCTGGCGTCTTCCCTCTTTGGATGGGTTTTTGCCGCGCCAGGAGCGGTCTATATCTATCCAAAATCCGACATGTGGGGCAGGTCATCGCTATCAAAAAAAACTAATGGAATAATATCTATTGCCGGCCCAATGACCAACATAGTTTTAGCGCTAGCGTTTTTTGCCGTGGATAAGATCATTCCTCTGGGCCCAGTTGCTTCTTTGGCAGTATCGATAAACGTCTGGCTCGCATTCTTCAACATGCTGCCTTTGCCGCCGCTTGACGGCAGCAAGGTATTTGCATGGGATATCAGGCTCTGGCTTGCTTGCATCGTCCTGCTCGGCCTAATGGTTGGCCAAGTTTCTGCCTGAAGAATAAATACATGAAATCCCAGATGATATTAGCCATGGAAACAATCATAGGAAGAGACCAGAAAGACAGGGAAATTTATGGCAATAGAGGCGTCATAATAATAGGGAAGAATCTTGTCGGTGAAGGCGAAGATGCACACCTCACTACGGATGTTTTTCTTGACGTTGCAAGGCCCCATGTCATGACAATCTGCGGCAAGCGCGGCGAAGGGAAGAGTTTCTCGCTTGGAATAATCGCAGAAGGCCTGCAAGCTCTGACTGATGACATACGGAACAGGTTATGCACTATCATTATTGACACCCAAGGAATATTCTGGACAATGAAAACGCCGAATGAAAAAGATATAATGCTTCTTAGAGAATGGAACCAATCGCCAAAGGGCTTCCAGGCGGCGGTCTATGTTCCAGATGGCCAGATAAGAGCTTTTACATCTGCAGGCGTGGATTACGATGGCTCTTTCTCTTTTGCGCCTTCTGAACTCAGTGAAGAAGATTGGCTGAGCATTTTTGAGCTTAAGGCATCCGAGCCCCTTGGCACGCTTCTGCAGCTTGTTCTTGGAAGGCTGCCGCATGGATATTCGATTGCGGATATGATAGCGCAAGTCGGCACGGAGGAAGGTTTTGAGGATGAGAAAAAAACGCTAGAAGGCATGCTAAGGAATGCTGCAGGGTGGGGCATATTCGGTTCTTCAAAAATGCCGCCTCTTCTTGTTCCAGGCAAGCTTTCTGTAATGGATTTCAGCTTAACGCCGCAGAACGTCAGGGCGTTGATGCTGGCTATCATTAGCAGAAGAATATTTTCAGAGAGAACAGCTTCCAGGCGCAAGGAAGAGCTCATGGAGATGGAATTTCTTGGCGAAGCTAGGGTACCGATGCCTTGGATTCTTGTTGATGAAGCGCATAATTTCGTGCCATCGGACGAAACAACACCTTCGTCAGAGATGCTGAACAAGATTGTCAAGGAAGGAAGACAGCCGGGAATATCAATTGTGTTTGCAACCCAACGGCCCATGAAGCTTCATCCTGACGTTCTTTCCCAATGCGATATCATCATATCGCACAGGCTCACGGCAGAGGAAGATGTGAATTCATTGAAGTCGATAATGCAGACGTATATGCTTTTTGACATAGCCAAATACATAAATGACCTGCCTAAACTCAAGGGCGTGGCCATAGTTCTTGATGATAACTCAGAACGCATATACAAGATAAGGGTGAAGCCCAGGCAGAGCTGGCATGCAGGCTCTTCGGCTACTGCGCTTCCCGGGAGATAGCTTTTAAGTGCCGAGAAATTATTAGTTTATGATGAAGGGCATATCGCCCCTCCTTGCAGGAATAATGCTAGTGGCAATCACGGCTGTCAGCGCTACAATTATTTCAGGGTGGGTGTCTTCGACTTTTTCCGAATCCCAGCGGTCTGTGGACAATACGAGTAGCGGTGTCATCCGGTGCTCTACAGCAGACATAACCATCGATAATGTATATATTAGAGATGGCAGCGGCGGAAGCGCCTCTATTGCAGTGCGGAATAGCGGATATGTGGATGGGATGAGGGTAACGAGTGCCCAAATATTTGACCGTCTTGGCAACAACTTTACAGCAAATAACAGCATGACGCTCAATAAAGGCGATATAGGCGGGTTGGAATTTAACTTTCCTTCTGTTGCAGACACAGTGAACGATTCTTCAAGCAACGGCAATGGCGGTGTTTGCACTAATATGCCAGGAAACAGATGCGGGTTTACACTTTCAGGGAAAAGCGGCTCGGCCATGGAATTTGACGGTATCGACGATTACATTAATATTTCAGATTCATCAAGCCTGAATATAACAGCTTCTGCTATTACCATAGAACTATGGGTAAAACCAGGCGGTACTGATGCGCGGAGTTTTTATAGTGTATTAAGAAAGGGAAATTTCAGCGGTGATCCCCTTACTTCTTACAATTATGTACTTTTTATTCGAGGATCGAGCAGTCATAATGCCCTTTATGCGCAATTCAAAGGCACCGTAGGTAATTTTAGCGCAGGTACATCGAATGAGGTCGTGAGCAATCATGTATGGCAGCATATAGCGACGCGCTACAATGGCAGTACGGTTTCGTTTTACAGGGATGGTATTTTGGTCAGCAGCTCGGATGCCGTGTTGGGCAATCTTGTCGCATTCCCAAGTCTGCTGTTTATAGGGAGGTCGCAAACACAGAGTGAGTATTTCAACGGAACGATAGATGAAGTGAAGATATGGAACAGGGCGCTTTCGGACACTGAGATAAACCAATCCATGAATGGGCTGGAAATGAACCAGGCCGGGCTTGCGATGTGGCAGAGATTCAATGGAGGAAAGGGAATCCTTTCATGCCCTGCCGACTTTGGGGAGGCGCGAGTGACGACGCAATGCGCGGACGCTGTGGATACTTACAAGGAGGCGCCTTCGTGCTAAATCATTTCATATGGACTGCAATGACGTCAAGTTCTTTGCATACGCAAGGAACGCCGAGTATTCCAGAAACTGAAGGATTAGTCCTTCCTTCGTCACCGGATATAAGTTCTTTGATGTAAAGGCCGCTCTGGCCTTTGACAGTGATTTCGAATGATTTGCTGTTTATGTATTTCGTTTTTATTCCTTTGACAGATCTTCTTCTCATCAAGTCCGAACGCCTATGAAGGACTCTTCGCGGCGTCTGCTGGTTGATTTCCTTGAGAGCGGATAGCTTAGCGAGATCCTTTCTTTTTATCAAACCGGAAGTTTTGACGAGAGCGCGATAAGTCTTGTCAAGCTTCGCATCCTTCAGTTTTCTCACTTCTTCAATATTCGAAATTCTTGCATTCCTGATTTTCACGCCTGCACCGACTTTTTTTGCAAGTGCAGGAGCATTAATATCACGTTTTTTCGGGTCAAGGATCTCAAGCACAAACGGCCTCCATGCAAGGCATCGGGCATCTATATCCTCGCGGCCGGCTCCATGAAACTTGTGGCCGCTTCCATTCGTTACTTTCATGAAAGGCTTTGCGGTTATCTGTTCAACCGACGTCTTGTACTTGCCGGAGGGCCATCGTGTCTGCGGTATGCCTCTTTTGAGCTTCTGGTATTCCCCATAAATGAAAAGGGGGTTTATCTCCATGCTGACAGTGTTAGTGTTCAAGTCAATAAGAAACACGACATCCGGCCGTTTTGCCGAGAATTTCTTGCCTATGTGTTTTTCTATCAGCTTTCCTGCTTCGCGGTTTATCTCTGCCTTCAAAGGTTCGCAGTGGTCTATGCCAACACGCTCCCATAGATTGTCTTCGGCAGTCGCAAGCTCGGAAGACGGGCGAGTGCCCACAAGGAATGTGGCGAATTCCGCTTTCTTCGCTTGCAATGCGGCCTTCTTGACATAAGTGGCGAGTTCATTGAAAATTCCAAAGCATACTGAGCATTGCGCGGCCTCTGAAACAGAGGGCTTGGTACGGAGGGTGAAACCCGGAACGCTCGATGCATCTATATTTGCGTTGCCTGCGTCTGCTGCCATGGCCACAACCATTCTTATGGCGCGGCCCCTTTCAACATTCGTAAATCCGGAAAGAAGCTGGGAGAACTGCCTCCCAAGGCAGTGGTCGCAAACGGGCTGCGCCAGTATTTTCAGCGCTTTTTCGATTATCATATAAGCCTTATTGTAACGTGGCTTTGTTTAAATAATCGTTTTCTGTTTAATAAATAGGGAAAGTGTTTAAAATTGAGTTCATTTCAATATTTTCCTTAAGTAATCTATAAAGTCCAATACTAATCGTCTACATTCTGCGGACTTTTTGTAACTTATAGTAATGTTATTTGCTTCTTTATAATGAACAATTTTATCTCTCAAGTCTTCAAGCGAAGTAATATCTTTCCAAATTTTTTTCTGTTTAAACTTTTTTACATCTTTTTTTGAAAAATAGTTTATTATAAAGATGATTTTCTTAGTTGTGGAAGGTCTTATCGTTATTTCTTTGAATCTGCCATCATCGTCAACCTTCATTTCCTTTTCCTTTAAGAACGCCTTTATGTGTTCTTTTATTCTTGTTCCTTCTTTAAGACTCTCAAATAGAGTGTTGATATACGTTTCTAATGCTATCCATGAAAGTAACACAGAAGCTATATGATTGAATTCTCGTTCTTCACTAAGTTTTGTTCGTGTAGAATTATCTAAAAAATATTTGCTTGCACACAAATAAAACCTAAAAGTTTTCATTTAAAAAGCCCGTTTTCTGCTTTCTTCCGCTCTCTTACTATCTTGATTTGAATGGAATATTGCAATTGCCGAGTTGCACATCTCTTCTGTTATTTTTGGTTTAGAAGAATTGGAATAACCCAAAAATAGATGTAACAATCTGCCTCGTTCTTTTTCATCGTTTCTCACTCCAAGACCCCTATAAGACTCCTTATCTAAACTTTTATGAGATGCCTTAGCCATAGCGGATGCGTTAAGTGGGTCATCACCATTACATAGGTCTGGAAGAGCATAAAGTTTTTTTAATCGGTCGGGAAATCTTCGTAAAACCCCTGCGCTGAATGCCCAACTTGTGATTAATGCCAAGTTGAAAGCCTTTATTTTAAATTCCTTCTTTGCAGTGCCTTTCATTTTATCTGCATTTTTGAATTGCATATCATGAAGTTTTGTGAACATTTTTCCGGCTTCTATTAATTCTGCATCATTAAAACCGCCGGATGACTTGAATTTATTGAAATATTTCATATATTCCGAGTCTATGTCTCTGCCAGATTTGCATAGAAAAGGAATTTCAGAATCACGGTCTATATCACCTTTATATTCCCGCCCCCTGAAGAAATTAACAACAAAACTCCTCACCATTCTTACTGTTGGGCTAAACTCGTCATCATACCTTCTTTTGTCACCAAAATTTTCATCCTTTTTCAAAATGCCCGTTTCTTGTGCAAACTTTTTAAGATTTGGGGGCAAAATTTCTTCTCTCAATCTATCCCGCAAGTCTGGTGCGACATTAATATTTGTATTTGCTATTCGCATTACGTCTTCTCTTTGTATTTTGTCAAGATTAAAATAAACTTTGAGCTGGTGAATGGCATTTATTTTTCCTTTTAGGGCTTCTTTGATTGCTTCGTATCTATGTTGACCGCCCAATATTTTAAGTGGTTTGCTCCCACCGTCTTTATTATAAAATTCTATAACCATATCAGAAAATGGTCTACCTTCTTTTGCATCTTCTACCATTTGTTCAAAATAATAATTATCACTTTCTAATTCTCTATTCGCCCTATTTGCTTCTTCCGATTCTGGAGTCATTTTGGCATCGGGGTCGCTTAGTTTTATGAAATCTTCTGATATGATATGGCATTCCGTATAGAATGCCCCAGATTTGCCATCCCTTAGTATAACCAACGGCAGAAGCCATCTTTTCTCGCAAACAGGAATTTGTTTTCTAAATTCTGCAATTTCACTTAGAGTGTCCGCAGAAATTTCCATTTCACTCATAATTTCTTTTGATTCTATCAAAGGCTTGATGCCTCGTAGGATTAGTTCTTCTACTGCTTGATTATTATTTTTCAGCCCCCGTTCTAATTTATATAGCACAACCTTATTCCAAAGTTCATCTGTTGTTGATAATTGTAACTTTGTGGATGTTTGTTTGTTATCTTCCATAGTTATCAATGTAAGCTAATATATTTAAAACTTTCTATTTCTATTGATAATCATTGATTTATATCAATAGATATCTTTAAATAATTTTATAATAATACTCATTGATAAATATTGATAATTGTTGATAGATATGGAAGAAACAAATTTAAGAAAAATAAAAGGCGAACAGATAGCGCAGACCTGCCGAATAATGCGCCGAGAAAGAGGCGGTTACATAGTCCCGTCCCAAAGCGGAACGGGGGCTTACATCGTGAAGTATGTCAATTTCCAGCCCATATGCGAATGCAAGGATTATGAAACCAGACAAGTTAAATGTAAACATGCTTGGGCTTTGGAGCTAATACTCAACAAGCAGACCAACACGGATGGCTCGGAAACGATAACAAAGACCATGAAGGTAACCTACGGGCAGGATTGGTCTGCCTACAATCAGGCACAGGGCAAGGAAAAGGCTCTTTTCCAGAAGCTGCTTTTTGACCTTTGCGAAAGCATAGACAACCCGAAGAATGAGGGTAGGGGCAAACCGCTTATGCCTCTTTCGGATATGGTTTTCACTTCGGCTCTGAAAGTTTATACCACGTTCTCTTTGCGAAGGTTTACTACGGACATGAGGGAAGCAAAGGAAAATCAGTATATAGAAGATGTATGTTCCTATTCCACGATTAGCAATTATATGAGAAAGCCCGAATTAACGCCTCTTCTCATAGACTTAATTCTGAAGTCCGCAAGACCACTAAAGGCGATAGAAACGGATTTTGCCGTTGATAGTAGCGGGTTCGGAACGTCCCGCTTCCAGAGATGGTTTTCCTTCAAATATGGCAAGGAAATAGACAGCCGAATATGGCTAAAGGCTCACCTGATTTCTGGCGTTAAGACAAACATAGTAACGGGCGTTAAAGTAACGGAAGCCTACTCGCATGACAGTAAAGAGTTTAGCGACCTCGTGAACACTACGGCACGGACTTTTGAGATAAACGAAGTTTCTGCGGATAAAGCCTATTCGTCCCGTGATAATCTGGAAGCCGTGAATGATGTGGGCGGAACGGCATATATCCCGTTCAAGTCCAACACAACGGGAAAAGCTGGCGGTTCTAAACTCTGGAAGAAGCTTTACGGCTTCTATACGTTCAATCGGGAAGACTTCTTACAGCACTATCACAAGCGTTCAAACAGCGAGACGGTCTTCCACATGGTCAAAAGCAAGTTTGGCGAAGCCGTCAGAAGCAAGGAATGGACGGCACAGATAAACGAGGTTCTGCTGAAAGTCCTTTGCCATAATATCTGCGTGGTTATACAGGAGATGCACGAATTAGATATAAAAGTGGATTACAGCGTATAAACCCAGAATTAAAGCCAAAATATAGGCTTTGTATACCCACAATATTTTAATTCCGTGATGTTTCGCATTTAAATAAAATTTATCTAAAACTTTAGGTAACATCTGCACAGTTAAAACTGTCACAAAAGCTATGAATATGAATAGGGAAGCTACTTCCACCATTAAGCTTCCATTAGGAAAAATAGTTTTTAGAACGTCTGGGAGACTTGTAATAGAAAACCCTAACAAGATACCAAATATGAATGGTTTCATTTTGTCTACTTCTTTATTTGCCTGATTACGTTGTTCCGCTTCATCCATATCCACTTCTTTTAAGTGGATGTTTAAATAAAGATGAAAGTGTTTAATAAAAGGGTTATTTAAACAAAGCCTTGTAACGTGCAACTTTTATATACGCCGGACAGAAAGTATACCAATGAAAGGTATATCGCCGGTAATAGCTATAATACTACTGCTTTTGATAACGATATCAATTATCGGCTTCACATCAGTATTCTTCCAGCAAACCGTGCAAACAAGCGGGGAACAAGCACAAGAAAGCCTGAACGAAAGATCAGACACGCTCCTCCAAACAGCAGAAATCATCGACGCAACAAACAATAAAGTCACAATCAAAAACGTAGGCGGCGCCCCCATAAGCATTGACAACGTCAAGATATTCCTTGACGGCGAGCCAGTAACAGCAACACCAATCGATGGCGCTAGCGACATCGCTCCCGGCGCTGTCAAGACCTTCGACATCACGATTCCCCCAGGAACCGGCGAGAGAAAACTAACCATTTCCGTTCCGGGAAGCATACGAGAAAAAACATTACAATTAGATGCTGGAACAACAGAACTAATCTCCACGAATGAAAACACTGTCACACTCAAGAATACTGGCGTTGCGCCCATTCAAAAATCCGACATAAATATGGAACTCGACACAGCATCAGTCTCATTCAGCGGGCCCGATACTCTAGGCATAGGAGCCACTGAAACCTATACCATAGATGTTGGAAGCCTTTCTCCAGGAACAACAAGGCAACTGGAAATAAACACGCCCGCAAGTCTTCACAGCGCAACCGTGGAAATTAATATCGGCACTATAAGCATTGAGACCATAACAGGAAATAAACTCTCTGTCAAGAACACGGGACTTACCCAAGTAAGCAAAAGCCAGCTTACACTAACCGTGGCGGGACAAGCTGCAACGTTCAGTGGACCCGCCCAGATTGAGCCCGACGAGACCGTGGAATATGCTGTGAATGAAATAGAAATTCTTGGAAGAGAAGGGTTAGGCGGCGCTTTGTCCCTTCAATCCCCAGCAACCACAATAAATGATAACGCAGCATTCGATTACTCCTCAACAACCAAGGGCTACTGGAAATTTGATGACCTAGATCAAGGCACGACAATAAAAGATTCATCCGGCAATAACATGCACGGAACTTTTGTCGGGGCGACCTATAACGGTATCATTGATATGGCGATCGGAAGCGTGACAGCATCCGGGAAATACGGTAAAGGTCTTTCGATAAGCGCAAGCGGATCCAGTCCTTCTGCAATGAATTCGGGCAATCCGTCAGCCCTCGGATTTGGCACAGGAAGCTTCTCCTACGGGCTTTGGATGAAACAAAACGGCGGCGCTGGCGACCCAATATTTAAAGGCGGAACTTCCGCAGGGACGAGAGGGTTCGATATTGAGGTATTTAGCGGCGGAACGGCGGTGGCGGATATTTCGGACGGAAGCATCATTCTGAATGCGGGCAGCGGAACGGTAGTTACCGATAACTCTTGGCATCATATTTTTGTCGTCGTGGACAGAAGTGGCGTCATAAGTGCCACACCTAAACTGTATATTTTTATAGATGGCGTCCAGAAGGGTGCGACAAACATACCGGCAGCCTTCGGGAGCGTGACATCTTCCTCGAATCTGAATTTTCCAAGAAGCGGGGACGGCTTCTTAGGAGTCATAGATGAGGCTCGTTTTTACGGACGCGCACTCACGGCTGCTGAAGTATTGACTGACATGAATTCGGTGTATCCGTTGCAGGGCGTTGCAGTATCATATTCATTTGAGAGCGTAGCTGGCAACACGGCACATGATACCCATTTTATCGTGAGGGGAAAGAACGATGCCCTGTCCGATCCTGACGGTGCGCTGCAACTGAAAGGGGGAAGCGATTATGTGCTAATAAACGACAATGCCGGCCTGCGGGGGATGGGCGAACTGACGATGTCGGTACTTGCCAATCCTTCGGCGATGGCATCAGGATATAACGGTAGAATAATCTCGACGTCTTCCCCCGGAAACTACGATTGGTATTTGCAAACCAGCAACCAAAAAGTAGTTTTTTCAGTTTCAAACTCGGCATCGCCTTCTGTAGGAGCAGGACTGACCACATCAGGCGCTTACATAATAAATTCATGGAATCACCTGTTGTGTGTTTATAATAAAAATATCGGTTCGGACAACATGAGATGCTACATAGGCGGATCCGTTGATCCAGTGACTGCGACGCAGGTTCTCAATGTAAGAAATGCGGCCACCCCGGTAAGGCTGGGGTCCTATTCGGGGTCAGGCTCCATGATGGGGCTTTTTGATGAAATCCGGATAATGGACAAGGCGGCTTCTGCCGATTAGATTTTTCTTGCTGCTGTTATGAAGCCCGTGTGCGCCATCTGCATGTATCTTGGGTGCGTAAACCCGCGGGTGTCAAATTTCCAGTCGCGCTGCATTGTCTCTATGGTGCGCATTTCCATGCCTAGTTTTTCCATTTCCTTGATGCATTTCATTTGTTGTTCGACATGGGGAGAGTAAACGCACAACCAGCCTCCGTCTTTGAGGGCAGAAAAACATTTCTTTATCATTTTTTCAGAGTCAATCATATCAAGGGTTATGAGATCAAGATTCTTTTCAGGAAACCCACTGAGTATATTTTTGTTCTTGACTTTCAGGTTTGGCAACCCGAAGAGACGGGCGTTCTTGTTTATTTTCTCCACGAACTCCTTGTTGCGTTCATATGCTGTGACTGTCCCGGGCTTGACAATATTTGCGATGAATAATGACAAGAAGCCCGAGCCTCCGCCCGCATCAACGCAGTTCCAGCCCTGCTCTGCGCCTGTCAGGGCAACAATTTGGGCGGCATCCTTTTGGGTTACAATCTGAGGCCCGCGTTTGGCTTTCCCAAACAAATCAGGCAAAGCAGGCTTGAGCACCCTGAACATATGACCTGACGAGGATTTTATTTTCTGGCCGTACTTCTTGATTTTTGTCAGGTCGACCTTGCCGTATTCAGAATTGAAATTTTTTTGCTCCGTATCCATTATGAAGCGCTTTTCGCCCGCCAAGAGGACTATCATTTCCCGAACCTTCTTTGACGTTTTTCATATTCTTGCAGGAACTGTTCAAAGTCTTTCCTGGTTAGTTCAGGCCATTTCTTTTCCGTGAAGACAAGTTCGGAATATGCTGATTGAAAGGACAGAAAATTGCTAAGTCTCTGCTCGCCTCCGGAACGGATAATTACATCCGGGTACGGGCAGCCGTTCGTATAGAGGTGCCCTTCCAATACTTTCTCGTCAATATCTGACGGGCTTAATTGGCCCCTAATGCACTCTTCTGCGATTTTCCTTGCGGCATCTGCGATTTCCTGCTGGCCGCCATAAGCCACGGCAAGATTCAGTATATGCCTCTTATAGCCGGCAGTTGCTTTTTGCACGTCATTCATAAGCTTCTGCAAGCTTTCGGGAAGCAGCGTAATCCTGCCTATGAATCTTGTCTGGACTTTCCGTTTGTGAATCACATGGCTCTTATTTTTCAGTATTTCTTCCATTTCCTTGGCAAGATTGCTGAGTATAAATTTCAGTTCCTTCTTCGGGCGCGTGTCCAGGTTCTCGATCGACAAGGTATAAGCTGTCATGTATTTGATGCCGCGTTCGCATGCCCATTCCACTACTTCCCTGGCTTTTTCGAGGCCGTAAAGATGGCCTTCCCAAGGCTTTTTGAGAAGCTGTCTCGCAAATCGCCTGTTGCCGTCAAGAATCATGCCTATATGATTTGGAAGCATGTAATAACCTTTTTCCTACGCTTTTATGCCTTATTAGACCCCTAGCCAATTTATTTAATGCTGCAGCTAATGTACAAATCTTTATAATATATCTCTTTCACTATATAATTGTCAGAATGAGATATATATAACTTAGGCCGTATAGTGAAACGGCAGGTGTGATTTTCAAATGCTGGAACTTCTGCTGCTTGCGTTTATCGGATCAGCAGCAGCAGGCTTATGGGATTTGCGCACAACAGAAGTACCCGATGAAATACCCATTCTCATGAGTGCCATAGGGTTGTTTTACTGGTTCATGGCGGCACTCATCGCAGAAGATATATACCCTTTCATGCTTTCGCTATGCTCGGGCCTGGCAATTCTTGTTCCGGGCTTGATCTTATACAAACACGGGAAATGGGGAGCGGCTGATGCATGGGTTCCGGCGTCCGTAATGTTTGTATTGCCTGCATATAACGGCCAGCCTTTACTTGTCAATTACATTCTGAACTTCTTTGTTGTGAGTTCGGTATACATGATAATCTATTCGCTGATACTTGGAATCAGGAATAGACGGGTTTTTTCTCTTTTTGTCAAAGATATCATAAGCAATAGATGGGCTAAAATAATCTTATTGGCATATGCAGGCGTGATAGGCGTATTAGCTTACATTTTCATGCAGAAAGCTACAAGCGTTACGCCGCTGCTTATATCTTATCTTACGGTTGTTTTTGTCGTTGCCTTCTGGAGATATGCGACAGTTGTAGAAAGCAATGTGTTCAGGAAGACTATTAACGCAGGTGACGTCAAGGAAGGCGATGTACTGGAAGACATGATATGGATAGGCCTGACAAAAAACCAGGCAGAAGATATCCGAAGGAAGGGAGGGAAAGTCGTGATAAAAGAGGGCGTGCGGTTTGTTCCGGTTTTCCCAATAACACTTCTGATAACAGTGCTCTATGGAAACCTTCTTTTTTATCTCTTCTTATGAGAAGTACTATGAGGTTGGCTGGATGATGATAAAATTCCCATACAGGGTCCTGATAGGAAACTCCCCCGAAGGGGAGATAGGCGGAATGCTCGGGGAGATGCGCTTTGGAAAAAAGGGCGCTATAATAACGGACAATAATATGAAAAAGCTTATCGGCGGCAAAGTTGCAGATATCACAGGCGCGGAAATTATAATCGTGGATTCTCTGGAAATGGAAATGCTCAAAAAATTATCATTGTTGCTCAAAACAAAGGATTACGTTATGGGAATAGGGGGCGGACGGTCAATAGATGCGGCCAAATACGCTGCTCATCTTGCAGGCAAGCCCTGGATAGCATTCCCTACGGTATTAAGTCATGACGGCGTTGTCTCTTCTCGCGCATCGATAAATTCCGGCACATCAAAGGTATCAGTAGAAGCTTCCGAACCTTCTGCCATAATCGCGGACATGGATATATTGACCAAGGCACCCTACCGGCATATGGCAGCCGGGGCAGGTGATGTCATCTCAAATATCTCGGCTGTCGAGGATTGGAAAATAGCTGATAAAGCCGGAAAGGAGAAATACCATACCGTCATGGGCGAACTTGCGCTTCTTTCAGTAAAGGCCGTGAAAGAGAACGTAGATGATATAAAGAAACGAAACAGGCACGGCATGGAAATGCTTCTCTGGGGCCTGATATCATCGGGCTTTGCCATGAATATATACGGTTCATCCCGGCCTGCATCAGGAAGCGAGCATAACATATCGCATATGCTTGATGCCATGGGAAGTACGGCATTGCACGGCGAACAGGTGGCGCTTGCGACTATAGTCACGGTTCATCTTCAGGGAGGGGACTGGAAACCCATAAAAAAGCTTATGCTTGATATAGGATTGCCGACAACGGCTAAAGAATTGAGCATAGACAGAGGCACGATGATAAAGGCTCTGGCATCTGCAAAAGCAGTGCGCGAGAGATATACAGTGCTTAATGAAGTGAATCTAAACCAGGCAAAGGCGGAAAAGGCGCTTGCAGATTGCGGGATAATATGAATAATGATCTGGAAATCCCTGATCTCATGAAAAAGGAAGAGTCCAAGAAACTCTTTCATGAGGCTTGCAAAAAATTGGGCATAGACGGAAAGCGAATGAGCGAGCTTTCGGTATATGAACTGACTGACGGCACGAGGACTTCCACGGAGCTGGGAGGCTGGCAGGCTTATTTTGACGGCGGCATGTTCGTGCTACGTCTTTTTCACATAATGTCCATGCTCGGCGCAAAGAGCGCATACGTTTTGACGACAGGCGAGGGGCACAAGAAAAGGGATAATTATTCCGACATCATGCAGTCTCTTGAGAAGCAAGTCGATGTCTATTCAAGATATGTCAAAGAGCACAATGTGCGCCTCAAATTCGTGGCTAATGTGCCGATTCTTGCAAGATTTACAAAATTCATGCGCATGCTCAATAAGTTAGAGAATGAAAGTGCCAAGAATGATGGCATGACGGTCTATGTTCTTATCAATTATTCTGCAGACTGGGCTTATCGTACCGGAGCTTTGAAGAAGCTGCCAAATGCGAATGTTATAATAAAACACACGAAAGGGCAGGTCAACGAAGGCCTGTGGCTCCCTGGAAAATTGCATAACAACGGCTTTGTCTATGCTCAAAACGGTTCATCCAGCAGGAATTGGTCTGATAAGCAGTTAGTCTATTTCGCAGCTCTCATGCTTAAAAGCATGATACATCATCAGGGTCAGCAATATCAGAAGAGCTACAAAGAGGGCGAAAAGGAATACATAAGGGACATGCGCGAAAAGAAAATGGTATTTGTTCACAAGAAGCTTCTTCCAAAGCCGACAAAGCGCGTAGTAATATTCAGCAATGTCGGGCCTGAAGTTTACGAGTTCTGAGTTTGAAGAATAAGACTGTAATCATTCTTTGAGGTTTTCTAAAATCGCATGGAAAACAGGCGATTATATTTTAATCTGCTGATTCTGCACTTCTTCATCTATTGCCCTGCTTGTTATTGCGTTGTTTAGTTCGATGAGCTTCTTTGTTACAGGATTTTCTTCATTCAATTTGTAAAGTTTTGCCCGGCCAATTTGCCGGGTTTCTTTCACAATATTCTTTTCTACAAGACCGAAGAAGAATGTCTGGAGGGTATTCCAGCCTACGCTGGTTTCCTTCGATATGTCTGATAATGAGTAATCAAACTCCCTGTATGTCATCAGAAAATCCAGAACCTTGATTAAGGGGGAATCTCCAAATACTTCCACGAATGCGGTTTTGTCCTGTGTCATTTCAATTCATCTCAGATCTCGTTTATCAATATCTTTGAATATTTTTGAATATCTTTGAATACAAATATACTACAATGATAAGTTTAAATATCTATAATAGCAATCTATAAACTATATTTTACCATATTTAATTTAATAAAATAATAAAATGTGGTGCGATGGACGATAATGTGCTCAAGGCCGTAATATTGCGTAAAATGCTCATGCATCGATGGATAGGCGGAAAACATACATCTATTGACAATTTGCCTAAAGGATTTCCTATGCAAGTAAGGAAGGATGTCTCAAGAATCGTTCAAGACCTAATACGAGAAGGATTCGTGGTTCGAAAGCCTACAAGTTACGGTGAACATGTTTATCTTAACCCTAATAAAGTCCATGAGGCGAAAAAAATTGCCGGTATGGTATAATTTCATCCTAGAGAACGCTTCCAAGCAAAAATCCTATAAGCACAAAATAAGTTGCAACTTTTATCATTTTTTCGGCTTTCCTTACTGGTTGTATTGATGCGTAAATGCAGGTTGCTATTGCAGGGACTGCGCCTATCCAATAATAAACTGAGAATGTCCCTAGTATAAATGGTGCAATGAGGAATATGCAAGCAGCATATATTAGCATGAACCCGAATATCTTGGCGTTTCTTTCACCGATTGCATGGGCAAGAGTTCTTACGCCTTCTTTCTTATCACCCTCAGCATCACGGACATCCTTGAGAACTTCCCTGCTCATCGCGGCAAGGAACGATATTCCTGCAAGAAGGAGCAATGCATCGCTAAGCATGATATCATTTGAAATGAAACCTGCTGCAAGAAATGAGGCAGCGGCAAGCCAGCTTACGGCAATATTTTTCACAAGCACTATTTTCTTGAGTTTGTAGGCGTATGCGCTTGAAATCACGTAATTGAAAATAGCTATGCCGAAGAACGGCAGGCTTACAAGCGATGCGGCAACAAGGCCCAAAATACCTGTGACGGCAAACAGCCGGAATGCCCCTTCGCGCGAAGCGCGGCCTGAAGGTATGGGTCGGTGGGGCATCGATATCTTGTCGATTTTATAATCAATATAATCGTTGATTGCGTTGCCGCTTCCGCATATGAGGAAGCCTGCCAATATTACAAGAGCGAATGTCAATGTTGGAGAGAATGTGCCTGCAACAATGCTGCCTATTATAAGGGCAAGCACCGTCATCATGCAGACGCTGGGACGCAGGAGCTCAAGGTATGGGTTCATACAAATCAACGTTATTCGGGACACTTAAAGTATCGTTTTGCCTTGGCGGAATTGCGTTGCATAATTCGCGATAATTCGGAACCCAGAGATTCGCGGCTTTTTTTGCCCTCCCTGTAGCCTTGGGAGATGCCACCGCATATCCGGATTCTGCAAACGCCTCAAGGTCGGTTTCACTGTCGCCGAAGACTATGCAATTTTCTATAGGGTAACCGGCTTGCTTCAGATAAGTTCTCAGCGCAACATGCTTGTTCGGCTTCGCGGTTCCTACATAACGCGAAGGCTGGATGATATGTCCATCCATAGCATAGCAACTGCCCCAGGAATCCGCATTAAGAATATTCGCAGCGGCCTGCGCGGAAACATCGAGCCCTCCTGTGAATATGATTACCGGCATATCATACCCTCGCAATGTTTCCACGAGTTCCTTGACGCCGGGCAGCAGGCTGCGGTTTATGCAGTCTTCTGCAAACGCATATGCTTCTCGGTCGTTTGCACAGCGCGCTGAATTGATAGCGGATATGAATGCCTCAAGGCCGCGTTGTTCACTGCCGAGCTTATCATAAGCCGTTGCGAGGACGGCACCCCATATCCCTTTTGCGACATTTGCGTAATGCCTTTTTTGTATCTCCTTGGAAAGGATGCCTAATGCTATGGATTCTGATGTCTTTGTGCTTATTATCGTTTTGTCAAGATCAAAAACGGCCGCTTCATATACAGGATTTGAGAGTATGCCCATGAAATCGGCATAAGTGGGCGGCATAAAAATAAACTGCAAAAATCTTTAAATAATGCCATATTTCCATGAGAGGATAATACGGATTACTCAACGACAACCGGAACTCTTGACATCATCGAGCGCATGGCTACAATCGTGCGTCCTATGTCGCGTTCAAGGGAGTCCATTCTCTCGTAGAGGGCTGCGCTCTCGGGAGCTTCTATTTTCCTTAATTTCTCGCCAAGCGCCTGCATGTCTTTTTCGTACGCTTCGCGAGTCACGAATGCCGGAGCCTTCCTGTCCATGGCTCTTGCGAAATCCTCAAGGTTTTCTGCAAAGAACTTCATGGCGCTCTTTTCTATTCTCTTGTCTATAGAGCGCAGCATCTTGTTGTGATCTTTCATTTCTTTCCTGAACTGGTTAATATCATTCTGCTTTATGAATTGCGAGAATTCCGAGCTTTCCTGCATCAGCCTTCCGCGAAGCGCGTTCATCTGATTGCTGAAATCTGTAATATGCATGTTCAGCTCTTCTCCTATCTTGGCATGTTCGGTTGGCGATGGGTTCTGGAGGGTCTTCTGTTCTATGCTATCAAGCCGTCTTTGCATCTCGCCAAGCTTATCCATGAATGCAGGGTCAATATGTTCTGCTTGATTCTGCTTGGATGAAGCATCAAAGCCCTTCCATAAAGCTTCCATGCCCTGCAGCCTCTGTCTCATGTCGTTTATGCCCTGTTCAAGGGATGTGCGTGCCTCAAGCTCATTGCCGGCATTCTGGCGCAGGTGTTCTATGGCCGCGAGCATTGCATGCATTTCCGATGGGATGCTCGTAAACTTTTCTACACGGGTTTCAATGGCCGAGAATTGGCGTTTTATGTCATTAATAATTTTTTCATCCGCCAATCTGTTCACAGATTCGCTCTCAAGCTCCATCTTAAGCCGGGATATGTGCTGAATATGATTTTCCAACTCCTTTACGCGCCTCTCAACGTTTGAAGTATAAGTTTCCCCGGCCTTCACGAGCTTCCTCATGTCTCCTATGTCTTTCATTTCGCCGGTGATTTCGTGCATTAGTTTCTCTATCTCGGCTGAACGAACCTGATTGTCGTTAAGTATGCTTTTGATTTCCTCTTTGTCCCTATTGACATCGTTTTTCACCTTGTAGAATTCCTGCATTCCTTTCTCTATTCCGGCTATTTTGGCGCGAAGTTCTTCGCCGGAAGACTCTGCAAGTTTTCTGAGCTGATATTTCTCTTCACGAAGCTCTTTTCTTAGGTGCTCAAGATCGGAAAGCTCTTTGCTGATATCTTCCATCTTACCGGAAATGTCGGCTTCCACTGAATTGTTTTTCTCGTGCGCCTTTTTTGCTTCATTCCTTTCACGGTGAAGTTCATTCTTCATGGAGTCAAGCTCCTCAATCTTTTTGTCCAGCGCACTAAGCTTTTCGTTAATTGTCTCTCTCGCAGAAGAATATGATTCTGCAAGCTTCTGGACGTCTTTCTTCTCCTTGTCCAAGGACTTGCCCACCTTGAGCATGCTTTCCATCTCGTTCCTGATTTCCTGCATGCTTTTCTCTATGGACACACGGCTCACAGATTCCTCATCAAGGTCCTTTCTGAACTCGTTGATCACGCTGATTTTCTTCTGCAAGCCCTCAAGTTTTTTGTCTATTTCACTATTCTTGAGACTCGTGGATTCTGCCATTTCTTTCATTACACGGCGCTCTTTCTCCAGCTCCTTGTCCATGACTGCAATCTTGTCAACTTTGCCCTTCATGTCCTGGAAGTTTTTCTCAAGCGACACCCTGCCTACCGATTCTTCCTCAAGCTGTTCGCTGAGTTCTTTTATGGCATGCAAGTTCTTTTCTATCGAAGAGTCAATATGCCTGTACTTTTGCTCGGTGTCCTGAATGGTTTTTTCCATCCTGCCGAATCTGTATTCCAGTTCTTTGGCATTTATGTTGCCTCCGGCGGACAGTTTCTCTCCCGCCTCTGCAAGTTTATTATCCATCTGTTTAGAAAGATTATCTATTTCGCCTAATTTTTCGTCGAGCCTTCTTTCCGCGATCTGTATCTTCTCAAGCAATACAACGCCTTTATCGCTGTCGGCCGACTGGCGGGAGAGTTTTTCTTCAAGTTCCTTCTTCATCGAAGCGATGGTATCAATGTCGTTCTTCATGGACGCCATTTTTTCCATATCCTGCTCGATTCCTTCTCTTGCGGCAGAAAGCTTGCTCATGTATTCCTGAAGTCCTTTCTTAGTGACGATGTCGGACATTCTGGACGGATCAATGGCTTCAAGCTTTTCTTTTACATATGATTGCATGTTGATTACGCTTTCTTCAAGTTCCTTGACTGACTGGGGCTCTCCGAGGGATTCTATCTTTTCTTCCAAATCCCTTATCCTTTTGCCAAAATCTTCAGGCATTACTGAAGAGGAAGAATCCATCGAGCCGATTTTTTCTTCAAGGGCGGCGATCCTTTTTTCAACGTCATTGCCGTCGCTTCTTCGTATGCTCTTAAGTTCGCTGTCCATTTCAGCAACATCTTCATTCGAGGAAAGGCCTTTCTGCGATAGTTCATCGAGCCTGTTCTCTAGCTGATTCATTCTCGTTTCGAGTTCGTTACCATTCGATGCAGTAGCGCCTGATGCCATACCGCGTACCTGCTGCTCAAGTATGTCAATTTTTTCGTGCATCTTGGCATCGTCGGGCATGAATGATGCGTCAAGGAAAGAGGAATCTTCTTTTTTGCCTATGGCTTCTCTTATTTTCGTATTTTCAACCTGCAAAAGAAGCATCAGGTCTTCTATTTCCTGCAGCCTTTGTTCGGAGTTCTCGGTCTTTATCGTTTCAAGTTCTCCAAGACGCTGGTCTATCTGAACAAAAGTATTTCTAAGCTTAGCTTCGAGACCGTTGAGGCGTTCAATAAGCTGACGGAAGTCATCCATAAGTTAACTTTACTTGTTCCTGGCCGGTATTTATTGTTTTCTTCATTACACATCACGGGAATCTAGAGATTCTTACGGCGATCCAGCCGCTTATTATGCCCTATTCCTGTGTAAATTCTTGGATGATGAGCTTGGAATTTATTTTCCGCCCATTTTTTCCACAGAAACCATAAGACAAGAAGGCTAGCAATGCTTCCCCAGCTCCAAAGCGTGCCATGGACAAGCGTGTAATGCTCAAGTCCGAAAACCCAGACAAAGAAGAACATGAACCATATCCTTAGAATATTAAGCACATAGAGAACCGGGAGCAGAAGAAGGCCTGCTAGTCTCTTGTTGAGGGCGACATCGGTAGCCATGACAAGAGCGAAAAATATAAGGAGGCTTTTCCATCCTGATGAGTCCCAGCTTACGTAAGCCGCCCACGTTCCGCCGTTTACAGGAATCGCGATTAAACCGTTTTCGATTATCACCGGCAGCCCTGTCAGCTGCATCAGAAGAAAGGAAATTCTTTCTGTCAATTCTATAAACCACGTGAATTGAACGCCTGCCAGTTCAATAATATAGAAAGGAAGAGCGAAGATATTGAGCTTTACGATGAATTCGAACTGGCTCCTCAAGTCTCTGGGCAAATTCATGAAGATTATTCGGCTCAAAAAGCTTTATTAGTGTTCATGGAAAATTATGCGGATGGAAAGGATTCTTTCTGGCATCATTCTTGCGTTCGCGGGCTTTACCGCCCTTTATGCGGCGGGCATAATATCTATCGAAGGCTTCGTTTTTGTTACTTTTCTATCTATCGTCTCATTTCTGCTCTATGCAGACAGGGGGAAGATCAAGCGTGAAGGCATAATGTTCATGAGGCGCACGAAGAAAGGAATGGAAATCATAGATAAAATAGCGCGTCTCAGTCCGCGTTTCTGGAATATAGTCGGTTACCTAGGCGTCGTGGCGGCAGTAATAATATCAATCTTCATAGTTTCATTACTGGTAGAGACCGCATACAAGATACTAACGAAGCAGGCAGGCGCAGGCGGCGCAGGGATAATATTGCCGGGACCGGTTTCCGCGCCGATATCCGTACCCGGAATTTTCATAGTCCCGTGGTGGATATGGATAATTGGAATAATAGCGGTCGTTGTGCCGCACGAAATGATGCATGGCATATTATGCCGGGCAAATAAGGTCAGGATAAAGTCCGTAGGATGGGCGTTCTTCCTTTTCGTGCCTGCCGCATTCGTCGAGCCTGACGAAAAACAGCTTTCAAGATCCAGTACTCTTACCAAACTGAAAGTCTATGCGGCAGGATCTTTTGCAAACATTGCAGCCGCAGGCATAATAGCGATGGTCCTAATTTCATTATCCGGCACATTCGCTCATGTAGGAATGGCGTTTCCTGTCATAAAGGACTCGCCCGCCTTCAATAGCAGCTTAATGGGCGCTATAGTCTCAATAGACGGGACAGCAGTCAGGAGTCCTGAAGAATTAAAGAGTATATTAGATGCGAAATCGCCAGGGGAAACCGTTGCAATCGGATTATCGGAAATAAAGAACAATCAGCTGACACCTATATTTTCAGGCTTTTTCCCGTCCAGTGCCGGCGTAATCGTTGACGGCCAGCAGAAATTTGTTAACGTAACGCTGGGAGAAAACAACGGCACGGCATATCTTGGCGTATTTCTTGGAGGTTCGGCGCCTGCTTATACGACGACACTGCCTGATATTGCCTTGGGCGCATATATGCTTCTATTCTGGATATACACCTTCAGCTTTGGCGTTGGACTCTTCAACCTGCTTCCGATGAAGCCGTTGGACGGAGGCCCCTTCTTCCAGGAAATCATAAGCAAATATACGCCGCATTCCGAACAGATAACCAAATACGTTTCGATCGCAATGCTGATGCTGGTATTGTTCAATCTTTTTGGCGTTTATCTTGTGGCCTAAACCTATAAATTCCACCTTGATGAATTGAATCATGGGTCATGTGGATTGGGGCAAAATAATGTTCGACAATTCCATGAAAAACAAGCACAGGAACGCCATCATCGCACTTGCCTTTCTTGCAATCATAACCATGGCGGGATATTATCTTGCGCCTTCCGATGCAATGAATTCTGATATTGCGGTTGCATTGCCACTTGGAGATTCTGGGCGAACGCAGTGCAGTTTCTATAGTGGTGATGAGGCGGTAGAATGCGCAGAAGCATACAGGATAGCTGAAGAAACATACGGAGGCGCCATAACATTGCTAAATAAGAGGGGCATAACTATGCGCGTGAGAGGTCCTAGCGGGCTTGCCGAGAATACAGAGATTGTCTGGATGGCAGACATACAGAATCCTACAATTGATGGCATTAAAGTAACTACAGCTACCGTGGTGATACGCCCAGAACTCAATGGCACATACCCTTATTTTACAGGTGACCAGCTATGAAAAAAATATCTTTCATCGCCACGGTTACAATATCCCTTGTGTGGCTGGCACATGCGGGATTCGCCGGGTGCGTATCTTCAGATAATTACGACCCCGACATATTTTATTGT
This sequence comes from Candidatus Aenigmatarchaeota archaeon, assembly GCA_016198685.1. GTDB lineage: Archaea > Aenigmatarchaeota > Aenigmatarchaeia > GW2011-AR5 > GW2011-AR5 > JACQID01. Next base: position 92,107 of record JACQID010000007.1, read on the forward strand.
ACGACGGGTGACACGCTGAGTTGCGATGGCGTGCTTAATCATGAATGCTACGAAATAGGCGATAGAGGCAATGCCTTCTATTATGATTACTGCCGTTTTAATTCGTTTGATGGACTCTATCATTGTTACATGTCCGCCGAGGCGCCGCCGGATGATCCGCCAACCGCTTTTATCACCGTGCCTAGCACCGCCACTGCCGGGCAGTCAATAACGCTCTACGGGTCGGGAACAGACGAGACAGATATAAACAGAATTACAGCATATTATCAAGGCGCATATCGCAGCCAAGATTGTACAGGCACGCAGACGACCTGTTCCAAGTCATGGTCCATAACCGAATCGTCGGCGGGCACTTATACTTATTACATCTATGTTTACGATAATGCCGGCCATGAATCATCGCCGGCATCCGCTACTGTTACTTGGTCGGCTCCTGCCGCGACTACTACCACAACCACTACATCAAGCACCACGACAACCCTGCCGGGTGCAACGTGCACTGAAGGCCTTGTGTGCATTAGCGGTGACGCTTATTACCAGTACAGTGATTGCAGGCGCGATATAGACGAGAGATGCAACGGCCGCGGC
>JACQID010000008.1 GCA_016198685.1 Candidatus Aenigmatarchaeota archaeon
ATCTAATATATTCTATAGAATATAGATGAACCCTCACCCATTTGTGAGGGTTAAAGTGACTGCCTATATTATACTAAAGTGTTACAAAGCACAACCAATCATTCCGAGTCAATAATTATAAACACCGCTTATGACGATTAGAGACTGTAAATTTATAGAATTTAGCGTTCGTAAAGTTTGCGTGGATTCGCATGAGACGGGGGTTTGAAAATAGGATCTGCTCGCTTCGGTGACGTGACAACGTCTACGCAGAAGAGATCTGTAACGTCTTCACCGAGGTGTTGGAAATCCACTGGCATGGGATTGTGTTCGCGGTCATAATCCAGCGACATTCCTATGCCGCCCGGCTCGGTAATTACAATTTCCTGGCGATGGCGCTCATCGGCCTCATCCCCATAACTATAGACACTTGAGCTTGCATTCGAGTTGCCGCGCATGTTAATAGTTATATCAGCAGCATCCGATGCAGCAACTTTTATATCTACTCTCGTTATTCTGCTTGCGCCCTGAAGGTTATCCCAGCCATATCCGGCTATTCCCGTGCCGGGATATGCTCTTTCAACCATGCTATTCAGGGTTCGATAGTGCCTATTCCATGCCTTGTCGGAAGGCAATACAAGAGTCCTCCTTTCGCAATTTTCGATCGGGTATCTCAATATTACCCGTGCATTGTCCCGTGGAGCATTCACCGCCCCGGCAACGCCTCCCGTTATAGCCAAGGCCGCTGCTATTGCAAGAGCGCCCTTCCAATAATTGCTAAAGTTCATTGCATAGGCTTGGGAGTAACTTATTTAAACATTGAATTCGGCCGTATTAACACGCGGACGAAACAACGGGAATTCGATGCGCAAATCCAGCGCTTGAAAGCGGCGCATCATCTGTGGCCGGCACGGGGCACGTGGCGTCCTGAGCCGCCTTCCGCATAAGTAAAGTTGCTGCCCCATCCCGTGGGGACGGGTGCGGTAAGGGATGCGTCGTTCTTTTTGACAATGCCGATAGACGGCAAAATTGCGTCAAATTCTTCGAAGCCGTCTGGATCGAGGACGCAAGGTATGATAACGCCGGAATGGCCGCGAGCGATCGCGTCCAGATAATCCGTTAGCCTGTTTCCGCGCAGCATATCTTCTTCATTGGCCCATAGAACTTTGAGCAGGGCGCTGTAGAAACCCGCGACCTGATCATCCGGGCAGGCGTTTCTTGCAGCGATTATCTGGGAGTGGAAGCCGCGCCTTTGCCGCAAGTCCGCCTTTGTATCGGGGCATTCCCTGTACACAGACGTAATTGTCTTTATTGCGCCCGGCTGGGGCTCTACCGCGATGTTTTCCCATCTTTGTTTCTGGCAGGCAAAAAGCTTGCGGTAGAAATTTTCGACCACGTCAGGATATAATTCCGTCAACTCGGGCGGCGCAGGAAGAGGTGAACTCGGGTATTTTTCAAACATTGCTTTTCCCTCCCCATATACTACCGCGCCATCGGGAAGCGATCGGCTGGAAAGCCACACGAGCGCGTCATATACTTGGGCGGGCGTATAATTAGGATGGGAGATTTCGGAAACACGAAAGGGGCCGTCATTTTCTTTCAGCCTGAAAAATACATATCGGCGCAGAGTGTTTATAGAAGATTCCGTAATGCCCGGCGCATGAGAGACGCGCCCCCCTGAAGAGTTTGAAGACGAGCGTGCCATGAAAAAATATGGCCGCCTTGTTTAAATTGTTTTTTGACGCGTCCTGCAAGGAACTGAAACCCTGTTTACAGGATGATCTGTGATAGCATGATTATTTCAGATGGGAATATGATTCTGCCATATCGGGCAGAAGAATCACTTCTTCGCTTCGTTCTTCACGACGTTCGGGAACTGCATGGGTGGAGGAAGTCGTACATCCGAGCAGATTTCCACGGCTTTTGCAAGGCATCGTCTGAATATGGCATTGAGGACTTCAACCGCAATGTCATCATCGAGTCTCTTTTCCTTGTCCCATTTTTCCTGCATTTCTTTGGGCTTATCAGAACTATAAAGAACCTCGCCCTCAATGACGAGTTTGCCGACATCAGGATCGTAATTTGTTTCAAACGCATAAGCTATTGAGACCACGTTTTTTATGCCGAGCAGGCCGTTGTGAACCTTCACGGATTTAACGCGTGGACTGCTTGATACATTGACATTAGCGGCTGTTTTGCCGTTGCTTTTAGCCTCTATTCTGTCGAAATTCACCGCAAGTATGGGCATATTATCACGATTTACTAATAGGGCAACGTTTTTATATTTATCATGGACATTAATGTTTTTACATAATTTTCAATTATACGTGATACTAATGAAGCTGACGCCTGCGGAGGAGAAACTGCTCAAGAAGATAGGGGAAGCCCAGCTTATCACCAAGGCAGAACTCAAGGAATTCATAGTCAATAACAATGGCGTGACGCCTAAGGACGCTTCTAGCCTCCTGGATATGGCAACAAGAAGCTTGATGGAAAAGGATCTTGTGTCCGTGATAAATCCTATCGGTTCCACGTGCTACATTATCACGCGCGACGGCTCCAAACTTCTCCGTGACAATGACTGAGTTCTTTAAAATATCAGGCTATAGCGAGCCGTTAATAATTCAGGCATTATGAAGGGTTAACATATAGTTCCTAAGCGTGTAATATCCCTGTTGCTTGGAGAGCTATAAATTCTTTTCCGATAATTCCTTAACTACAGCCCCGTCGTCTAGTGGTCATTTCGTTTCTTTTTGGAAACGGAAACACAAAAGGATGCAAGCCTCTGGAGCTTGATACAGCGGTTCGAATCCGCTCGGGGCTATTTTAAATGTTCAAAAAGAAAATAATTCATATGGCCAAGAAACTTTACCGTTCAAGAACAAACCGGATTCTAGGCGGCGTCTGCGGAGGCATAGGGGAATACTTTGATGTCGATGCAAACATCGTAAGAATTCTCTTCCTTATCTCAGGCGCGGGTCTCATGATTTATCTGATAGCCTGGATCCTCATTCCCGAGGAGCCTGTCAGGAGAAAGAAGTAATTTCCAATGCGTTTTTAGTTTTCATTCGAGCTTATGAGAATTAATTTTTTCATTAATATGATTATAAAAATGCTATAAATAAAACTGTTAAATGAAGGCTATCGAGTTTTTTGTTCATATTATATTTTTTATTGTTGGAATGATATTATCATGGACGTTGCTCAAGCCCTCAAATCTTGGATTATGGTTGGCTATTTCATTCGTTATATTTCTTGTCTATCTATTCAGCAAATCCAGCCCGCAACTTAAGACGTCATTCTCATTTCTTATGATGCTATTTGCAGGAATATTTCTTGCATTCTGGACGATTAGCGGTTCGGAGAAATTCCTAGTAGGCGTAATAATAGCAATAGTTATTGCCGGCTTGAATATGCTGTAGCTATACTTTGACCAACTCTTCAATATTGTTCTTGCTTAGGGCATTCGCCATCGTGCGGAACAGTTCCATGTTCGTTATGACAGGCACGCCGAATTCCACGGATTTTTTCCTTATGAGTTGCTCATCTTGTATCGTTTGAACGACGTTTGATGACAGGGACGGAATGTTCACGACCATGTCAAGCTTCTTGCCTATCAGATAATCAAGGAGGTTGGGTTGCTTATCCTCATTGACCTTGTACAGGGTCTCGCATTTTATCCCCTTGGATGAGAGGAACCTTGCGGTATCCTCAGTTGCGTATATTCTGAATTTTTGTGAGAGCATACGCGTCGGCTCTTCTATCTTGGTTTTGTCCCCTCCTACAGTTATGAAAATAGAACCATCTTTAGGTATCCTTATGCCTCCGGCTGTGGCGGACTTGAGGAACGCTTCTTCAAAGGAAGCGCCAAAACACGCGACTTCTCCTGTTGAAACCATTTCAACTCCGGTTACAGGGTCGGCGCCTAGCCGTGTAAACGAGAACTGCGGGAACTTGACGCCGTATATGGTTGGTTCCGTATAGACTTCGGTAACCTTATTTTCCATCATGGCTCGCGCAGCTATTTCCATCATGTTTTTCCCTATAGTCTTGGAAACAAACGGCATGCTCCGTGACGCGCGCAAATTGCATTCTATCACGTATATGCCGCCTTTCTTTAGCAGGTATTGCATATTGAAAGGGCCTTTGATATCAAGCGCATCAGCTATTTTTTCAGTAATGCGTATGAGATTATTCTTCTCATCTTGAGACACATTTAGCGCTGGCAACATCATGGTAGCATCCCCTGAGTGAACGCCAGCGTCTTCAATATGTTCAAGTATGGCTGCAACAAACGTTTTATCCCCCCGCACGCCGTCAACCTCAACCTCCTTTGCCTTTAGGAGGAATTTTGAAATCGCGATAGATGAGTCGTCCGGCACCAGCTTCATGAAATCACTAAGTTGTTCGTCGCTGAACGCTACGTTCATTGACGAACCTGAAAGAACATATGACGGCCTTATGAGTACAGGGTAGCCAACATGTTTAGCAAAATTTTTGGCGTCTGCGGCGCTTTTTAGCATAGTCCACTGCGGCTGCTGGATTCCTATGCTGTCAAGGAGCGACGAGAATTTTACGCGGTCCTCGGCGCGATCTATATTCTCGGCTTTTGTACCGATGATGTTCATGCCGTATTTTGCAAGCGCTGTTGCAAGATTGTTAGGAATTTGGCCGCCGACGGAAACTACAATACCTAAAGGATTCTCCTTATCCGCTATGTCAAGCACCCGTTCGAGGGTAAGTTCGTCGAAGTAAAGCTTGTCGATGATATCATAGTCAGTGGAAACGGTCTCGGGATTATAATTAATCATTATGACTTCATCTGCATATTTTTTCATCGCTTGCGCCGTATTGACGCAGCACCAGTCAAATTCAACTGAAGAGCCTATGCGGTAGCAGCCCGAGCCCAGGACTATTATTTTCTTTTTTTCTTTAAACAAAATGTCATCTTCAGTGCCGCCATAGGTCAGGTAAAGATAGTTTGTTCTTGCCTCCCATTCGGCAGCCGTCGTATCTATTTGCCTCACTGCCGGCACTATACCCATTTCTTTTCTGAGCGACCTTATCTCATCTTCTTTGCTATCCATAAGACTTGCTATTCTCTTGTCCGAGAAACCCAAGCGCTTGGCGCGGAAAATTGCATCTTTAGTCATGCTTATGCTTTTTTCAGCATCCACAATATTTTTTATTTTGGAAATAAACCATGAATCTATTTTCGTCAGGAAAGCTACCTGCTCCACGCTCATGCTTCTCAATGCATTGGCAATATGGAATACGCGGCGGTCATTGGGAGTTTCAAGCATCGAAATATCCGCTTCGCCGTTCATATATGTAAGCTCTTTGCCGACATCCAGCATGCGAACGGCTTTCTGCAGCGCCTCTTCAAAGCGCGTGCCGATCGCCATCACTTCGCCCACGGACTTCATTTGCGTGCCTATCGTGGGATCAATATCCTTGAATTTCTGGAAGTCCCATCTTGGCATTTTGACTACGACATAATCAAGCGCCGGCTCAAAGCAAGCGCTCGTTGCGGTCATCTTGTTCTTTAATTCATGCAAACGATGGCCAAGCGATAATTTCGCAGCTATGTATGCTATAGGGTAGCCTGTTGCTTTGCTCGCAAGCGCAGAGCTTCTCGAGAGACGGGAATTTACTTCTATTACCTTGAACGTATGGCTTCTGGGATCAAGTGCATATTGAATATTGCATTCGCCTACTATGCCGAGCGCGCGAACGACCTTAAGAGCGGTTGTTCTTAGCATATGATACTCCTCGTCATTGAGCGTCTGCGACGGCGCGACGACTATTGAATCGCCCGTATGCACGCCCATTGGATCAAAATTCTCCATGTTGCATATGATTATGCAATTGTCGTCCCGGTCACGCATGACCTCGTATTCAAGCTCTTTCCAGCCGTCAAGATATTCTTCAACAAGAATCTGCCTTATGCGGCTGTATGATAGACCACGATAGGAAATTTCTTTTAATTCTGCGTCGTTATGGGCCACGCCTGACCCATAGCCGCCGAGCGTATAGGCTACGCGCACTATGACAGGATACCCTATTTCTTTTGCGGCCTTGAGAGCATCTGTCACAGAATTTGCTTCCATGCTTCTTGGGACAGGAACATTATTTTGCTCCATCAGCGACCGGAATTTTTCCCTATCGCTTGCCAGTTTTATGCTCTCAGGTCCTGTGCCAAGAACGACAACGCCGTATTTTTCAAGTATACCGGTTTCATGCAGTTCCATGCCGCAATTGAGCGCCGTCTGGCCGCCAAAACCTAATAGTATCCCGTCAGGCAGTTCCTTGGCTATCACCTTTTCGACGAACGCGGGCGTTATAGGGATGGAGTATACCTTGCCTGCAAATCCCGGGTCGGTCTGGACAGTAGCTATGTTAGGATTGACAAGCACCGTTTCGATGCCTTCTTCCTTGAGAGCCTTTATTGCCTGGGAACCGGAGTAGTCGAATTCTCCCGCCTCCCCGATCTTGATTGCGCCCGACCCGATAATAAGGACTTTTTTCATTTTTTCATCAGCTCGATAAACTTGTCAAAAAGAAATTCCGTATCCCGCGGCCCGGGGGATGCCTCGGGGTGGAACTGTACTGCGAAGAACGGCAAAGTCTTGTGTGTCATGCCTTCCATAGTTCTGTCATTTATATCGAGCATTGTCGCTTCCGCGTAATCAGGAAGATTGTTGACTTCATAGCCGTGGTTCTGGGACGTTATGTAGCACTTGTTTGTTTTCACGTCGATACACGCATGATTTTGCCCGCGGTGGCCGAACTTTAGTTTGCGTGTCGCGCCGCCCATAGACAGGGCGAGTATTTGCATGCCAAGGCATATGCCGAATATCGGGATCTTGTATTCCATGAGCTGCTGTACGGCGCTTATTGTTGATTTTGCCATGGTAGGATCGCCCGGACCGTTCGATATGAGGATGCCCTGAGGAGCATATGACATTATTTTATCTGCACTGTAAGATGCAGGCAATCGCAATACTCTTGCGTCTCTTGCCAGCAACGAACGAATTATGTTCTCTTTAGCGCCGCAGTCAATAACGGCTATTGTCGGCCCGGTGCCTTGATAAATTATAGGCTGTTTCACGGTAACCAGGGACACAAGGTCGGTCTGATTGGGGTCCTTGATGTCCGGCATTATCGGCGTATCGCTAATAGCTCCGAGCATGGTGCCTTTTGCGCGCAGAATTTTTGTCAGGCGTCTTGTGTCTATGCCTGATATTCCCGGGATGCCATGCTTTTTTAATGTTTCATGCAGCGTAGAAAATGCGCTCCTGTGGCTTGGGGTCTTGCAGTCTTCGCTTGTCACATAGCCCTCTATTTTGGGCGAAGCCGATTCAAAATCGTTTTCATCGATACCATAATTCCCTATTAGAGGGAAAGTCTGGCATAGTATCTGCCCTTTGTAAGAAGGATCGCTTATGGTTTCTGTATAACCGGTCATGCCAGTGTTAAATACAACTTCGCCGCTTGTAATGGCAGGGCTTCCGAATGACTGGCCTTCAAAGACAGATCCGTTTTCTAGAACAAGATATCTCTTCAATATAACCCTCTCATATTCTGAAGTAAAAACTTAAAAAGTGGTATCTACGCTGCAAATTTAACGTCATGCACGATTCATAACGCCTGCCGGTTCTAGTAGGGCTAGTTTACACCCGAAGCTCGCCGCGGAATCCTCTGGCGACATAGTAAGATTCTGCGCCGTTGTGATACACGAAGACATGGCCATAGCGGCGATCAGCAAAAAGGGCACCGTCAAGTTTTCTGATATCGGAAGGTGTCTTCACCCAGCTTGATGTCTTCGTATCGAACTTTCCAAGTTTCTGCAATTCCCGGTATTGTTCTTCCGTTAAAAGCTCAATGCCCATCTCGGTTGCCATCCCAATAGCGCTATTTTCCGGTTTATGTTCTTTCCTTGACTCCAGCGCTTCATGGTCGTAACAAACACTTCTGCGGCCTTTAGGGCTTTCCGCCGAACAATCGCAAAAAATATATTCGCCCGTCTTTTTATTATAGTCAACGACATCCGGTTCACCGCCAGTTCTTTCCATTTCATTGAGTGACCGCAGTTTCCCACTATTAGCTTCCAGCCTTGCTTGTACTTTAGCCCATTCAAGATCTTTATGACGGTTCGTGTTTTTCTCAAAACGGGCTTGCAACGCTCTGAGTAGTTCTTCACGTTGTTTTGGCGACAACTCCTTTTTATTGTCATTAATGTTGTTCATATTTCTCTTTGTTATAGTATTTTCCCTTAATTATTAGTAAATTATGAACGTTTATTAAGCATACAATTTTTCAGGGAATTTTGATGAAGCGAAGCGTAATCCTTATGGTATACATCTTTCGGCGCATGAGAAAGAAATGCGTCAATTTCGGCGACTTGAACTTACGACCCAACCTTATAAAGATTTTTAATCAGCTAATCAATGCGAGAAGATGCTGAATATTTTCAGGAAAAATACTGTATATAGCAATCTAAAACCGGGTGATATCGTCTATTTCTCGGACATGCACTATCCGGAACTGCATCCGGCAGGTTCGGTCGTTGAACTTTTGGCTAACGGAATGGTGCGTTTGGATTCCGGATGCAACGACAGCTATAGAGGCCTTGCCAGGTATTCTGAAAGGCATTCTTCAGTTCTCACTACGCTCCCGATAAAGGCAAAGAATCATTTCAAAAATCAAAAGCACTCTTCTAAAGCGGTGGATTTTTAAGATTCGTGTTGCAATAATCTACTATGAAAGAAGAGACAAAAAAGAAAGCGATGGTGCTTTTCATAGTCGGAAGCTTGTTCCTCTCGTCCATTGCATTCTTCGTTATAGGCTTTGCAACCAGCAGCGCTCCGCCTGAAATAGAGCCGCTTACCTCTTTCGTTCTTGAAAAAGAGCTTTCAAGGGAATCAGAGAGCTTCTACATAAGCAATGGATTCACCGTGCTGAAATTATTCCATCATAATTCCAGCCTTGATGAATTTGCCAATGGCCTGCCGGATTCCATGACAACAGTAGGCGGGCAGAGGCAGTTGATTGTGGAAAAGATACCTGCGAACCAGACTTATGTGACTATTGAGAGCCTCAATGGGAAGCAGGTAGTTAATAATCCTGACGAAGAGAAAATAACAGCCGTTTTATGCGAGGGATTGATGCTCAAGCCTTCTGTCTGCCTTTTCGGAAACCTTAGCGCATCTTAGCTATGTCTTCCTTGAAGCGCCGGAGAATCTTGGGCACGTCTTCCGCTTCAACGCGTAGTATTTCAGCCGCTTTCTTTATCTTTTGTATATCATCCATCTTTCATCCGCTTCCTTATTTTTTCTAATGCCAGTTCATCCGGCGTGTTTTCGTACGTTCCCTGGGCAAATGTTCCGGAACCCCCGCCGTTACCTCCGGTGAGGTTTAGAGCGAACTTCATTATTTCCGATGCATTGCCGCCGGAGGCAACTATGCTTTTGTCTTTGGTTCCGAAAAGAACATAGGAGCCGCCAGTTCTTGTTATCGCCATAAGGCTTTTTCTCTCCGCGTCAAGCACATCTACGCTTTTTACCTCGATGCTTTGTGCAAGCGAGGCCGCTTTTTCTTCATATTCTTTTCTTGCGCGTTTCCATTCGTTGAAAAGCTGCTCTGTACCGGCCACTATGTCCTTTGTTTCCAGTATACTTTCGGCTTCCCTGGCTAAAGATGCCATTTTTTCTTCGTATTCCTTAGCAGCTTCGCCTGCGACCAGTGTCAGTCTGACAACGCCGTCCTGTATTTTTTCGGCCTTGGTTATTATGATTCTGCGGATTGTTCCTGTATTGTCGACGTGCGTTCCGCCGCATGCTTCCGTGTCCACTTCAGGTATTTCAACTATTCTTAGTTCCTTTGCAGGTATGGCCGGGCCCTGATATATTCGCATGCCGAATCTCTTTTCAGCCTCGGTTCTCTCTATGACATGCTTATGCGTCTGAATGTTTCTTTTGACTGCGTCATTAGCCATCTTTTCTATCTCATCTAGCTGTTCATGGGATGGAATCTTGTAATGCGTAAGATCTATAGTTGCCTTTTCAGGCGTCTTCAGAGCTCCTGCCTGCCAGAGATGGCTGCCAAGAACGCGCCTTGCAAGGCCATTGACTATATGAACTGCGCTGTGATGATGCATGAGCCTCTCGCGTCTTTTTGCATCAATAACGCCTTTTACGGTATCGCCTTCTTTGAAAGGAATGCCGGACATCTTGTGCGCGACTACTGTGCCGAATTTTTGCACATCTTCAACAGGAATGGCATTAATAGCGCCTAAGTCATTCTGCTGTCCTCCGCCTTCAGGATAAAATACCGTTCTGTCAAGGACAACCCAGTTATCTCTTATTTTCAGAACTGTGGCCGTGAATTCCCTTGCGTTGTTGTCCTTGTAATAAAGGAGCTCTGTCGGCGCTGCGTCAAATTCTATCTTCATCTTTTCTTTCTTCTCGGTTCTTCTGTGTCTGTCAGCTACAAGTAGATAGAAATTTTCAGGAATAACTATATTTGGCATCACTTCCTTTACGTCCTCTGGCGGGATGCCATGGCTGTCATAAAGCTCTATAAGCTTGTTTGTGTCAACGTTCCTAAGCTTGCTTACTATTTCCCTGCTTTTCTCTTTCGTAGAATCATATTTTTCCTTTTCATATGCGAGTATATCGTCTATGCTCCCAATGGCTTCCTGAAGCTCAGGATATATTTCCTTGAGATAATCCGCATGCAATTCACAGAGCTTGGCAAAATCAATATCCCATCCGTACTTTCTTGAGAGCGAAAACGCCCTTCTCAGTATCAAGCGCAGGTTATAGCCCCCTCCGACATTGCTTGGAAGCGTTCCGTCATTTATCGCGACAAGCAATGTTCTTGTATGTTCGGCAATCGAATAGAGTGCAGCAAGAGGCATGACGTTCTCCCTGAGAAGTTTTGCGTCATACCCCGTCTTTTCTGCAACTTTCTTCCATGCTTTGTCCATGTCTTCAGTTTCGTCTATGTTAAGCATCGATGCATACGGCAGGAATTTCTTGATGATGTCTTCGTTTACTTGTATTCCGGTTATGCTCTTGAGATGCGTCATCACCGTTGGGAAAGTTGTCTCGTAGCTATTGACAGTTCCGTGCGAGAACCATGCATTCCTTTCCTGCCCAAGACCCATGTCGAGGACCTTGAGCTTAAGGTCCTCGTAACCAGTTTCAGTCTGCCTGAACTGCATGTATACCTGGTTTGCTAATTCAAGGCCGCCTGAGAAAAATTCCACGCATGGGCCGAAGTTGCCTGAGCCGGCCCAAACGTCCTCGTGTAATATTATTTCTTCCTTGGGAAGGCCGAGGCCGTCTGTGAACCACTTCATGAGGTGGAGGAAATAATCATTCATCCTGTAATCCTTAGGCTGCTCGAATCTGTGCTGCCCAATCATGACAAAACATGTATAATGCGCTCCTGTTATTCCTACATTGTCTATGTCGTTGAACCTGAGGCACGTTTGCGGTATCACGAGTGGATTTGCCGGCGGCTTTACTTCGCCGGATATGACATAAGGAATGAAATCGTCTATTGAAGCTTCCACGAAATGCAGGTCTGTTCTCCATCTTGCCGTCACAGGATAGCGTTTTATCGGTGTATAGCCCTGCTTCTGCAAAAGTTCGGAAAATTTTTTCCAGACCTCAGGATAAGTCATCTTGTGCTTTGCCGGGCTGTTGCCTATGAACGAATATCCTCCGCAACATGCAGAATCCCCGCAGGCGCTTCGCGCCTTGACGGACCAGAACGCGCGGCCGCACGACATGCATTTTCGCCTAACAAAGCCTAAATCCGCCATGCCGTTAGGATAGTATTTTGAAGGTTCCTTTGCGAATTCAATGAAGTATTTTTTCTTCAGTGCTTTGTCATCTAGCATCTTAATCAATTATAGGCAAAATCTTAATAGTTAAGGAAAGGCGGATTTTTACCGGCTGTAGCGCCCATACGTTTGTATCTCATTTCATGAACTCGACATTCGGCATGCCTTCAAATTCCCTGTCGCCTGTGAGAAACTTCATGCCGTTTTTCAGGGCAACGGCGTATCCGATGCAATCTGTCATGGAAAGCTTTCTGTTTGATTTCTTGATTGCGGCCGCCGCCTGGATAACATTGCCGTCGAATTCTATGGCAAGCTCTTCGTATTTTTTCAGGTAATGGCGCGCCTTGCCGGCATCTTCTTTCAGTATCGAATAAAAAAGCTCGAAAAGATTGAGCTTTGTAAGCACTATTTCAGCATCTCTGTATTTTTCGTAGTGCGGGTTGCCGGATATGATCTCTATGACTGCGTATGTATCGAAGAAGAATGCTTCAGTCATAAAGTTCTTTCCTTAGCTCGTCTTTCATCTCTTGCGCCGATTTCTTGAATTTCATGGTCCCGAACGTTTCCTTCAAGACGTTGGTCTTCTTCGTTATCAGTATCTCAACTTCCTTTCCGGGTTTGATGCCTTCCTTTTCGGCTATTTCTCTGGGTATAACTAGGCCCACGGAATTTCCCCATGCCCTTGCCCTGATTTTCACGGTTTCCATAACATCACAATAATTATACATAATATAACTATTTAAATTCCATAACAACAAGAAAGAATTTAAACATCGAATTCCGCCGTATTAACACGGCGGACGAAACAACGGGAATTCGATGTGGTTGTAGAGACCGAACAAACGAGCTAAGGAATGCAACCATGTCTTTCGCGCCGACATGTCGTACTCCTTTTTAATTATTGTGGTCTTCCCTCTAGGCCTGAGATAATTCAAGCACATACTTGCTTGTAATACCTGAAATCGGTCGGTAAATATTGCCTCAATATTCTGAAACAGTTCATTGGCCTCCGTCAAACGCTTTTTAAAGCCTTCCAAGATATTTCAGAATCTATGAGATATGAATACGTGCCCCCACTCCATGACTGGAGCGGATTCGCATTTGAGGGAACATGGGGGTTGACTGGGGAGATCCAGCAAATGCTGGAGGAGGAATATCCAGGGGAGATGGTGTTGGAAGAGCGGCCGGAAATAAAGTTACTAGTAGCCTACCGGCTTTCGTTTGAAAGATACCGTGAATCAATTGGCAAGAACTTTCCAGAATATAATCTGTTCTTGATAGATTCAGACGCTTATAGCAAAGAATATTTGCAGCCAGTGAAGGAGGTCGAACAGACTGATGGGCGTCATTATATTTTGGCGGGGATTCAATTAGGGCATGAGTATTCAATCAATGATTTTTTCTCAGTTGCACAGAAACTGGGATTTAGAGAAACTGATAGTTTTACGCAGGAGCAGTTAGAGGAGTTAACCCAAAAGGCACTAACGCCCTACAATCATCCGTACAATTCCGCGTTGCGCGATCTCAGAGAAACATCTGGATGTCACGTATGGCTTAGCTGATAGCCACCAGTTCGATCCAGCAGTAAGGTGGTGGAGCAAAAGCGTATTCGCCCCGGTGGCGCGTTAGAATGGTGGGACTAAGTCGCTCTAAGGGCTTGCCATTAAATTCAAGTAAACGCCCGCTGTTAGAAACTACTGCATCTAATCGTGTAAAGTCATTTATCGGGCCTTTTTTCCATCGGCCGAAAGCTTAGGAGATAAAGATTCCCTATCTTCTTTTCCGTTAGACGTACATCCGTAGCTCGGCTAAGCGCATCCAATCCAAAATTAGGTTCTTGAAATTCCATAAATTTAGAACGCGTAAAGGTTTACGTATCCAGTGAAATATATGCAAAACTAATTAAATGAAGAATCATGAAAACAAAATGAAAGCAAAAAATTTAACCGAACAATGCGCCTAATCCTGCGGCTGCTTCTTCGGCCTTCTTGGCTTCGTCTTCTTCTTTCTTCTCTTCTTTCTTGGCTTCTCCGGCAACTGCCGCAGGTGCCGCTGCCGCTACAGGCATAGCCGCCTTGCTTATGGCTTCCTCGATGTTCACGCCTTCAAGCGCTGCAACGAGTGCCTTTATCTGTGCGTCTTCTATCTTTTCGCCTGCTGCTTCAGCAACTTTCTTTACATTTGCTTCATTTATGGGTTTTCCTGCGGAGTGAAGGAGGAGAGCTCCGTATACTAGATTCATGTTTCAAAACCTCCTAAACATTCTTTGCGCTTTCGAGCGCCTTTGCTTCGCGTGATGCTTTTGCGAGAACTTCGCCTATGAAATCTTTGTCAAGTATGTCTGCCTCTATGACAAGGCTTCTCGCTTCGCCGAACGCCTTCTGTATCATGACAGAGATGTTTTCTTTGGTCGGATAGTGGGCGTTGACCGAGAGGTTGAATGCAGATGCAATGCAGGCTTCAACATTTCTCTGGTACTCGTCCTTGTCGATATCCAGAACTTTGCCTTCGTATATCAAGCCATTCTCCCATGCGGATACCATGTCTATGCCTATCTGCATGGGCTCGAGCTTGAGTAAGTTAAATCCGTTGACCATGTCCGCCGTTATCGTTTCGCCTTTTTTTGCAACGACCTTGTCCTGGGAAACTGCAATTTTGCCTGCTTCGACCGTTGTCTTAAGGCCAAGCTTCTGCAGGGTCGTTATTGCAGGGCCAGGCGGAAGGCCGGTCGGCCCCTTCTGTACCGTTATGTCCTGCGGAGCAATGTCGCCTATCTTGGCTCCTGAAGCTATTCTGTTCTGCTTCAATGTAGCGTAAAGACGGAACGGATTGTCGTTGGAAAGTATGATTGCAGATTCGCCTGCCACCTTGCCGGAGAGTGCCGAGAGATCATGGCCGCTTTTTTCCATCGCTTTCTTGAGTATGACGTTCTTTGCCGCCTTGATTGTGGCCTTGCCTGACATCTTGTTTTTTATCTTCTGCATCTGCTTTGTCGGCATCTTGTGAATGTTAAGTATGCCTATCACGGAGTAGGAAGCAAGCATTTTTGCAAGCTCGTCTACCTTCTTGGGTTTTTGAGATTTAAGCATCTATCTTCACCGGTTTGCCCATTGTTGTCTTGATATATAAGGTTTTTATCTGGTTGACGCCCTTAGGCAACAGGGCCTTGACATCGTTTATGACAGCTTCAGCATTTTCCTTGATCTGAGAATCTGTCATGGCCTCAGTGCCTACAGGGACTGTTATCGCAGGAGCATCACGAACTTTGATTGAAACGGATTTCTTAAGGCCTTTCATCAACGCTTCTGCAGGAACATTCGGAGGTAATGGCTTGGGCATCTTGCCCTTCGGCCCCAAGAACTTGCCTAGTACCTTGCCTACTGTGGCCATCAATGCAGGCTCGCATAAGAAATAATCATATTTGTTGATTACTGCTCTCATCTTCTTCATGTCTTTTTGCAATTCGTCAAGACCGTCTTTGTTTATGGCATCTGGAATGCTGTTGGATATCAGGCCAATTTGCACATCCTTGCCTCTTCCGTGCGGGAGCACCGTTTCCTTGGAGAATCTGTTCTCAGGTTTCTTGACGTCAATATTTCTTAGCGTCATTCCCAGGTCTATCGTCTGGGTGAACTTTTTCTTGTCCTGCTTCCTGAGCTCCTGTATAGCTTCTTCGAGTTTCATAATTATCCTCCTGTCGCGAAAACGCGGCAGTATACGGACCTATCTAATAATATGGTAAAGTATAAAAAGCATTATGGGCGGCGATAGCTTTCTTCTTCCTCGTCCTTGGAATTGATCCTGTCGTCCATGGAGCCAAGCGCGCTTGCAAAAGTTCTTCTTGCGGCAGTGAGGCGATTTTCAACTTCGAATATTTTGCGTGCAAGCTCGCGATAATTCATATCCATGTCCTTCTGGTAATCAGCTCTAGCTTCCTTAAGGCGGTTGTCAAACGTGTAAAATCCTTTGCCTACATCGTAGCGTATCTCTTCAAGCTTGCGTGAAAACATTTCAAGCCTTGCCACCACCTGAACAAGAGCTTCGCGGTTCTTGTCAGATTCTCTTATCATCTCGTCCTCAACTGCGGCTTTCTGCACGAGGCTGAGCATAAGAATTAGTATCAGTATGGCGGCAAGCGCCCACACATCCGATAGTAAGGCGATGATCGCAAAAAGCGATATCGCATAAAGACCGAGGAGTGCCTTGTCGTAGGCGTTCATGATTCAGCTATCTTGGGAAAGCATAAAAGGTTTGCGTACTATTCGACCTTGTGCTTGCCTTCATCTATTTCCTTCTGTAAGTCGCGTGGATCCTTGCCGTCAACTGTAACGCCACCTGACAGGCACGTTCCAAGTATCTGCTTTACCTTTCCCTTCATTGTGTGGCTCATCAGCACGTCTTCCTTGGCTTTTGCTATCTGAAGGATTTTTGAGAATGCAATGTCGCCGCCTTCTATTGTTGTTTCCTCTTTCTTGTGTCTGAGCTTGTCCTTCTTCATCTCCTTTCTTATCATGGAAGTTGTAGGAGGCGTACCTACTGTTATTGTATATTCTTTCGTTTCAATATCAACAATGATCTTGACAGGCACTTCCATACCGGCAAAACTCTTTGTTTTTTCATTTATCTGGGCAACTACTTGGCCGACGTTTACCTTAAGCGGTGAAAGGCTCGGACCTAGCGGTGGCGCAGGCGTAGCCTTGCCTCCCTGAACAAGAACGTCTATTGATTCTTTTTTACCCATATAATATCCCTCCTGGTTATTCCTCTTTTTTCTTTGAGTGTATGCTGACTGAATTAACAGGCACTGTGACCGGTATCGGTATAGCGGCTTCCAGGAATTCTACCGTGACTTCCTGCTTGGTTTCGTCTATTCTGGTTACTTTGCCGCGCTCGCCCTTGAAGGGTCCGCCTACAATTTCTATGACGTCGCCCACGCCGACCTTGATTTCCTGTCTTTCTGCAACTAAGAATCTTTCAATCTGGGACATAGGAATTTCTTTAGGTATTATTCCACGAACGTGCGGGACGTTCTTCGTGGCGGATTCTATGTCATTTAATTCTCCTTCCACGAAAATGTAGCCGCGTATTTCTTCAGGACGGAACATGGCGTTGATCGGAATGGCCCCGGCCTTTATTTTTGTGGCCAAGGATTCCATGACTACATTCTCTCTTCCTGTTGTCGTTCTTACCGTTAGAATCATTTTTTCACCTATAGATGGCCTGCACCACTAAGCAGCATTGCCGTGACGAATATGATGAACCCGGCCAAGCCTATTGCCGCTATGCCCGCGCCGGTTATCTTGGCGCTTTGCGTGAGCTCCTGTTTATCCGGTTTGGATGCTATCATTAACACTCTGGCTATTTTATCTATTCTATCCTTGATGTCCATTTCCCTTAATTGAATGAAACATTTAAATGGTTAATTTATGCTTCAGACGGGCGGCGTAGTTCGGGAAAGAGACGTCAAGCGCCGCGCCTGCGGGTTCATAAAGCGGTATCTCCTCAAACTGTTAAAGCCGCCAATTCTGAATACACGCTAAGTTTTGAGTCATGAATGACGCTATCCGCCCATACTTTCAGGGAATCGTCACCTGCAGGATCGGCTTCTATATGGAGATTGTAGAGAGGCCTTGCCATTATACTCATTCCACAAAGTCTATGCCGAGCGTTTTCTCTATGTCGCGTTTTCTCTGGTGAACATAGGGTTTTTCGTTTGTCGCCATATGAGGCATGTTTATGCCTGTCACGATTATCATCGTCCTTATGGAATCGCCCAGTTCCTTCATTATCTGAGCTCCCCAGATAATTTTTGCGTCAGGGTTAAGTCTTTCGGCCACTGCCTCGACTATCTGCTGGCATTCTCTTATAGTAACATCCATGCCGCCTGTGACATTTATCAGGGCGCCCTTTGCGCCGTCTATGTTTACGTCAAGAAGAGGATTATTCAGTGCCCTCTCTACGGCTTCAGATGCCCTGTTTTCAGTGTCAGAATCGCCCATGCCTATCATGGCAAGGCCGCCTTGTGACATGACTGCACGCACATCAGCAAAGTCAAGGTTTACAAGTCCGGGCCTTGTGACGAGTTCAGTGATGCCCTTGACGGCATTCACGAGTATTTCATCCGCTACCTTGAAGGCCGTAGTAAGAGAAACGTCCGGAACTATCTCGAGAAGCTTGTCGTTGGGTATTATGATAAGGGTATCCACAACCTTTTCGAGCTTCTCAAGTCCCTGTTTGGCGTTATTCATTCTTGATCTGC
Source organism: Candidatus Aenigmatarchaeota archaeon (assembly GCA_016198685.1). Taxonomy (GTDB): domain Archaea; phylum Aenigmatarchaeota; class Aenigmatarchaeia; order GW2011-AR5; family GW2011-AR5; genus JACQID01. The sequence goes on from JACQID010000008.1 coordinate 18,093, forward strand.
CTTCCATTGTAAAAGGAAGTGTGACTATGCCTACTGTAAGCGATCCTTGCTTCTTTGCAAGTTCAGCTGCAATCGGGATAGAACCTGTTCCTGTTCCGCCTCCAAGACCGCACGTCAAAAATATCATGTCAGCGCCCTTTATGGCATCTTTAAGTTCGTTTTTGCTTTCCTTTGCGGATTCTTCGCCTACCTTAGGGTCTGCGCCTGCGCCAAGGCCTCCGGTTATTTCCTTGCCTATGAGCAGCTTGACATCCGCATCGGTGTAAAGAAGGTCCTGCGCATCTGTATTGATCGCTATGGTTTCTCCGCCAGTAACGCCAACCTGCGTCAGCCTGGAAAGTGTGTTGCCGCCAGCTCCTCCGGCGCCCAGAATTTTGATAGTAGCTTTCTTCGACTCAAGTATCTTTCTCAATTCCTCGTCCCCATTTTTGTTTCTTTTAGAATCAATGCTTCCTACTCCCATGCAATCACCATTTTCCTTTAAACATCAACTAAAGGGCTGTACTATTCCTGCCACCCCAAAGCAAAAATAACGGAGACAGTATAAACAGCGTGTTTCTTGCTCTGTATAATTCGCTGAAATTATTTAAAGCCTAATAGGATTGGCGCGTTAAAATTTTAAATAGTAATAGTAGTAGTAATAGTAGTAGTAAGGTGATAGCATGAAAATAAAATGTGGCAAATGCGGGCACGTTTGGATAACAAGGAAGGAAAAGATACCTGTGGCTTGCAGCTACTGCAAGACATCAATGTATTTCCACAAGCCGGTTATACTGAAGGAATAGCACGATCACTTTTCATGGACTTAAAATAGAGAAAAGTGCAGGCGAATCTGCCAAAATCTATAGTGTCGGCAAAAAGTTTCTCTCTCATTGGCAGAAGAGAATAAAGCGCCGCTTTGCCTTAGAAAGCCTGTATAAATCTGACTTTCTGGAGCTTTTTACCGTCGGGCTTAACGTTCTTAAGTATGGTTTCTGCGATTTTTGACTTGATCTCAGCAGGCAGATCAGCTTCGATGTCTGCAACGCCGTTCGATATCATCACAGCAGACGCTTGGAAGCCGAAGAATTGAAGCAGCGACTTTATCTGCTCATCCGCTTTTTCTATCTTTTCCTTGACTTCCACGTCATAAATGAGCTTTTTCCCCGCGAGTGGATTATTGAAATCTACCGTAACACGGCCAGAGGAGACGGATTGTATCCTTCCCTTAAGGCCGGAGAAATCAACTATCATTCCAGGTTGCGGATCGACATTTTTGTCCCCAAAAACCTTGCTATTGACAGTTTTGACCATGTCAGCGTTTCTTTGGCCAAAACCATCGGCAGGCTCTATGGTAATTGTCTTCTTGTCGCCCGGCGTCATGCCGACAAGGGCATTTTCAAGGCCGGGAAGCACGAATCCAGAGCCTATAACAACAGAAACCGGTCCATACTTCATTTTTTCATTATAAATTTTCTCCTTTCTGGCAACATCCTCGCGGGTAAGATCGAATATCTCGCCGCTTTCCAGTCTTCCAACATATTCTATTTTGACGAAGTCGCCTTTTTCCATCACTACCATATAAAGAAAAAGCATTTAATTGCATATGTCCGGCTATTCCAGAGATCATTTTTTATACCCTTCTGTCATAACCTGTTTTATGTTCAAACTATTGATGAACACGCAGGGAAGAAATTGGAAAGAATATCTGACACCTCAAGACGAGGAAAAGATAAACGAGATAATCAAGAAAGTGGCAAAGCACAGAGGCGCATATAGCCATGCAGATGATACAAAGAATGCGCAGTTGTGGTGTGCTGTTCTGGAGGTTAACATCGCCCAGGACGCCATGGATCAGAGGCTTTCTGAACTTGAAGGCGTGTTTGAGTCCATGTTCCAGAGGATGCGTTTCAGGGAAAACGAGAAAAGAGAGCTCCATAAGAGTTTAGAGACCTTCTGAAGTTCATTTGTTTTTATATATTAGACCATCCAATATCTAACATGCCAAAGGCTTCGCGCAACAGAAAACAGAAAGTCTTTGTAGTGACGCTCAATGATTATCGCCGCCAATCCGGCTTCGCCTTTGCAATAGGGGGCATTATGTTTCTTGTCCTTGCTCTTTACTTCTATTTCACGAACCAGGCGCCTTCCCTTATAATCGGCTGGCTGGCATACGGCGCTGTCGCCATGATTGTAATATACGCTCTTTATCAAAGATCGCTTTCTATGTTCAAGTGATGCTAGTTATTCTAAAAATATTCCAGGCTTGTCAGGCGCAGCTGCGTTAGCCTTCGGGTTTTGGCCGGCAGCTTCTTCCACAATAATAGGCATTCCAGCCTGCGACGACATGAAATCCGCGGCTTCAGACAGGGCCTTTATCTGCAATTCGCGGGGGATGACTTGATATTTTCCGGCTTTTGCAGAGTTAATGAATGATGATATCTCCCTGCCTTTATCGCGATGCATAGCCACAATTTCCTTGATAACGACCGCCGGCTCAATGCCTTGCGCGAGCTTTGATAGGGCAGTGAACTTCCATGCCTCGGCAATGTAAACTTTAGCATTCTTCTTGGCCCCGACCAGCTTCTTTATTTCTTCTATGTCTTCAGTGGCCTTTTGGATCAGCTTCTCAGCGTTTTCGTAGGAATCATCATATGCTTCTTCATGCAGTGGCTGGAACGCTGCGAATCCCTTGCCCCCGAGGACAGACCACATTTCTTCCGATATATGAGGCGCCATAGGAGTAAGAGTTTTTACCGTTCTTCTTAATGACTCGGACAGTATATCAGGATTAGCGTCCTCTATGCCTCCTGTCCTGCGGATGTACCACTTCAATGCATTGGTGGTCTCGAAAAGCGCATGAGTGCTTACATCCCTGAATCTGAGTTCCTCGTATGCCTTGATAGCGTTGGATGATTCTTTCTTTATTTTGTTTTCAAGATACATATCAAGGGATGTTTTTGTTTTGCGTTTTGCTTTCGAAGCGTCCTTAGAAAGCTCGCAAATCATATCGAGCCTCGATCTCATGCCCTTTACATTCTCTGATCGCCAGTCAGCGTCATCCAAGGCTTGCGCTGCAGTGATCATATTCAGGCGCACCATGTCAGCGCCGAACTCTTCAAGCATATCTTTAAGGGGTATGATATTGCCCTTGCTCTTCGACATCTTTTCCCCTTCGACATTGACAAAGCCGTTGACGGAAATTGCCCGCGGCCATTTACTTTCCGGCCATATGGCTGCATGATGAAACAGATAGAATGTAAGATGGTTCTGAGTCAAGTCTTTGCCCGAATTCCTTAGATCAACCGCATAGAAGTATTCGAATTCCGCCCTCATCTCTTCGAGGTCTTTGCTTTGGGCTCTGCCCTTGCCAAGAAATATGTAATCGAAGGCTTCGTCTGTCAACGTCTCGGCCGGTATTTTCCTTTCATTGATGATTCGTGCTATCGTGTAATATGCCATGTAGATAGTGCTGTCAGAGAGAGTCTCAACTATCCATGACTTGTCCCATGGGAGGGGCGTTCCTAGACCGCCTCTTCTTGTGCAAGCCTTGTCCTTCAGCCACTCTATGGTGTTCTCGAAATTTTGCCTTGCTTCTTCAGGGTATATTTTCATGCCCTTGAGCATCTTTCGGACTTTTGCTTTCCATGCCTCGTCCGAGAATTTAAGGAACCACTGGTTCTCCAGTATTTTCACGTGGCATTTTGTCGTGCAGCGGCAGACTACTCCAACGCAATCCCACATGAAATCGGCAACGCCAACGGCCTTGAGTTCTCCTATTATTTTGTCCTTGGCTTCGGCAACGGTCATTCCGGCGTATTTGCCGCAGTTATTGTTGAGTATTCCTTTATGATATTCTTTTTTGTAAATTTGAGATGTTGCTTCATCGAGCTTTGCTCTTTCCTCTGAAGAGCGGATTCCCATTTTATTTACAGTGTCTATTGCCGGCGTTTCCCCGAGGCCCTCTGTTTTTATGAGTACAATAGGCTGCAATTCGGTTTTTGTAACTCCGTATCTTTCAAGACCCGAACCAATCAAGTCAAGAATGCCCGCCCAGTCAAAAGGCGCATGAGAGGGAACTGACATGACAACGCCGGTTGCTATGTTTGTATCCACAAAATTGGCGGGCAGTACTGGTATCTCTTTATTATCTAACGGATGCATGGCTCTTTTGCCCAGAAGGTCTGCCGGATTAATTTCTGATGTGATTTTGACTTTCTTTAGTTGATCTGCAATTTTAGAGGCAGCGTGTCTGCTTATAATCCATTTCTCTCCGTTTACCGCCGCCTTCACGTAATCGGCATGGGGGTTGATCCAGATATTAGTTACTCCAAATATCGTTTCTGGCCGCAATGTAGCACAGACCAGGAAAGCATCGCCTATCTTGAACTTTATCACTGTGTATTCTACCGGGCTTTCTCCTTCGCCTTCCAGCCTGTCATGGTCGCCTGTGGGGCTTTCATCGTGGGGGCACCATATGACCGGATGCGTTCCTTGGACAACATATCCGGCTTTCTTCAGCGTATTGTATTGCCATTCTATGAATCGCGAATATTGAGGAGTCAGCGTTGTCGTGACAAAACTTCTCCTCCAGTCAATGGAAAACCCGGTAGCTTTCTGAGCCTTCTTCCATTCGGTTATCCAGAAATTGACAAGATATTGAGGCGATTCCTTGAATTTATTGATGTCTTCGTCCGTGGCGCCAAACTGTTTGAGCGTTTGGATTTGCGATGCATCGCCCTTGCGAAGACGTTCAATAACGCCCAGTATTGGTTCGCCCGTGGCATGAAATCCCTGAGGATACAGAACGTTGAAACCGCACATGCGCTTGAAGCGGGCGTAAGAATCGGTTCTCAAAGAAGTGTATGCATGCCCGATGTGCGGAGCGCCATTCACATACGGATAGGGGAACGTTATGAAGAATTTCTTTTTGGAAGTATCTATGTTTGCCTCAAACGCCTTCTCTTTTTCCCATTTCTCCTGCCATTTCTTCTCTATCCGGGCGAAATCCATGATATCCACTGTTCCTAAGTCTTAAATTGCTGATATAAAAAAAGAAATTCAGACGTATCCTATCTCTCTTAATGCTTTGTATCCTGCTACAGATCTTGGATCAGTGGGGTCGTAATCTATATTATTATTTGTGTATGCTTTATTCGGATACGCGCTTTTGTCGTCCGTATCCGGCATTTCTAACTGTCCAAATCTCTCAAATGCCCATTTTCTGGCAAGGATTCTCATATGTCGGTCTGTATTCATAACATCCACCTCATTTTTTATTTATTGATTCCTCGTTTTGCATAGCGACATCTCCGCGTTTTATTTTTTGTGAAATACGAAGAAAAGCGGAGTGTCATAGGCTGCTTATCGCAGCAGGACAGTCGCAAGGCTAAGCAGAACTACGCTGAAAATCGATGTCTGCTTAGACATAGAAGATCTTATGCGGGTAAATAATTAAATATATTACTGCCCACAGAGTGGGACTATTCATTCTCTATTTTATTTATCGTTTCCATCATTGCGCTGCCGTCAAGTTCTCCAAGCGAGCCTTTTCTGCATGCCGTTTCGCTGAGCCTCCTTGTACCATCGGGTTTCTTTGACGTTATGCATATAGGAACGGAATCCTTGGTGTGCGCTCCGAGAGCCGATGATGTTGCATGATCGGCTGTGATTGCTATTGTAATGCCGGGAATGTTCTTGACGACCGAGAAGAAGTCGCGGTCTATTTCTTCTAGCGCCTTCACTTTGCCTTGGAAATCTTTCCTGTGGGAATACTTGTCCGGCGATTTTATCTGGACGCACACGCTGTCATATAGATAGAGCGACACGACTTTTTTCGCAAGTTCTGCATTGCTCTCAGGTTTCTTGTGCACATGCATGCCGGCGAGCTTTCCGATGGTTGCGTCTGCATGGCTGTCTGCAAGCATGCACCATTTGCCCTGAGCCGGAGGCAGTTCAGGCAGGCTGTCACCTGCCCCTCTTAATAGAATGTAGTTTGCCGTAGGATTGTCCTGAAGTATAGTGGATACTCTTGCGGTTATCTCATTGACCAAATCAGCGGTCTTTTTTGCTTCAAGGGACCCGTCCAAAGGCTCGCAAATTCTGGGCGCGGCGCCTGTGCGTTCTTCAAGGGCAGTAGATACGCGGTTTTTTATCACAGCATATCCGGGATGCGTATTCTGGACAGCAGAACTCAAGCCGCGCCGGGAAAGCACAAGCGCGAAGCGGTAGCCTTTTGTCGTCTGGAATTTCACGCCTGTCATGTCAAGTTTTTCGTTTAGCAGTGCGCAGAGCTTTGCATTAACGTCCTCGGTTATCTCAACACTGGGCTCGGTGATTATCCCGTTCTTGATGACAGAAAAGTTACCCCTGAAAACTATATCGCCTTCACCGAATCTTACGCCGGCATCATACGCTTCAAGCGGGCCTCTGCCCGTATAATACGTATAGGGGCTGTACCCAAGAAGTGCCATCATGGCCTGGTCGGATTCAGGCGCAACGCCCTTTATGGGAAAGAGCATGCCGCCCTTGCTGCGTTGTGCTATTTCATCCAAATGCGGCGTGCGCGCAGTTTCCAACGCGGAAGGCGCGTCTCCGGCTCCGTCGAGTATCACGAAAAGAAGCTTCATAATTTCGCCATTTCAGGCTTTTCTGCAAGATTCCAAAGCCTTACAAGTTCGTTCATTTTTGCTATATCTGTGTCAGCAAGGCCGATCTTTATTATCGGCGTTTCCCAGTTGACTGCAAGGCGGGCTATCGTAGAATCAGATGTTTCTCCGGACCTGTGCGACATTACATTGATCACGCCTGCGGATTTTGCAACTTCGACTGCCTTCAGGGCAAGCGTTACGCTGCCGATTTGGTTGGGTTTGACTATCATCGCGTTCACGGCATCCTTGTCTAACGCCATCTTGAGCCGCTCGGCATTTGTGACAGTGAGGTCATCGCCGCAAACTAAAGTGCGCCTCCCTATCTTTTTCTTCAATTCTGAGAAACCTGTAAAATCATCCTGATCAAATGGGTCTTCTGCATAAAATAAATTGTAAGTTTCGGCAATCTCTTTCATGAAATCCACCTGCTCGCCATTGTCAAGTTCCGTGCCTGAATTCTTGTACACATATTTTTCGCCGTTCCAGAGTTCGGAAGACGCGGCATCGATGCCTATTTTTGCCGGCATATCCTCAGCGACCTTAAGAAGCATGTCAAAAACATCTTCCTGTCTTATGTTTGCAGTCACAGCGCCTTCTATATTGCGTCCTACCGGCCCCCTTTTTTCGGCAAGCGATTTGAACGCGTTATAAAATTGTCTGCTCGTTTCAAAGGCTTCGGCGAAGCTCTTCGCTTCATGGGGCATTATCAAGAATTCCTGTATATCGGAAAACCCTCCATGCTTTCCGCCGCCGAAAATGTTCACAAGCGGAAACGGAAAGGATGATTTTTTTAATGCAAACCCGTGGTTAAAGAACGCGAAAGAAAGCGCTGTCGAAGTGTTTCCTCCTATGTTTGAGAAATCCTGGCTCTCGTCCGTTTTTTTCAGTTCATTATCAAAACTTTCCTGCGTGAACTCGCGGCCCATAAATTTTTCCTTCAGAGAGCCGTTAATGAGCAGGAGCGCATCCTCAACATCAATTTCCTTGGCTTCGTATATTCCCTTGCTGGTTCCGCCGGGCGCTGCACCTTTTGTGCCGTTTATCTCGGCTTCGATCGTCCATTTTCCCCGGCAATCTTTTATTTTATCCGCCTTAAGATCGGTTATTTTTATCATGTGGTGACTTTGTTTTGAGAAAATATAAACCTTCTGGCAACCAAAAATTAGAATCCAAACGAATACGTGTCTTGGTTCTTGGGTAAATCAAACAGCTCTATGGAATTCTTGGAGTATCTTTTTTTATCTATCTTAGCAAGTCTATCTTTATTTGATTTACAAGAATGACATATTGGGCATAGTGCCTGACCATTGGATGTTATCGTTTTGCCGCCATTTTCCATGACTTTATATGGTCATAATGGACTGCCGATAGTGTTAATTGCATTTTACAATTCGTACATTTTCCATGTTGTCTATCCCAGATTTCGTTTTTCTGAGTCTGCGTAAAAGCTCTGCGTGTATCCCTAACAGGGTCTGCTCTTTATCAAAAAGCACAAACGGTTTTAATTTTAGTGGTTTCAATCCAAAGATATCATGACTTTTTGACACGTTATTTTTGATTTTAAAGGGTTATAAATCTAAACTTCTTTATATTCTCAGTCTTTAGGGCTCGTAGCTCAGCTTGGACAGAGCATCTGCCTTCTAAGCAGGGGGTCGCGGGTTCGAATCCCGTCGGGCCCGTTTTTGTTTTTCGTGTTCTGCCATCAATATTAACTAAGAATTATTTTTTAGGAAAAAATCGATTATATAGTGTTTGTATACCTGGGCTGATATCATGTTGGCCTATTATGAATCCGATAGAATTTCTGCTAGGGTCTGCGCCATATTCTATATTTATCCCCGCCCGTCCCACAGCGCCTGCGCTTGCTTCTAGCATACCTTTCGTGTTTCTTACTCCGCCGACAATGCCTATATGGCCCTTTTCGCCCTCATATTCCATTTTAATTCCATTAGTTTTTCTGTGTTTAGATTCCATGTAATCTCCCAATACCAATTCCGTGTGATCTCTATTTTCATACGGAACTGCTATGGATAGGTTGTCAGCTGTTCCTGTTATTGTGGTATACTCCACATTTCGGCCTCTTAGCGTATCCTCTAAGCCGGATATGTTTCCCTCGAATGTATAAACGTCAACACGGCGCCCGGCGACAAGCAGAACGCGGCCTTCTTCTGCAGTTTTAACTATGTTTGTCTTATTGCCGCTTATATCCTGGGAATGCGCAATATAGACCTCCGGTTCTTCGTTCTCATCATATCTCATTTCAAGTCCTTCAAGGCTCTTGCTTCCTGGTAGCTTGGCGCCAAGGTTCGCCGCAGCTTTGGCATGAGCCAGGCTGAGTACCGGGACCGTGTCAGCGTCATCCCTATCGGCAGTTTTTATTCCTGCAACGTTCGTAAGGATTCCAAGGCTGCCTGCCTGTGCGGCGTATTGAAGTGCAATCGCAGACCTGTCAGAACCGCCCCTTGCAAGAATGCCGCCTTTTCTGGTTGCCCTATTCATGCCGCCATATCCGGGAAGTATGAGTAGCGGCGGGGTTGTCTGTTGTAACATTTGATATGTTCTGCGTCTTGAATCCGGAAAATCTATGCTTGCATTCATGTAATCTCCTTTGACGGTTAGCGGAAATCTCTCATCTGCAAGGTCAATAAGTGCGCAATTTATGCCCGACTGGCGCGCAAGTTCATACGCATCTATTGCGGCTATTCTTTCACCCATTAAATGAAGCATGGCAACATAAGAATTATCGTCAAGCTGTTTTCTGGTTTCCGGATCTTTTCTGACCTTGTCTATCTCAGTCAGTATAGAATAACGCCGGGCCTGCGAATCGGGCTCATATGCCAACCCAAAATTTGTGGAATCGGCAAACAAGTCTTCGGGTTCGGGGAGGGACTTGCCGGTTTTTGCGTCACAAATGAATTTCTTTATTCTGTTTGTGGTTTCGCCTTGCGCTGACGTTATGAAAATTATTTTATCGTCCATTCCATATATCTGGGGGAATATGCCTGGCACAAGTTTGCCGTCTACATATCCGCCTGCCAGCCTTTCAGGCCTTGTTACGGACGAGCCGCCTGCTTTTATTATCGTTGTCATAATCGAACATAACAAATTATCTATAACTAATTTAAGCTTGCGTTTTCGTAATAAAATTACGAAATTCGTAGGTGATGAAATGGATGAGACGGACTTTAGCATTCTTGGAATGCTTGAAAAAAATTCAAGGGAAAGTTTTGTGACGATAGCAAAGAGCCTCGGGATCACCGAAGGAACTGTCAGGAACCGCGTAGCGGCACTGATACGGACTGGCAAAATCAAACGCTTTACAGTTGAATTCGAGGCGCCTTTTGAAGCGATAGTCATGATAAAGGCCTCGGGGAAGAAAGGAGGGCGTCTTGCGGCAAAAATAGAGGAATTTTGCGGCAATGCCTACGAAATATCGGGCGATTACGATGTTGCAGCGGTCGTGAAAGCCGTGTCCATGGATGACCTGAACAAAAAGATAGACCGCATTCGAGGAACCAAGGGTGTCTCTGTGACTGTGACAGCAGTCAAGCTGCGATAGGTGCAAGAAAAGGATTAATACCCTAGGATTGAATTAGTTATAGCATCGGACAGTAATCATTGGATTGTTGATGCTATATGCGAAAGGCGTTAAAAAATATTCAAATTATACGGCCTTTCACTGTATAACGGTGCGGAAATGACAAGAGTTATAGCTATCTGTTCCGGCAAGGGGGGCGCCGGCAAGACAACTGTTACGGCAAACCTCGGCGCGAGGCTTGCACAGATGGGCAAGAACGTTGTCGTTCTTGATGCCAACCTTACTACTCCTAATCTGGGCATGCACTTCGGCATGCCGCTATATCCAGTGACGTTACATGACGTGCTCAAAGGCAAGGCCTCGATAAATCAGGCCATGTATGAGCATGACAACGGTCTGAAAATAATTCCTGCGGGCATATCGGTCCGAGACCTTCGTGGCGTTGACGCTCGCGATTTGCCTAATGCGATGCTTGATCTTTTAGGCAATGCCGACATAGTTCTTGTTGATGTAGCTGCAGGCCTCGGACGAGAAGCCCTGTCGGCCATGGAAGCTTCAGATGAGCTTATACTCGTGGCAAACCCGGAAATGACCTCGGTCACTGATGCACTAAAGGCGGCCAAGCTTGCCGAGCAGGTCGGAACCAAGATCATGGGGGTTGTAGTTAACAAAGTTAAGGGCATGCGCCATGAAATGAAAACTGAAGATATACGCCTCATGCTTGACGGATTGGAAGTGCTTGCCGAGATACCGGATGACATTGAAGTGCAGAAGAGCATAGCAGCAAGAACGCCGGTTATATATTATTCTCCTAAATCGGAAGCCGCCTATAACCTTCGGCGGCTTGCGGCATGGGTCTCCGGGGAATCGTTTAGTGAAAATCTGCCGTTCAGCAGAAGACTCTGGAAAGTTTTCTTCCGCAGGGGCTTCTAATCATAATGGAATGCAATCATTGCGAAATCTGCAGAAGAGAGCACAGATGCAGGAAGGATTTTCACGTATGCATGGCCCATGATTACCTGAAAGATATGCGGCCTGTGAAATGGAAACCTGCTCAAAGGAAATGAACCGTTATTGTGCGAGGCTGTTTGCATCGATTTCAAACGCCACAACAGGTGTGTCTATGCCCCAGTTTTGGAGGACCTGGGGGTCGACTTCTCCGACGATGCCTGCCGCTTTTTTATCAACAATGATATGCGCCTGCCTGCCTTCAATAAAGCTCTTGCTCTTCGACGGTTTCAATTCATACTTTACGCCTAACATGCCAAGCAAAGCATCAACGACAGACGAGATATCTTCGTAGCCTATTGAAGTATCTGCTATAGCTGCAGCAAGCTTGGCCGCACTTTTTGGGTCAGTATCAAGGACAGCACATTCGCCAAATTCAAAGATCCTGTGAGGATACTCTACATGCAAGTTCTTGCCGAGCATATTCAACAGTGAGGGCAGAACACCGTTTCTTACGGCAGAATAAGTTTCGCTCATGAAATTCTCTATTTCTATGATTTTTTCGGTAGAACGCATTTTGTCCTCAAGCGCAGCTTTGTTTGAAAGTATCGGGGACATTATTTCCTGGAATCCCATGCCTATCATCGATCTCCTTGCCCTTTCCGAGAGGGACGTATACGCCGAGAAGCCGCCTGGAGTAAAGCTCTTCACCTCGGCAGGCCGTATATTGCCGTAGCCGTAGGCTATAGCTATGTCTTCCATGATGTCGAACGGATGCATGACATCTCTTCTGTAATAAGGTATTGTGACAAGTATGTTCTTTCCTCTCCTGACTGCATCATACTGCATCGACTTGAGCAAAGAAATCATATCTTCGGCATTCAGGGACAGACCAAGCCTTTCCTCGGCAAGGCTTTGCGGAATTGACATCTTGTCATCAAAAACGAGAGGAGTCGTCACTTTCCTGCCAAGAGGCGTTGCGTAAGGGTACTGAATTTCTATGCTCTCTATGGATGCACCCCGATCCTGCAGTGCCAAAGCTATTACGTTTACAGCAAGAATGGTGGGCTTGATATCGCTTCCGGTGGCTTCTATGAAAATGTCCGATGTGCCTTCCCTTACGCGGCCAAGATGATTGCTGTTTATCACCGGCGGGAATGAAAGTACTTGATTTCGAGAGTCCGTAAATATCGGGTAAAGTTTGTGCTTCCTGACTATATGACCGTACTGCCAGCCTTTAGGATGTTTTTCAAGTATTTCATCCAGATTCATTTCTTCCTCGAATTCAAGAGGCGCAAACTTTATGCCAGATGGCTCTATTGCCTTGTAACGTAGTGGGAACTTGGCATCAGCATAATTGTATATGCCTATCGAAATCTTTTCTCGCTTCCGCCCGAAATTCTCGGCTATTTTTTCCTGTAATTGTATCAGGTCCAAAAGCAGCTCTTCGGTAATCTCGGCTTTCCTGGCAATAAAACCTGCTATATATGGTCTTATCGTTTCAACGGTTTTGTCGACTATGATTTTCTTGTCGCTTTTCTTCAGCTTGAGTTTCGGCATGCCTCTTTCGCGGTAAACACGTGCTACGCCTTCAACGCTCCAGAGATCTGGCCTGTTGGTATCTCCTATCTCAAGCTTTATGGCGCCCTCATTCTCTTCTTCTATCTCGCCTTTGACACGGTCTAGCATATCTTCGGTTATCTTCCTTCCTGCAAGTTTTTCCAGTATCTTGCGTGAAACTTCTATTGTTGGCATCAGTAAGTCACCTTCATGCTCCTCAGATAGTTCAAGTCCGTGCTGAACAGGTCACGAATATCTTTTATTCCCATGTTGAACATGCCTATCCTGTCTATCCCGAGCCCCCATGCTACGACAGGAACATTGATGCCCAAAGGCTCCAGCATCTCTTGCCGGAACATGCCTGCGCCTCCAAGTTCAATCCATCCCATGTCTGGATGCTTCGCGTACAGCGAGGCCGACGGTTCTGTAAACGGGAAATAGCTAGGCGTTACCTTGATGTCTTCGGCGTTTGCAAATTCCTTGCCGAACATCTTGAGCATACCTATCAGATGGCGAAGGTTCAGCCCTTCATCAAGTATTATCCCCTCAACCTGGAAGAAATCAACAAGGTGCGTAGCGTCTATCACGTCATGACGGAAGCATCTTGCGACCGAAAAGTACTTGCCAGGAATCCTTGGCTTTGATGCCAGTGTCTTTGCAGAGAGGACTGTTCCCTGCGTTCTTAGTATATGACGATGAGCTCTCTGGACATCATACTGGTATTCCCAGCCTCTTGATTGTGTCGTGCCCCTCTCATGTGCATTCTTAACAGATTCCAGTATTGCCGGATCAAGGCTCTTAGCGTACTTCGGCTCCTTGACAAAATATGCGTCATGAATGTCACGGGCCGAATGGTGCTGTGGCATGAAGAGCGCATCCATATTCCAGAACTCGGTCTCGACGATTGGGCCGCGCATTTCCTCAAACCCGAGGAACGCGAGCTTCTGCTTGACGTGGTCAAGGAACGCGGCATAGTGATGCTTTTTTCCGGGGTATATTTTTTTCCCTGCAACGGCAACGTTGTATTTCTTCAGCTTGGCCTCGCGCCAAAGCCCGGTCTTTATGAGTTCTGGCGGTATATTTGCTATTTCCCGGCCTAAATATTGCTGTGCCTTCTTTACTATGTCCTCCCGCTCTTTTTCAGCAAGGTTTCTCGAAAGAAGTATCTGAAGATGGAAATCATCTGCTTTCCCCATCTTCGCCACGCTTTCCAGTGCATTTTGAAGCTCAAAACCATCAGGTTTCTTGGCAAGCGATATCTTGCCGCCTGCCATTTCAACCCAGCCGTTTCTCTTTGCCCACTGTATTGCAATTGGAAAGTCTTCCATTTTTTGGGCTTCGTTCATTGTCAGTGGCCCCTTGCGCAAGATATCAGCCAGCCGTTTCTCGGGCAGCCCCTGCTCAAGATATTTCTTTCCTTCATCAGTCAGCTTGTACATTGTTATCACTTGAACGCCGGTGGATTTAAGATTTAGGAGGACCCAATTTTTTGAATTCAGGGTATGTCCCTATGCTTTGATATTTGTCCTTGGACATAAATTCTCAAGCCATTCTGCCCCGAAATAGGATACGTCCTGCTGAGTTGCGGATTCATTCCTTCTGCAACGTGGTGTGTATAGTCGTTCGCGGCATATGTAATCCAATTGGCTACTGAAGGGTTACCTTCTATCGATGCTGATAGGGATAATCTTTCCCCCGCCCACGCTCTACCTCCTATTCTAATCCATGGTTCCACATTGCTTATTTTCATTTTCCATCCAACCTCCATTTTTATTTCATAGCTTTTGCTATCATAATATCGAGGCCCGCATATTCGCGAGCCTAGTTAAATCTAAAGAAGAATCCTTCGAGTGACGGGTTCAATTTTATGTAAATAAGGCTAGAAGAGATTGCCTTTCCGGTTATTGTATAAATTGGGACATACCAATCCTGCTTTTTCCTATGAATGCCAGAATATTTAAACATTTCTGGTTAAGCTGGAATGGAAAAATATGGGGCGGCATTATAATTCAGGATTTGTTCATGGAACCCGTGTAGATGAAATTCGGGGCAAAATTACAGCAGCCGGTGAATACCCGGATTTTGTCAGGATGCACGGCGATAGGGGATTGCTTATCGGATACAATAAATCGGATCTCCTGGTGAAAGTGGAGTACCCCGTAAAAACTGGTATCGAAGATAGGCTTACGTATTTTAATGAGAAAGTTGCAGCGGGAATTCTTAGCGATTGGGGCTTGAAAGAATATCCGGAATTAGAAAACTGTTTGGTAACGGTTTTATTGCAATATCAAAGGTTAATCGGAATACAAAAGGAAGCGCCTTATCAAGGCAGTGTCCCGATTCGGCCTAAAGGTCTCCTGAGATAAATCGTTTCAGAGGCGCATTTAAGAATAGCACCATAATAATTCTCTTATGCCTGAGAAAGAAAAACTTTTGGATAAGATCGAGGAAATTGCAAAGAATCGCGGGTTCTTCTGGCCTTCGCAGGAGATATACGGAGGCGTTTCCGGGTTTTACGAATACGGCCCTCTGGGAGCGCTTCTCAAAAAGCACATACAGGACATGATTCTTGATCATTACGTAATGCAGGAAGGATGCCTTGTCGTGGAGGCGCCGGTCCTGACTTCGATAAGCCCCTGGATAGCATCGGGTCACGTTGAAAGCTTTGCGGACCGCATGACAGAATGCGAAAAGTGTGGCGAGCCTTATAGGGCCGACCATATCATAGAAGAGAAAACAGGAAAGGGCGCAGAAGGAAAAAGCCTGGCCGAAATGGACACAATGCTAAAGGAGAACAACATACGATGCCCCAAGTGCAAAGGAGTACTCGGCAAGGTTTACGATTATAACATGATGTTCCGAACATTCATAGGTCCCGGAAAGAACAAGATAGAGGGCGCATTGCGTCCGGAAACCGCGCAGACGACATACATGCCTTTCCGAAGGCTCTATGAAATCGCGCGCCGCAAGATGCCGTTTGGAGTCATTCAGATAGGCAAGAGTTTCAGAAATGAAATCTCGCCAAGAAAGGCAATAATCCGCCAGCGCGAGTTCACGCAAGCGGAAATACAGTTCTTTACCCCGCCGGCACTCGATGAATGGAAAAATTTTGATAAAATAGCAGGCATGGAAGCAGAAGCGCTGGTGAAGGGTTCAGAAAAAACTGTGAAAATGAAATTTTCTGATTTCGTTTCAAAGAAACACGTCAAGCAGACAATATCATATTTCCTCGCAAGATCGCTTGAGCTTTTTAAGAATATGGGCATGGACGAAAAAAAGCTTCGCCTGCGCCAGCACAGGGACGATGAAAGGAGCTTTTACTCTTCTGACACGTGGGACGTCGAGTTCCTTTCCGAAAAATATGGCATAGTCGAGCTTGTGGGAGTCGCCGACCGCACAGACTATGACCTCAAGCGTCATCAGGAACAGAGCAAGCAGAGCATGGAAGTCACCTTTGACGGAAAGAAGTTTATCCCGAACGTTATAGAAGTAGCTTATGGCATAGACAGGCCCGTAATATGCATAATGGAGTCTGTAATGAAGGAAGAGAAGGAGCGCCTGTTCTTTTCGTTCCCGGCCGCCATATCGCCGTATCAAGTCGCAGTCTTTCCTCTTGTCCGCAAGGATAATCTGCCCGTAAAGGCAAGATATATATTTGATTTGTTGAGAAAGCGATACTATACCGCTTACGACGAAACCGGCTCCATCGGCAGGATGTATTATCGTCAGGACGAGGCAGGAACGCCATTGTGCATAACGGTTGATTATGATACATTAGAGGATGGCACGGTTACGATTCGTGAAAGAGACACGCAGAAACAGATCAGGGTGCATGAAGACGCTCTGATCGATTCCATACAGAGAATTTTTGACGGCGAAAGCGTGGAAAATGTCGGAAAAAATCTTTAGCTCTTTATATATCACATAACTAAATTGTCAAATGCCTTATAGCATGCGAAGAGCACTGGAGGATGTGGGCTTTGTTGTTCGTCTGGCATTGCCTAGTAATGAGGAGAATGGGTACAGAGAAGCGTTATCATTTTTACGCTTAAGACCTTTAGGAAATAGGGCTCCTCTTGAGGAAGTCGTAGTGCAATATACATTGCCGGACGGCACCTGTGAACTAATATATAATTTTGGCCGAGAGTTTTTGATAGGAAGCTCTTTTCTCCTAAAATATAGTCCAGAAGGCGAATTGTTAAGCAATGATGGGCGTTTGCTATATGCTCATGGCTGCATATTCAGACCCTCAGAAGAGACGCTTGATTGAGTTTTAAACGCCTATCTTAAATCTGCTTTCTTGATTCAGCGGCTCTTTTGCCCTTGGCTCTATCCTTGCCGTATTTCTTGAGAATTTCTTTTTCCAGCGTATCCGTAAGATCCTGAGCAACTTCGGTTATATCCCATCCCCATTTGTGGGCGACGAACAGTCCTTTTGGAGTCGGCAGGCGCGCCCGCATTGAGTATTTCTTCTTGCCCTCGTCATGATGCGTTTCGACGTAGATGTTCATGGTTCCGGCAGCAGGCTCGATCTTCATGATGGTCGCCGAAGACTTGAGAAATATCCTGTTGATTTTGGCCTCGGTTATCGGATCCTCGCGCAGGTGCGTGACCTGCACAGGCACGCCCTCTTCCGGAGTGAAAAGCGTTTCCAGTATGTCTTTCGGGGTCACCGTATAGACGGTTCCCGTTTCATACGCGGCTATATGCTCGTTTTTCTGGAGCAATGCCGCGACCTTTGAGATTTTTTCGCGCTTGCCGATTATGACGGGCGGCTTCATTACGGTGCCCGCGGATATGGAGTACATGGGCACCTTGTCCTTCTCGCCCGATTCCCTGCCGCGCGCACTGAATTTCTGTTTCCCTTTAAGATAAACGTCTATGAGATCCATCGTGTCTATCATGCCGACAACTTTTCCTTTCTCGACGACCGGAACGCGGGAAACGTTGTTGTAGCGCATGATATGTTCGGCTTTCCCGAGATCATCAGTAGGTTCCACATAATCGCATCTTGACAGCAAAGATTCGACCGGGCCATCCTTGAGTTTCACATTGAGAAGATCCGTTTCCGAAATTATTCCTATTACAGTATTGTCATTTACTACAGGCAAGGCTCTGGAGCCGCTTTTAATCAACACAGAAACTGCATCATCAACATCGGTGTCTGGAGAAATTGTGGCAGTACTTATCATGACGGTCTTGGCTTTTGCCGAAGTAGGGTCAAGCTCCCTTGTTATTATAGTGCGCAATTCCACTATGCCGGCAAGAATGCCTTTGTCTATAACAGGCATTTGGTGTATGCCATTCTGCTTCATCTTGCCCATCACTTGAGAGAGGGGCGTATCAATGCTACAAGAAATCACTTTTGTCGCCATGAGGTCGGAAACTTTCATATTCATCACGACCATTATATGGGGTTGAGAATTAATATATCCATTTATGGCTTGTGCCTTAGCACCTGATAGTAGGTGCAGTCGCCTTCATTGTCAACAACTGCCCATAGCATCCTTGCACGAATATTATGGGCAAGACGCACTGCGCGGGAAAGCTCCTGAAAAGAACAGTTATAATCCTCAGAAATGGCAAATACTATCCACTTGGTATGCTCCTTGGCACTTTTCGGGCCTTTCTTTAATTGTACGCCTCTTTCATAAACGCGGAAATCGCATCCGAACTTGAAACCTGTTCTTACCAGAAGACCACGTTCACGCAGATCCTCATACACCCTGTATCTTTCAGGCATCCTGGTATCCAGTGCAGATGCGTGCTTGTAAAGATCGTCAAAATTCATGGGAGCGCCTTTGTTTGCAAGGCGTATCCTTCCTCTTTTGAGCAGAAGCAGTGCTTCTATAAGCGCGATTTCAAGACGGTTTTCCATGGGCTTGCCATAATAACCCGGCTCATAAAGGGGTTCCCAGCCTTTCCAGACAATGATTTTATCATCATGGAGTTCTGCAGGCACTGGCTCTTTGAGCGGAGCTTCTACTATGCCGGGCGATGGAAGTTCCTCAGGCTCCGTCTCAACTTCCTGTTGTTTTTTCTTGCTCATTCTATCACGAAACTATCAACTGGAAAGCTTTATAATCCTAATAATTAGTGGCGCCTGTAGCGCAATTGATCGTGTAATTGCTTGAGCCGCAGGTAATGGAGTTGTCAATTATGCCCCAGCCTACAGTTCTGCCAGTGATAACATCAAGTGCCGTGCAGCATGATAATCTTGCAGCGCTCTTGGCAAGCGTGTCATACGCTTCTTTTCTCTCTTTGAATTCATTTGTGACGGAATCCACTGTAGCGCTAAGTCCTTCCTTGTCTGCGTTGCAGGAACTCAGGAGCGTTCCGAGTTCGTCAGATTGCGTTTTGAAGGCGTCTTTTTCTGCTGTACAGGAAGCAAACTCTTTGCTTCTGGAATTCAAATTAGTGCTGCATGTTTCAAAGCTGCTTTTTGTACTTCCAAGGTCGGTTTTGCATGCGTCATAGGAAGCAACGGTATTTTGGAGCGTTGCATTAGTCTCGCTAAGGCGCGCTTCCAAGCTATTGGCGCGCGTCACGTATCCCGTTATGCTTTGATTCAGGCTATAAAATAAGATTATCATGACAAGCGAAACGACCGCTATAGAAATTGTCTTCCCGTTGTGCCTCCAGAATTCGCGTATTGCAGATTTGGTCTCAGGGCTGAAGCGATAATTCTTAGGACGCGCCGCGGAGAATTTGAACTGCGGGATGTTTATGTTTACGGGATTGCTTTTTGGCGTATCCGGATTTCCCTGCACATCGCGGCCATCTGGATCCATGTGCTATATTTGTGCATCCTTATTATAAAAGGTTGTGCCGTAAAAATGGGAACGGAGGGATTTGAACCCCCGACAGCACGAGCTTCAGTCGTGTGCTCTCCCAGGCTGAGCTACGTTCCCAAAGCGCCCTCGCGCGGGCTCGAACCGCGGACCTTCTGGTTAACAGCCAGACGCTCTACCTATCTCAAAACGCTCCCGCAGGATACGTTTAACTGAGCTACAAGGGCTTAACTAAATCTGTTAGAAGTTATACTTTAATAAGTTTAAAAATGAGAAAATGAAAATGCAAAAGCAGAATTAATCAATGAAATCCTTCTTCCTGAGCTTGTCCGGTAGGTATTCCTCGGACATGAATTTGAGGCCTCTATGCGAGAGAGCCTCTATCTCCGCTTTCACGCCTTTCTCTATCATGAGGTTTAGTTCCTTGACCCAACGCGGGTTCTTGTTGAACCATTCGTATTGAAGCAGCTCTTTTGCGCGCTTTATGTCAACTTCCCTTGTCTTTATAATGGCTTTTTTCAGGTCATAGTTATAGATGTCGCTGACTGTAAGGCCTATGAACCTCGCTTCAGGCGTTGCAATTCTGTCCGAAACGTGTGCTAAACTTATGGATCCGGATTTTATCACGGAATATATATAGAAACCGTAGCTGTCGCTGTCTGCAAATACATAGACAGGCAGTTTATATTCGCTATTCAGTCTCTGTATCAAGAGTCTTGTCCCTCGGGACGGCTGGCCTCCTGTACCTATCAGTATGCACTTGAATTTCTGCCAGAATTTGTCCTCGTGAAGACGCTCGAATCCTGCGTTCTTCTCTACAACAAGCACGAACTCGGCTTTGACGCTCTTGAATGTTATTTCATCCACCGTAGAGGGTATTGACCAGCCGCCGCTTCCGAGCTTGCCCCAGTTAATCTCGTCGCCTCGGTCTTCTATAATAACATCTCCTGCAACTATTCCTTTCCGATCGGTTGTCAGGTGCAAGTGCTCCCTTAACGTGTCAAGTGCGACCTCAAGATCCACAATAAGCGGATCGGATTCGCCTTGCTCATCAAATGTATTTTCATTGCTGTCAGCAAGCGTTCTCTTGAGGTTGTAATACATGTCTCTAATGCTCGCATGTATGCCTTCATCGAGCAGGCTTTTGCAGAAGCCGCCGACCATCATGGTCTGCATGAACTTCTTCGAGTGAGCAACGTTGAAAAAATATCTCTTGGCGGATTTGTCGCCCAGCATGAGCTGCTTCGTTTTCTTGTCAAATACAACGTTAGACAAAGTTCTGAGTGGAATGTCTATGCTTGGATTGCCTTCCTTTTCCAGCGTCTTGATTACATCTTCGCCCATTTCAGCGAGTTTATTGCTTGTCTTCTTCACATCATCCGCCATGATTATTCACCCTCTTCCTGCTTAGGCGTTTCAGGTTCTTCAGCCAGGGCATCGCCGGCTTTCTCGGTAGCTTCCTTAAGCTTATTTCTGTTCTCTATTATGCCTTTGAGTTTCGCAAGTATGCTTTTTTCTTCCTTGCCCGTTAATATGTGCAGGGCAGTTGCGACTTCGACCGAGTATCGTTCGAATATCTGCAGCCTTCTTTTCTGTTCGCCTTCCTTGCGCTTGCCGGAAATGTATCTTGATAGTTGCCTGCCTGCGTCCTGTATCGCAAGCTTCATCTCCTTGACTATGTCCGGATAAGGGGCTATGGCTTCCTTGCTCTCCGAAACGAAAGGCACCCATGATGATGCCATGTGAACCACTAGCACCATAGGACCCACTGGAACATTGCTTCCGGATTGCTGCAGGCCGTATCGCTTCCATTCGATTTCCTTGATCGCTTCCATTGTTGCGCCTGCGCCTGCCTGATAAAGAAGAGGCACACGGTTGGCAAATCTCATTATTTGTATCTGTTCATCCGCCTTCATCTCACCGCCGTATGCTATGCCCACTTCTATTTCAAAAGGGTTGCCTCTGTAAACCGTAGGCTCTCTCTGCACGGCGACAATGAATTCAGCGCCAGGAAACTCCTTCTTCAGGCTTTTCTCGAGTTCTTTCCCGCCTATAGGCGAGAGGCAATCAAGAGGCGGCCTCTGAAGCTTGGCTTCCTGCATAGCCTTCAGGAGTTTTTCTATCTGCGTCCTGTCAAGTGATGCAGGCGCTGCCTGAGCATCTATCTTTGCCATGTTGCATATTTCCTTGGCGCTTTGTGCCCCTGTTGACGAGAAATCATTTGCTATGAAAGTGCTGACGTTTCTGCTTTTCGTATTAACCAGCATTCGCTGCAGAATTCCGAATTCTATGCCGTAAGGATGCGGCTTCATTTCCTTCGGCGCTTTTGGAAGTTCATTAACGCTTCTTGGAAATATACTTTTGACGCCGTCAGGCGCAGTATACGTTATTTTTGCAAAAGGATTGGCTATCGACGTCTGCTTGAGATAATCATCGACCCCCTGTGTCTTCCTGTAACGACCGGACATCTCTATGCTGACTATTGTGCCGTGCTCTTTGAGAGGCGATTCGTCAAGATAATCTTCTTTGACAACTTTTGGCTCATTCTTCATCGTGTCTATATTCAGTTCAACATAAGTTGTCTTCTTGTCGCCCTCTGTGCGCGTCCATATCTTTGTAGGGGTTCCTGTTGTCAGTTGCGAGTATAATGCTACTGCAGATATCCCGATACCCTGCTGGCCGCGGCTGTTGTGGCACGATATGCCTCCCAAGCCGCCTATGAAATTTTCACACTCCGGAACCGATATATCATATACAAATTCGTAGCCTTCATTGAGGACTTCAATCGCCGTGACAGGGAGCATCACGATATCGGTCCCCTGTTCTGTGAGAAGGGCGGCGGAATTGTGATATATCGATCTCATTCTTGTCGTATTGGTAGTTTTGAAAACATAGGATGAGTTTATGTCCGTGCCGTATACCGAAACCACGTGGGCGGTATACGGATTTCTCCCAAATCCTTTGCCGGTTCTTCGCGTCCTGCATGCCGCTATTCCCTGCATGGCCCAGAGATACATGAGTTCGTTGCAAAGGCGGGCGCTTACGGTGCTGAACATAAGGCAGTTTCTTTTCCTGACTTTGTGGCCGTCTCCCTGGTAAAGGGCGTCTATGAAATGTTGCCTGTTTTCGCGGCTTGTCCTGAAGATGAACTCCGGGATGCGTTTGTTGTGCGCGCCTTTTCCGCACAGTTTTTCGAGCAGAAGGCTCATTACGTTGCCGAATATCTTGACCCTTATACTCCTTTCGCGCGGCTCGACCGTAAAGCTCAATCCCATCCTCCTTGCAAATCCTATGGTCTCCTCTATCAGGGAATCCTCGTGTTTTCCAAATGTTAGTCCTATCTGCCTTTTGTCAACGTGACCTTCGGCCACAAAAAGGCCGAGGAAACGCATGAAGAATCTTTCAAGTTTCAGGGCGACAGGTATCCTTGTAGGCTTCCCGTGGTAATAAGATTGCAATATGCAGTCTTTCAACATGGATGTTGGCACAAGCCTGAGTGCCAGATGAAGCGGCATAAATCCTTTGCTTGTATACTGCTTCCAGCTGTCATCAAGTATATCAATGCCGCCTATCCTGTAATATCTCCGGCTTTTATCTGTTTTGTTGTGCACGGTTAGGGATTTTTTGAATAATTCCTCGAATATGCTCTGCTCTATGCCGTATACATAAAACCAGTTAGCATCTATATCGCCAGGTTGGATGTAGTCAAGTATGTTTATCTCATCTATTTCTTCAGGAGGGGATATTGCCCTCGGCGCCGCTATGAAATCTCCTATCCTGAGGTTTCTCGCTTCAACCTCCTTGAGTCCGGCCCCTTGGGCGGAAAACAGGCTATGACAGCCTGTCACCTTTATTTCCCTGTTGCCAGCAAGCTTTATTTTCAGTATCTCGTTTTCCCTTCTATGGCGTATTACATGGCTGACTTTGCGGAATGCATATTTATACCCTTTCCAGTCGAAGGAAGGAACCTTTATATTGAGCGATGAAACATCTCGCAGTTCAGCATCCCCTATATACCGGTCCACAAGCTCTCCGATAGGGAGTATTTCGACTTTACCGTTAATGCATGCCATGACAGGCTCGTCATGCGTCAGAGACTGCCTCAATCTGTGGAATTTGCTTCCATAAAGTAGCTTTCCGAATATTCGCGGAACCTGCTCTCTGACAATTCCCGGCCCGTTGTCCTGTACGGTAACAAGGAACTTATCTTCGCCAATATCCTTCATTTTAACGGCAAGGTCTGGAAGTATCTCGCTTTCTTCGCATGCATCGAGAGAATTGTCAACTGCCTCCTTTACAGCCATCAGTAGAGCCTTCGTAGGATTATCGAAACCTAAAAGGTGGCGATTCTTCTCAAAAAACTCACTTATTGATATCTCTTTCTGCATCGCTGCCATTTCTTGTGCTGTCTTTCCCATGATCATCACTCTTTATTTTTTTTATAGCGCGGTAGGCATTCTTGTGAGGTGCGCCGCTTATGAGCTTGTCAAGCGCCTTTACTGCAAGTTCCACACGCTCGTGCCCCCCTATCACGGAAACCGTCTTGCCGTAAACGGAGAGCCGTGTTTTTGTTTCCCGTTCTATGCGCCTTCTTGCTTTCCCGCGCGTGCCTATGATTCTTGCTCTTACCCTTTCCAATCCTTTCTCCGGCAGGTTCATTATGTGGAGGGTTTGGGTTTCGTCAAGAAGCTTTAGCGCTGCCATTGGCGGGAACCCCCTTCCAATTGCACTTATTATTTGCGCTGCAACCATGACATCCAGGGGATCTCCCCTTATCACTATGGCATCTCCTATATTTATTCTTGTCCGCGTTTTGGCTTCTATTTCATTCTTCGTTGTACCGGCCCTGCCTATCAAAACGGCCTTTCTTTCTTCCGGTATTTTAATATCCTTTTCAGCGTAGTTATCGGAATCCATCCGCATCACATGGTCAGAATGCCTTTTCTTCGAAGAGCGTTAGACTCTGTCGAAGTATATCTCCATATTACGTCGCCGTTTGTATCGCCTTGTATGTCCCAGGGCTTTAGTATCACGTAATCCCCTAACCTTATCCACACTTTTTTCTTCAGCTTGCCGGGTATCCTGCCAAGCCGTACCTTTCCATCCTGGCATCTGACTCGGAGGCGGCTCGCGCCTAACATTGACTCGACGAGTCCAAGGACTTCGCCCTGTCTGGGGGTCCTGATTCTTACCTCTTGGGGCTGTTCATCCATGATCATATCACCTTATTGAGTAGACGCTTCTATAAAGCATCTTTCCATCCTTTTCTCCTGCAAGCTTAAAAGAGCTTATAACCTTGAACTCTTTTCCAAGGCTGGTAGCAACCCTGATGGCTTCGGATTTCCGTACTATTCTTGCATCATACCCCTCCTTCTTAGTGTCTATGCGAGCAAGGTACTGAGGCGCCACCATTTGTTTGACCAATTCGAGTATTTCTTCTTTCTGGCTGCCCCTTATCTGGAGAACCGCCTCATGATAATTCCCTGAAAGCCTTGAGCAGTTTTCGCAAAGTCTTTTCCTTACCGAAATGCGGATAGTCTTTAGTTCTTTTCTTGTCTTGCCCCCTGTCAGGGCTATGGTTGCAGTCACCGTTGCAGTAACAGGCCCTTTAAGGTTTGTCTCGACCTTGAAGGACTTGACGTTCTTTATGTTTTCGAGTGACTTGTCTATCCTCTCCTTAATATGATTTTGAGCCTTCTCTTCGCCGTCAGGGCAGCGGGGGCACATGATTATCTCAAAGCTCTTGAGCCTGAGAGCGCTCTTTTTAGACAGGCATTCCACGCAAATATAGCCGGATTCAGCGTTCTTTCCGCATTCTATACAGAACATCCTAATAGAACGTTTTCCATATTAAAATAGTTATCTTGTAAGGGTCTGAGCCGACAGCTCCGGGAAAATCGTACCGCATATAAGGCTGCCTTGAAGGCAGGTCTCTTTCTGATATAACATATCTTTCCCCGGATTCCCAGATTATCGCAGCCCTTAGCAGCTTGTTAATATCATCATTGCGTATTGTAACAGACCCGTCGTCATTTAAGATAAACGCCTCACCGTCATAAGCTGCAAACCACAACGCTCTTCCGCCTGCTTCACGTCCTTTCACAAAAGAGACAGAACCCGAATTGATCACGCTCCCTTCCCCTGCGCTTATCTGGTTGGCGCCCGCAGAAGGATTGAAATTAAAGTTTTCAGAGCTTTGATATGCCGAAGAAGCTGTGAAATATTTCGCAATTTTGTAGGGAATTTTCCGGATATCATCGCTTTGCGTGAATGTGCCCGGAGAACCCCCTGCGCTTCCTGTCCATTGAAGGCCGAAAACGTCAGTCAACGCAGGCCCTATAGTCTCGTCATTAAAATGCGCTTGCTGGATATCGGCGAGCAGCATAACGTTTCTGCCTTGGATGATCCAATTATCAAGTCTTTGTTGTTGGCCGGACAAGTCTGATGTGCGCAGAAATAGTATTATGTCCGCCGCTCTATCAACATTGCCTATGTCCGGGTCAGCACTCATGATTATTGAAATCACCCTTTCATTATAGGCGAAAAACGTTCCGATAAGGCCCAGCCGTGTTCTTATAATATCAGCCTCTGCGATTGTGCACACGCAATGTATCTTTATTTCAGGTGGTGGCGCTCCTGATATCTCTGCAGAGTAATCGGTTGTAGACGGCATTATTCTATCCAGTGCAGTCTTGACAGCAGCAGGATCGCCAGAATAGAATGATTCATTTACCGTTCCGCCTATGTAAAGCGCGGAAACCGTATCCTGAACGAGGGTTCTAAGCGATGCAGAATTCCAGAACGAATAATCATACGTTGTAAAGAAATAGGTAAGTGATGTGAATAATATTATTGACGATATCAGCGCCTCCAGTATCCTTACAAACCCTTTCATCAGCCTGCCACCGTAATGTCCAATGTTATTAGTTCTGGCGCCAGCGGAGACTTATCAAGCAGGGCCACCCTTCTTGCAGTGTATTCTGATACACCTGCAATTGCGGGCGGCGGGCAAAAGACTAGTACATTGCCTGACTGGTCCGTTACCTGTATCCCCACTCCTCCGCCGGATGTGAGCATCGACGTAAGTTTGACGAAATTCGCGGCAACAGGCGGGTTGCAAAAGCTGTCAAGAGTGCTGAGTTTTTCCTCGGAAAGATAGAATCTTTTGCCTGAAGATAGTCCTATTGTTTCTACCGCTTCTGGATTGCTGGCCAGCAGAATTTCCCAGTTACGAGTGCCGCTTCCGTATATCAGCATATCTGATATTCTGTATGATTCAGCTATTATGTTATTGAAATCGCTTTCTTCTTCCAGGAAGGGTATGCGGGAATTTATCGTAAGCAATATGAATGATGCCGTGCCTATGAATATAGCTATGGCAAGTATGAATTCGATGTCCAACATTCCTTTCATGAGAGCTTACACCAGCCCGAGCCTGACTACGATAAGGTAAATGAATACTCCAAATATGAACATGATCACGCTGTGCTTTACGCCGGCCGCAAGCGAGTCTGAGCCTATCTGGCCTGCTATGAGACCTGAGAATATGGCCTGTATTGCGACCATTACAAAAAACAGCGACTTATAGTATGATGAGGGTTCCTTTGGATCGCCAAAGCCGAAGGCAAGGGAAACTGAACCGAATGTCGTGCAACCAAAGCATGCCGGAACCGTAGAGCCTACGCATTTTTCGCAGGGGTTCTGTGTGGGAAGGAAAGATGAGTATGAACTCAGTCCTGTGTTAATGCTGGACGTAGTGCCAGGTGCAAGACGAGACTCAACAAGCGGTATAAGAAACTTGACAAGAGAGAGCGATATGCCAACGAATATGAAAAATATCGCATATAGCATCATCACCTGCTGATTAAGAAGTGCGGCTTTCTCATCCGCGACATCTTTAAGCAATTCTATATTATTCGCCAAAGAGTCCATTATGTCTTCTACTTTTTCGCCTGATTTATTCGCCTGCTCGATGACCATCATAGATCTTACTATCAAGGGGCTTCCACTGACTCTGTCCGTGAAGCTATCAAAGACCTTTTCTAATGGCACGTTCCAGCTGAGCTGAAGTGCCATCTTCTGCACATGGGGCGTTAACGAGCCATAATTGGATTTGGCCACAAGTCGTATGCTCTGCATTATGCTAAGCCCTGCTCTTTGAGCTTCTGCAAGATCTCTAAGAAACACAGGGAATTCCTCTTCGTATATCTTGATCTTCTTGAACTCGAAAAAGCTGTATGCGGCATATGGAAGTATGAGGATGAGTATTCCGAGGAAAATGAGATTTGCAGAGAGTGCAAAATCCCTTCCGAATATCATCGAGAGTATCAGCATCAGGAGGAATCCGGCTGCTGATGCGGCTATTAGCTTTTCCTTGTCACTGTATTTTTTCATTGCATCAACTCAATGGAGATATTGACTTTATCAGTATCATGAATCCTGCTGAAAGGAGCGGCAGAAGCACAAAAACTATGAACGTTTGTATGAGCGCAGTCTCTGCGCCTCCGCTTATCGAGGCTATGATCGACGACAAAACTATGAAGAATATAGCGCCGACTATTATCAGCGTCAGGTATATTTCTACGAATAGCGACAAATCCTGTGAGTATTTTTTTATTTTTCGCCTGTAATCGGCCATGAGTTCATTGCCCTTGCCTTTCAGGTATACATTGACGTTTCCGCCCGAGCTGTAAATATTATTTATGCCCCATAGCAGTTCTTTGAATTCCTTGGACGGAGTCGTCTTGGCCCTCTTCTTTATTGCCGAATGAATAGGCATGCCCAGAATTTCCACGTCTCTGACTATGCTCTGTGAGTCCGTGGATATCTCTCCGTATTCCTTGAATTGGGAAAGCGTCTTGAAGAAGAATATCAAGGGCACGTCGGCACTCGATACCGAAGACATGTAGGAAACTGCAAACGGCAATGCCTTGTTTATCTTCACTTCCCTGTTTTTTGCTATGGCTCCGGGATATGAATAGAAAAGAAAGAGGAGCGCCCCAGCTATGGAAAAAGAAAGGGTTATAGAAAGTAGTATGGCTATCAAAGGTGCCATGCCCATTAGCCCGAATATAAAGGCAAATATGACTGTCTCCATGACAAAAGTCGTGAGAGTTACGAACGCGGCTATGGACAGCCATTCTTCCAGGGTATATTTGAGGTTGGCTTTTTGGAGATTTTCCTTGACATCGAGAAAGTATACGGAAAATCCCTTCACATAGGTTCCGAATATGCCATACGATATGCTTTCCAACTTCATAAATCTCCCTCTATTTTCTCCATGAGGGATTCAGGCGAGGCATAGAATGAATCAAGAATGGCTCCGACTTTTCTAAAGTCTTCTATACCTTTCTTGAACATCCAGTTTATTACTTTTCCTCGTTTCTCCAGTTCTTCTTTCATACGGCTGTGTGATATGCCCATTGATTCGGCTACCTTCTTCAGAGCGACGCTCTTGTTTTTTGCAATATATCTGTCGTTCTTCGGGTCCCAAGCGAACACCTCATCCATAATAGGCGCCTTGGTCTTATCGTCGAATCCTATGACCTCAACAAGAGAGCTTATCCTCCTGATGTATTTCCTGCCGCGCTTGAAGCGCTTAAGGAATATTATCACGTCCAAATTCTGCATAAGGTAAGGTGGCAATCCTATGGGTTCTGTCGTTAGCCTGTCTATGAGCTTGTTGAAATCCTCAGCGTGTATGGTTGAGAGGCCTGCATGGCCTACGGCCATCTGTTGGAACAGCACATAGGCTTCCTTGCCTCTAACTTCACCTACGATGATATAGTCAGGTCTTTGCCTCAAGGACTCCTTCAGAAGTTCGAACATGTCGACTTGCGTTCTGTTCTCGGAAACCGAGACTCTCGACACTTCAGGCACCCAATGGGAATGCGGCAGCCTCAGTTCAGCGGTATCCTCAATGCTGACTATCTTCATCTGCGGCTTAATGAAAAGCGATAGGACATTAAGGAAAGATGTCTTGCCGGTTGCCGTCCCGCCTGAAACGAGAAAGCTTTTGCCGTATTCTATGAGCATCCAGCAATATGCAAGTATAGCTGTATCCGACGTTCGGTATTTTATCAGGTCGACAGGCGTTAAAGGCTTTTCAGTAAACATTCTGATGGTAAAATTGCTCCCCCTTCTTGCGATGTCGCTGCCCAGAGTGGCCTGAACTCTCGATCCGTCAGGAAGCGTGCCGTCAAGAAGCGGGTGCGTTATAGATATGGTCTTCCCGCACCTTTCGCCCAGACGGTTTGCAAATGAATCCAGCTCCCTTGTATCGTCGAATTTGATGTTCGTTCTCACTGAGCCAAGACGCGAGTCTCTATGATACACGTAAATATTAACGCTCTTGCCGTCGCACGATATGTCTTCTATATTTTTGTCCGCTAGCAGCGGCTCTATCTTGCCCATCCCAACGAAGTCGCGCATGACATAATATCTTAGTGCCGCCCTTTTCGAAGGATCGGTTCTGTGGCCGAAGTATCTTATTGCATTATCCACGAATTTGTCTATGTATCGTTCTATGCCCGCAGTGCGTATTTCTGAGAAGTTTATGTCGACTTTTTCCTGTATGTAGTTCTTTATCTCTTCTATCATGGAAATATCTTGCGGGCTTATTTGCGGTTCAATAACCTCGTAAACGAGTTCTTGCCCGCGTTTATCATAAAATATACGGACGCTGATTTCAACTCCAGGGGTTGAGAAACTCCGGAACTCCAACGGGTATTGTATGCTTATTGTCTCAAGGCCGCTCGTTTTTTCTGGCTCTGCGCTTTGTTCTTCTTCTGGCTCCTGTTCAGTATGTATAACAGGTATAGGCACGCCTTCCTCTATCATCTTAAGGAACGGTCCTGTAGGCATCCCTCTGGGAGTGTATTCGTCGTTTCCGGGTTGCTGCCACGGGAAGCCGAAAGGTTGCATCTGCCCGACAAACCCTCCGGTCATTGCAATATTATTTGCCGGCGTCGGTGTTTCTCGCTCACGAGGCTGGTCTTTTTTCAGCCCGACCTTGAGCTTTCGCCCGCCAAATCTTACATATACAGAACGCGCTTCATCCATGCTTTTAACCTGCCGAGAGCCTTAGACCGCTTCCTTCCTTGCGGATTTCCACAAATTCGGATCCGCTTGTAGCAAAGCCTGATATAATATCAATGTCGCCGACTATATTAAAAATTTTTTCGCGTATTCCCTCGCCTGAGGAGCTTGTAAGATTCAGATAACAATTGCTGCTTGATAAACAGTTCCCGCCGGTTTCTGATTCGAGTCTTATGTAATAGCTGCTCTCAGATATAGTGGCAGGAACCCTGATGCGTATTGCGCCATTGGGGAGTTCCGATGCCTTGGCCATCGCAGATTTTACGCTGTTTGAAACCGATTCAAACTGGCTTCTTGCCGATGCGCCCTTTACCGTTTCTGAAACCCCGGAGAAGCTGATTATCATATAGCTGGCAAGAAGGATGCCTATCGCGAAGAAAAGAACTTCCATTATTATCCTATACTGGCCTCGCATAAGCAATAATCGGCAGGTACGGCTTAAAAGCTCTTATGCCTCTATGGACACGCTCACGAGCGACTTCTTTTCGTTTGTTCCAGTGTCACCGAGTTTTTCCAAGACTATAAAGCTGTCTCTATTGCCAAGCTGCGGCCCTGGACTCTGAAGATCTATTTTCCTGCTTTCGATTGTCTGGCCTATCCTAAGCTCGACCGGCACAAGCGTGTAAGCGACAGAATATCTCCTGCATGATTGGTCTCCTTTTTCTATGCAGGTGCTGAGTACGCACAATGTCAGTGGTGAATTGTCCTGCCAGAAACCCTGGCTTATTCCGCAATCATTACGGCCTAGCGGTATTTCGGCCTCTGAATCGTAAAGAGTTCCGGATGTTATCATTCTCATTTCTATTTTTTCCGTTGCCGGATCGAAAGAGACATCCGAGTCCACAGTAACGGGTATTCTTACCCTACCTCCGTTGTTTGCCACTTCCTTGAGGCTGTTTTCAAGGTTGATCATGAAATTGCGGGAATTTTCAAGTGAAGAAGCGTCTCTTGTCTTGTCAAGAAGCGGAAGCCCTATTGCGGTGACTGCAGTGACTACGGCTATAAGGATGCCTGTAAGTAATACGGAAGAAACTATCTGTTCGACTCCCTTCATTCTAGCGCCCTCTCTTGAATTTCATGTTGGGCATTGTAGTGAGAATCAGTGCGTTGAGTCTTTTCTCGAGCTTGGCAAGCTTTTCGTTCACTTTTGCGGAGTTCTCGTCCGATTTCTTGCCCGACTCCTCTATGTCAGTTTCAGAAGCAATTTCGAGCTTCTGCATGAAGTCAGTGAGATTTTCATTGAGAGAATTAACGGATTCCATGAGCTTGGCAACACGGTCTACGAGGTCGGAATTAACCTTTATCATTTCATCGACAATGGTCTGGTTTGATTTTACGACTTCAACCAGCGCCTTTGTAGATTCACCGCCTCCGGTGTTTTCCATTTGCTCTATTTTTTTCTCAAGTCTTCTTATCGGTCCTATAGGCACAAGTTCGTATTCCTCTTCCATTTTATCACCGCAATTATAATTATGATATTCTCATAATTAATGGCTGATTGTATATAAAGATTAGTTGCCTTTCCCAATGCTCAATAGGAAAGGCTAGAAAAAGGAAAATCTAAAATCGGCGCTACTCGCCCATCTCGCCGCCCGGCATGGGAGGAGCCGAAGTGCCTGTGGACTTGGACGTTATCACGTCGTCTATCCTCAGTATCATTTCCGCAGCTTCGGAAGCCGATGTAATGGCCTGAGTCTTTGTTTTTAACGGCTCTACAACGCCCATCTGCTTCATGTCAGCGACGCCCGCCTTGAACACGTCAACCCCCATCGTTTCCCCGCCTTTGTCGTGTTTTGTACGGAGGTCTACTAGAATGTCTATCGGGTCGCGGCCCGTGCTTTCAGCCAGTGTGCGAGGTATAATCTCAAGGGCTTCTGCGAAGGCATTTATTGCAAGCTGCTCTCGTCCGCCAACTGAATCAGCGTAAGTCTTCAGGCGCCTTGAAAGCTCGATTTCAGACGATCCGCCTCCGAAAACCACCTTTCCGTTTTCAAGGGCGGCTATGATGCCGAGAACTGCATCATCCATTCCCCTCTTGACTTCATCAACGACATGCTCTGTGCTTCCGCGCGCAAGTATGGAAACTGCCTTCGGATCTTTGCACTCTCTTACAAAAATCATCTGGTCGCCGGCTATTTTTCTTTCCTCAACAAGCCCTGCGTAGCCAAGATCCGTCTTGGAAAGTTCGTCAACACTAGAGATTATCTTTGCGCCTGTAGCCTTGGCCAGCATTTCTATGTCGCTTTTTTTGACGCGTCTTGCAGCGGTTATGTTATTCTTGGCAAGATAATGCTGGGCTAAATCGTCTATGCCTTTCTGGCAAAAAGCGACGTTGGCGCCGCTGTCCACGACTTTCTTTACCATGCTCTTGAGCATTGCGCTTTCCTGTTCAAGGAAGGCCTGCAGCTGCTCAGGCGTATTTACGCGTATCTCTGTCGTCCTTTCTGTTTCCTTTACTTCCAAAGCGCAATCGAGCAGCGCTATCTTGGCGCCTTTTATGATTTTGGGCATTCCGGGATGAACTACCTCCTTGTCAATAACGAGGCCTTTTATCAATTCGGAATCCTCCACGCTCGCGCCATGCTTCTTTTCTATCTTGATATCATCCTTGTTTATCTTGACAGAACCGTCTTGCTTCTCAGCAACGAGCTTCACCGCCTGTACTGCAAGTGCAGAAAGACTGTCTTTAGCTGTTTCGCCGCTCTTGCCTGTAATTGCAGTCGTGGCTATTTTCTTGAGAAGATCTTCGTCTTCAAGAGAAACCTTTGTAGCGAAGGAATTCAGTACTTCTATAGACTTGGATTTTGCCAGCCTGTAGCCTCTTACTATGACCGTGGGATGCACTTCCTGCTCCAGAAGGCCTTCGGCTTTCTTCAAAAGTTCGCCGGCTATAACAACCGCAGTTGTTGTGCCGTCACCAACCTCATTTTCCTGGGTCTTGGCAACTTCGACTATCATTTTAGCCGCAGGATGCTCAACTTCCATCTCTTCAAGTATCGTGACGCCGTCATTGGTTATGGTTACATCGCCAATAGAATTGACCAGCATCTTGTCCATGCCTTTCGGTCCCAATGTCGTTCGGACGCTCTCTGCAACGGCCTTTGCGGCCGCTATATTCCTGCTTTGGGCATCCTTGCCTGTATTCCTGAGCGAGCCCTCAGGTAATATGAATATCGGCTGTCCTCCAAGCTGATTCATTATTCACGCACCTCCTGTATAGTAGGGCATTTGCCCTACGATATAATCTAGGCAATATTTAAAAAAGTGTACTTTAATGCTCCAAAGCGGCAGGAAGCGCAGAAAACGGCCTTTCAGTGGGCCAAACGCCGCTCTGTTTGCATGGATTTAAGTTTTGCGAATTAAGTAGCAGTCAGGGGCCGGTAGCTCAGTCGGTAGAGCATCAAAGTGATGTGCACGTCTTATATGACGGCTGAGTATTATGCCATCTAGGCAAACTGAAGGTCGGGAGTTCGATTCTCCCCCGGCCCATTTCTTTCCTATTCATGTTTTCATCACGGATGCTAATTTTGATTTTGGTGATATTGGACGATTGCAATCGGCGTGCTGCCGATAAAAACGTTTTCAGTTGTTCTGATTATATATTGCTCTTTCGTCGGTTTGTAATTAACTGATTGTTCATGTGCGAGGATAGTTTCAGGCGTGTCCATGTATCATCAAATAAAATTGAATGCATGCGCAAATTCGGTAAGTAAAGTTTATTTTACGATGTCTATGACCGCAACTTATATATATGGGCCGTTGTCATAGCATTATTATAAATAATAGGTGAAAAATGATGGCAGCTAAAAAGAAGAAAGCCGTGAAAAGAACAACAAAGAAAACGGCCAAGAAGAAAAAACGATAAATAAATTCTTTCTTTTTCTTTTTTTGATTCTCAGAAGTGTAATTTTTTATAAAAAATCAAGTAGCCTTCTCGACTTCTATTCTCAAGCTTGACGGATTTAACCGTGATAATCTGTAGTCTCGCTCTTGAACTTGAGATCCTGCCAGCCCGCGGAAAGCTTCTTGCACATATGCTTCACTTCCTTTTTCATGTCGTTGTTCCAGAACTGCCATGTCTCACGTATCCATTCGGCAACGTCTTCTTCCTCGGGATCCATCAGGAGCATATTATTTTTCCATTTGAGAACCTGCAGCCTCTTATAGAGCTCAAAGAGCTTCTGCTTCTCTTCTTTCGTTATCATGTGCTGTTCATAGAAGCCGGAGAGCGAATCAACATCGCCTATCATGGGTTCTATCATTCTTTCAGTGAAGGAGAAGACTCGGTTGGAGATTTCTGATCTGATCTGTTCAAATATTTCTCCTTCCTCTTCTATTTCAAAGTTGAAAGTTTCTTTTAATTCGGTCAGGTGCGGCAGGCTGAACTTGGTTTGGAATTTTTTATACTTCTCCAGAACGTCGGGTTGCATCGTATAATAAATCTGGCAAACTATATAAATTATAGTTAGCCAAGTTAAGCGGGAATATTAGACTCGGCTAACTGTATGTGACGAAGTTCTATGATTATGTATTAAAATTATCTTGGCCAGCTATATTCTGCGGATGTGGAATGCAT
This sequence comes from Candidatus Aenigmatarchaeota archaeon, assembly GCA_016198685.1. GTDB lineage: Archaea > Aenigmatarchaeota > Aenigmatarchaeia > GW2011-AR5 > GW2011-AR5 > JACQID01. The sequence continues at coordinate 53,232 of JACQID010000008.1, forward strand.
GAAGGTTGTAATAAAGATTGGAGGATCGGTTGCAATAAACGAAATGGGAATTAATTCCCACTATTTTTCTCAGATGCTTCCAATCCTAAAGATGATCGAGAAGGGCAATGAGGTCTCCCTATGCATAGGCGGAGGGCGCATAGTGAGAAATTATTTCGCGTCTGCGCGCGCCCTTGGCATGACAGAAAGAGAAATGGAACTTATAGGCATAGATATGATCAAGGCGCATGTCCGTTTCCTTGCATTTCTCACTAAAAAGACACCGATTTTTTCACGTGAAGAGATAAAAGCCAAGAATATGGTGATAGGAGGTCTTGAACCAGGAAAAAGCACTGACCATAGTGCTGCGCTCCTCGCTTCAATCATAAAAGCGGATATGTTTGTGAAGATGACGAACGTTGCAGGCATATATGACAAAGATCCTGCAACGCATGAAGGAGCAAAACTGATAGAATGCATGTCATTTTCGCAGCTTAAGGGCTATGCCAGCAGCGGAACTCCCGGTAATTACGGCATCCTGGACGCGGCGGCTATAGAAATAATAGTCAGAGAAAAAATAACCACCGTTATAATGGACGGAAGAACGCCGGAAAACCTTGCCAAGGCGCTGTCGTTGCAGACAGGAACGATCATCAAAGAAACATTACAAGGAAAATAATGAATAGGAATAACCCGAGTATTGTTCCAACCGCATCTTCTATTGTGAGCTTCATAAAGTAGATATGGGATGGCCACCTTATAAAACTTTCTAGTCCTTATTACGGCCGATGAATGCAACTTTTGCCCTGCAGGAATTATACGGCTAAATACTTATGTTCAATCCTATAATTATACTCAAAGATGCAATTTACGGAAATTAATGCGGCTTTGTATATGCAAAGGACGCCATTAAATGCCCGATTATCAATATCCTTCAGTATAATTGCAAGGGCTCGTGGTCTAGCGGCTATTTTCCGAAAACGGAAAAACGCAAATGACGCAACCTTCACATGGTTGAGGCCGGCGGTTCAAATCCGCCCGGGCCCATTGGTGATGGAATGAAAGCTACAGCAAAGGCGAATGCAAATATAGCTCTGATAAAATATTGGGGCAAACGTGACGAAGCGTTGATATTGCCGTATAATTCATCAATATCAATGACTTGCGATGCCATGGAAACCATTACTACAGTAGAATTCTCGGAAAATTACGACACAGATACGGCAATCATAAATGATGAGGAGCTGTCCTCGGATCAGAAGCGTGTCTATGACCATATAGGCATGATTAGAAAAATGGCAGGAATAAAGGAAAAAGCAAAGATAGTTTCCGAAAGCAATTTTCCACTTGCTGCGGGATTGGCTTCTTCTGCCTCCGGTTTTGCAGCTCTTACCGTTGCGGCCGTCGCCGCCGCGGGGTTGAAACTCCCGGAAAAAGAACTGTCCATTATCGCTCGGCAAGGCTCCGGCTCCGCTTGCCGCTCCATACTCGGAGGTTTTGTTGAATGGAAGAAAGGCAGCAAGTCCTCGGATTCATATGCCGAACAGATAGCAGGCAAGGATTATTGGAAGGATTTCAGGATGATAGCTACCATAGTCAAGGAAGGGAGGAAAGCGATTTCATCCCGTTCCGGTATGTCGCAGACAGTGAAGAACTCGCCCTATTACAGCGGCTGGCTCTCTTCGATAGAGGAAGATCTAAACAGGATGAGAGAAGCGATACGCTCACGAGATTTCGCATCTGCAGGCAGCATTGCAGAGTACAATGCTCTAAAAATGCATTGCACCATGATGACATCCAAGCCGCCCATCATGTATTGGAAGCCTGCAACTGTTGAAATAATGAACGCGGTGATGGCATGGCGAGAGGATTTGGAATCATATTTCACAATGGATGCGGGTCCTAACGTTAAAGTCATGTGCATGAAGAAAGATGAAAAAGAGCTATGTCAGAGGCTCTCAGAATTGGAGGGAGTTGTAAAGACAATATCCTGCGCCCCAGGAAGCGGCGCGGCTCTTAGTCAAAAGCATTTGTTTGATTGATATGATTCTGCATGATACGGCTTCGATAGTAGTTGAGAAAGAAAATAAAGTCCTTCTCGTGAAGCGAGCTACGCGCCCTGAAAAGGGTTATTGGACAGTGCCTGGCGGGCACGTGGATGCGGGTGAGACGTTCAGGCAAGCTGCACAGCGCGAGGCCATAGAAGAAGTAGGCGGTGTCACTATTGAGGGTTCGCAGATGATGTCTTTTATCCATGATGCAGACATATGCCACAGGCACAAGGCGCATGTATTCCGGGGAAACGTCACAGGCAAAATTATTGCAGGAAGCGATGCCGCCGATTTTGGCTGGTTTTCTTTGAATGAAATGAAGAAAATGGACATAACGCATTATACCAAAAAAATTCTGAATAAGCTTTGTGAGGAAAAAGCATGAATGTTTCCGCGCCGGGCAAGATAATAATAATCGGGGAGCATGCTGTCGTCTATGGCAAGCCTGCCATAATAGCTGCGGTTAACAAGCGCTGTAATGTTGCGATCAAGAAAGCTAAGACCATAACGGTTAGCTCGCCTCTGATAAAAGCCGTCTTGAATTTTTCAGCACCAGAAGCCATTGAACGTTCCGAAAAAGCTGATGCTCTCTGGAAAAAATGCGCTGAAGCGAAGGACTTCAGTGCGCTCTTTGCAGCTACGAAGAATAACGGCGATGCCCTGAAGGCAGGAATAGGCAAGATACTGCGTGAATTCAGGATAGATGGCGGAGCGGATATTAAGATAGATTCCGATATACCTATAGGTTACGGGATGGGGTCTTCTGCCGCTCTGGCCGTTTCTTTGACTAAGGCCATTACATCGCTTTACGGAAAGAATGTTGCGCTTGAGGAGTTAAACGCAGTTGCATACAAATTGGAACAATATTCCCACGGCACGCCTTCAGGAGGAGACAATACAGCTTCCTGCTTTGGTGGCGTCATGCGATACGTCAAAGAGCCTAAAACTATGGAGCGGTTGGATCTAGGCAAACTCGAGAACTTTATTCTTATTTACTGCGCGCCGCCAATGAAAACTACAGGAGAACTTGTCCAGAGCGTACGCAATCTTGACGCTGCGTTTAGGGCGGAAAGGGTGGATGCGCTTGGATTGCTGGCAGAACGCATGCTCGGCGCTTTGCGCAAGAGAGATCATGCGGAAATAAAACATATAATCAACGAGGCGCAGAAAAATCTTCAGGAACTCGGCGTTTCTACACCTGAAATAGACAAAGTCTGCAAGAGAGTGGAAAAAACAGGCGGAGCCGCCAAACTCTGCGGAGCCGGTGGCGGCGGCGTTGTGATGTGCTATCATGAAGACGCTGCCAAGCTCGAGGCTGCCGTGCGCGCTGGGGGTTACGAGCCGCAGCATGTACAGCTCGGAGCAGAAGGCGTCATGATAGATTCATAACGATTTTTCGGCTTGGGCGACTATATGCCTTATTTTATCGACTGCATCTGCATTGACTGATATGCTGGTCGTTCCCCATTGCACGAGTTTCTTCGCAAGATCCGGATAATAACTCGGCGCTTGGCCGCATATCGAGCAGGTCACGCCGTTCTTTGCGCAGGCCTTCACGACTCTTTCAATGCACCACAGTACAGCAGGATCAAGCTCATTGAACCATCTTTCAGCCAGCATTGCGGAGTCTCTGTCTACGCCCAATGTAAGCTGCGTAAGGTCATTGCTGCCTATTGAAACTCCGTCTATCCCTTCGCGTATGAAGTCCTCAATCAATATCGCGGTTGATGGAACTTCCACCATTATCCAGAGCTTGAATTTCGGGTAATCGTAGAGCCCTGCTGTCTTTATCGTATTTTTTATTTCTCTGAGTTCCCAGGCGCTTCTGATGAATGGTATCATCAGGCATATATTGTCAAGGCCTTCTTCGTACGCTTTTTTTATCGCAGCAAGCTCGAGCCTGAATTCCTGGGGTTCCACGATGTAGCGGGAAGCGCCTCTCCATCCTATCATGGGATTATTTTCCACAGGCTCCCTTTCTCCGCCCTCTAGATTGCTGTATTCATTGGTCTTGAAATCAAGCGAGCGGTATACTACAGGGCGCGGATAAAATGCTTTTCCCACGCGTGCCACGCCTTCGTATATCTTTTCAACAAATTCATTTTCCCTGCCTTCGGCTATCAGGAATCCCGGATGCTTTCCCACATTGGCGGCTATGAACTCCGCTCTCATCAGGCCTATGCCGTCGCATGCAAGTTTTGAGTACCTTTCCGCCGCTTCCGGCTGGCCAAGGTTTACATATATCTTTGTCCTTGTAGGAGCGAAGTCGTATTTCTCTTCACGTCTCTCTATCTTAACCGTTCCATTGTAAATCCGGCCTGTATATGCATCAAGCGTAGCTATTTGATTTTCTTTCAGAGCTAATGTCGCAGTCCCGGCCCCGACAACGCATGGTATGCCAAGCTCCCTGGATACTATAGCAGCGTGAGATGTCATTCCTCCTTCGTCTGTGATTATTCCCCCAGCTATCTTCATCGCAGGCACAAAATCCGGCGATGTCATCTTTGCAACCAGTATGTTTCCGGGACTGACTTTACCCATATCCTTCGCATTTGCAAGTATCTTGACTGCGCCTGTTGCCGCACCCGGAGATGCAGGGAGCCCCTTGGCCAGGTATTCGATTTCCTCGGATACAGAGCTTGTCCCCCCTGTACGCACTGCTGTCACAGGTCTGGCTTGCAGAAGGAATATCGTACCGTTCTCGATTGACCATTCAAAATCCTGCGGCCGGCCGTAATGGGATTCCAGTCTTAAGGCCATGCGTGCGAGTTCTTCCACAGACTTTTGCGGAAGGCAGAGTATGTCCTGCCTTCCGCCTTCTATTACCGTTTCCTGCAGGCCTCCTGCGCTGTTTAATATCTTCATTCTTGTTTTTTTCCCGCTTCGCGTATCTATGATGTTCAGGGTTTTCTTGTCAATTATGTAGGTGTCAGGGGTTATCTCTCCTGACACAACCGAATCTCCCTGCCCCCAAGCCGCTTCGATAACTATCCGATCCGTTTCTCCTGTTACCGGGTTTACGGTAAACCCTACTCCGGCTTGGGAAGAATCAAGCTGCTTCTGGACAACGACCGACATAAACACGTCACGGTCGCTTATGCCTTTCGCTTTTCTGTAAGAAATAGCCCGAGAGGTAAAGGCAGATGCCATGCATTTCTTTACGGCATCGAGCACGTTTCTTTCTCCGCTGACGTTCAGCAATGTAAGCTGTTGTCCCGCAAAGCTGGCATCTTCAAGATCTTCTGTTGTAGCCGAGCTCCTTACTGCAACAGGCAAATCACGCGTTCCGTATTTTTCAGAAAGATCGCGATAAGATCCCGTTATTTCCTTTTCAATATGGTCAGGCATGCGTGATTCTTCTATCTGTCTGCGTACAGAGGCTGATGCTTCTTCGGATCGTGATATGTCATTATCCTCTCCGAGTAACGAAGAATAATCCATGCCATTTAGAAAATGTTTGTAAGCTTCAGTCGTAACGGCAAATCCATGGGGCACAGGGAGACCGGCCCTGATGATCTCGCCAAGATTGGCGGCCTTGCCCCCGACAGAAAGAATATCATTTTTGGAAACATTTTCCAGCCCCCTTACAAATTCCACAATACCACCCCGTATTAACGCGCAAGCAATCGCGCCTGAATATTATATGCCCCATTATTTAAATAGTTTCATACTTCTTCATACTTTTTCATTTGTTTCTATTTTAAAATATAGCAATGCAAAAAGCTACACATGACCCATGTTTCGGCGCCGGGCAAGCTGATGATAGCAGGAGAATGGTCGGTTCTTGAGCCAGGGAACCCTTGCATAGTTGCGGCAGTGGATAAGCGCGTTCACGCGGAAGTCAGAAAGAGCGCCGTGCTTACACTCGAGTTGAAAGATTTTGATATCAAGGCTTCCGGCTCGTTTGTCAATGGCAGGATTATATGGGATTCTGACGATCCGAAACTCATTTTTGCCAAATCGTCTGCCGAAACCGTAGTCAAATATACCGGCAGAGAAGAGCCTTTCAGGCTGATAACTTATGGCTCTGCTGACATGGAAACCAAAGGAGCAAAACTCGGTTTCGGTTCGTCGTCTGCAGCGACCGTTGCCATGGTGGCTGCCATATTGGGTTATTTTTCCAAGAAAGAAAAATTCGAGACTACGGTCTTCCGGCTTTCCGCCATAGCTAGTTATAACGCGCAGGGCAAAATGGGATCGTGCTTCGATATAGCGGCTGCAGTATATGGCGGCGTGATAACTTATGAAAGATTCGACCCGAAATGGCTAGAGGCGGAATTGCGTTCTTCGCAAATGCGGGATATGATCATTAAGAAATGGCCGGGTCTAAAAGTCAGGCGCTTGGGCATTCCGGGGAATCTGCAATTGCTCGTGGGCTACTCGGGAAAGGCAGCTTCTACGACTGAAATGATCCGGCAGATGAAAGAATTCAGGCAGGAGAACTCTGAAAATTACGCAAGAATCATGGGCGATATATCCGTAACAGTACAGTCCATGGTAAAGGCATGGGAAGCTTCTGATGCAGATGTTGTAATCTCACTTGCCAACAGGAACGAAAAGTTGCTGCGGGAACTGACACGCCTTTCCAACATGCCAATAGAGACAAAAGAGCTTATGCGTCTCTCTGCGTTAGCCGAGGATGAGGGGGCTGGCGGCAAGCTTTCCGGCGCAGGGGGCGGTGATTGCGCCATAGCTATCTGTTTCTCCGAGAAAACGGCTCAACAGGTCAAGAGTGCATGGGAATCTAACGGTTTTCGCATGGTCAATGTGAAGATAGACAAGCAAGGGATACGCGAAGAATAAGTTTTTATCATTTCACCCCTATGGGATTGAATGGAAAACGACACGCTCATTCTCGTGGATGAGAATGATAACGAGATAGGCAATGATAGTAAAATTAATTGTCATTATCGCGAACCTAAGCTTCATCGGGCATTCTCGGTTTTTATTTTCAATGGCAATGGCGACATGCTGATAACCCAACGAAGCGAGTCGAAAAAGACATGGCCGCTTCACTGGAGCAATGCCTGCTGCAGCCATCCGCGGAAGGGTGAGATTACAGATGTTGCGGCCTTGCGCAGAACAAAGGAAGAGCTTGGCATAAGCTGCGCCCTGAAGTTTCTTTTTAAATTTCAATATGCCGCCCGATACAGCGAGGAGTGGGGCGAGAAAGAACTCGATTGGGTTTATATCGGGATGCACGAAGGCCCGATCAATCCGGATCCCGGCGAGATAGCCGGCTGGAAGTTTATTTCTGTGCAAAAGCTACAGAATGATATTAAGAAAAATGCTGACAATTATACTCCATGGTTCAAACTTTGTGCTGAAAAAGTCATTGAGCGCATGAGAGGTCTCTGAATGCAGGAAGAGATATTCTTTGGCAACGGCCGCGGCGAGAAGCTGGCAGGCGTTGTGCACTACCGAAAGGAAATTTCTAGCGCCGTGATATTATGCCACGGTTTCAGAAGTTCAAAAGAAAACAAAGCCGCGTGGGCCGAAAGGCTTTCCGATAATTTTGTAGTCCTGCGTTTTGATTTGAGCGGCCATGGCGAAAGCGACGGTGAATTGAAGGACATAACTATTACCCGTCTTCTTGCCGATATGAATGCCGCGATTGATTTCATGATTGCTCGCGGAGCAAAAACTATAGGCCTTGCCGGGCATAGTCTTGGCGGCTCGCTTTCCATTCTTGCTTCAGAGCGCGCAAAAGCAATATGCTCTTTGGCCGGCGCGACGGACTTCGGCACGCGCAACCTGAACAGATTCGGGCTGCTGCATTTTGATCAGGACGCGAAAAAGTATGATTTTTACAGAACCCTGAAAAAAAGCAAGACGCCCGCGCTTTTCATTCATGGGGACCGCGATGAAGTCGTGCCTTTGTGGCATTCCGAAAAAGGCATACAAGCCGCTACAGAGGGCAGCAGAATGGAAATAATAAGAGGAATGGATCATTCCTATGCCGGACATTACGATAAAATAATTTCGCTCAGCGAAGCGTGGTTCAAAGAACGTTTAGGCTAAAGTGGCGCGTCTTGTGATTATCTTTTTCATTGTGGTGACTTCGCCCGCCAGCTTGTTCATAGTTTCCTTGCTGACTTCCATTTTTAACTCCTTGAGTGCTGTCTTGTTAGCCGCAAAGTCATGGCCAAACTTTTCGCCGTGCTTCTCCATGAGAAGGTGCGCTGCCCTCTTTATGTCAGTAGTCTTTATGCTGCCCATGTAGTCACCTTCATAGATTTTTCGCAAAGGGTTAAATAGCTTGTGAAAGCCTAAATATCATGAAAAAAGCGTTTCTATCCCGCATGCCTGCAGGGATTTTCATATTTGACGAGGCTCAAAAGCTCCTGGAAGCCCGTTTTTTCTCCAAAAATCCGGTTGAAGCGGCTGAAGAATATGAAAAACCTCTAACTTTAGCAGGTTATGAAATAAGGCCGGACGACAGCCTGGGAAGGGCATTGGCCAGAAAAATATCGGTGGAAAAGGGCCATTTTTCTTCGGACCATGAGTATACTGAATTCTTGTCCGGTTTTGCTGCGGCATTTTCGCTTAAGAAGCTCGAAGGGTCGGTAGGCAAAGACAAGCTGCTTCAGCAGAGCATGAACGCTTTGCTTGAGCTGGAAGACATGGAAAGCATGCTCGGTACGCGGTTGAAAGAATGGTTCACTCTGCATTATCCTGAAGAGCGCTCTCAGGGCAAAGAGCTCGGCAAGAAAGTTGCTGAATTTGGCAAAAGAGAAAACTTTCCGGGGTTTGCGGGATCTACAGGGGTTGCAATGGATTCTATTGATGAAGCCGCAGCACGGAAATACGCGTCACTCTTTCTTGCAACTTCTGACTGTAGAAGAGATACAGAAGCTTATATCAGAAATCTTGCCGAGAAAGTCATGCCAACTACATCTACTATAGTTAATCCGATGCTGGCAGCCCGATTGCTCGCGCATGCAGGCTCATTGGAGAAGCTCTCGAGAATGGCTGCATCCAGCATCCAATTGCTTGGCGCGGAAAAAGCTTTGTTCAGGCATATCAAGAATCAGGGCAAATCGCCAAAGTACGGCATAATATTCATGGATCCAAGGATACAATCCGCCCCGCCGGAAACAAAGGGCAAAGTCGCGCGCGCGATAGCCGCCAAAATAATGGTGGCTGTAAAAATAGACTTCTTTTCGCGCAGAAAAGATGAGACTTTAGCAAAACAACTGGAAAAGGAGCTGGCAGCATGAAAGCTGCATTTTTTGACATGGACGGCGTTTTGAGCCGCGGGCATTACATGTTCAAGATATGGAGATATTTCTATGGCCAGGGTTATATGTCGCGGGAGAACCTCAAATCATTACTTTCTGTTGTCAATTCGTACCTCTTGAGAAAGATAGATTATCGTGAGTTTACGAAGAAAACAATAGAAATAGCGGCATTATGCGTAGCCGGTTGCGAAAGGCAGTTAATACAAAATTCAATCGATGATTTTTTGCGGAAGAAAGGTCTGTCTCTGTTCCCATACAGCGTAGATCTGATACGCTTGTTTAAGAATAACGGTTACAGAACGATTATAATATCAGGTTCTACAATCGAGCTCCTGCAAGCATACAACAGGCACATAGGCGCTGATGAAATCCACGGCACGATATTTGAAACTATGGACGGAATATTCACGGGCAAGGTTGACATGAATATGTCATTGAAGGAATCGAAGCAGAGTGCCATGGATTCTTTGAAAGGCATAGACATGGAGAAATCTTTCGGCTTTGGCGACACTGACCAGGACATAGCCATGCTTGAAAAAGTCGGGCATCCTGTGGCTCTTAATCCGACAAAACCGCTCAAGAAGATCGCTACTGCCCGCGATTGGACAATTCTCACAAAGAAGGACGATGTAGTGACGCAAGTCGCGCAGATGATGGAGGGGCATTTATGAACGAAATATTCCCAGGGGTCTTCCGCGACGGAAAGAAGCTATACACGATTAATTTTGCTCCCGGCAGGAAAGTTTACGGCGAAAAATTGATAAAAAAAGACGTTGAGTTCAGGGAATGGACACCTGAAAGAAGCAAGCTCGGCGCTGCAATAGCAAACCGCATGAAAGTCATGCCAATAGGCATTCAGAGCTCAGTTTTATATCTGGGGGCGTCAACAGGCACGACCGTTTCTCATGTCAGCGACATAGCACGCAACGGCATTGTGTATGCTCTTGAATTTGCCGAGCGCGTCTTCAGACCCCTTCTGGAATTGCAGAAGTTCAGGAAGAATATCGCGCCTATTCTTGCTGATGCACGAAAGCCAGAAACATACTCTTGGATCGAGACATGCGATGTCGTCTTCGCAGACGTGGCACAGCCTGACGAAACGGAAATCGCGATAAGGAACGCAAAAATATTTCTCAAGAAGGGCGGCTATGTGATGGTTTCAATCAAATCGCAAAGCATAGACGTGACAAAGAACCCAAAGGATGTTTACCGGGAGGAGGCCTCAAAGCTTGAAAAAGCGGGCTTCTCTGTCGAAGAAACTGTCAATTTGGAACCGTACGAAGACAAACACGCGCTTATCGTAGCGAAGTATCTCTGACTGAGAACAAGCAATGGCATGAAAGATACGTATGCGATTATTTCTTCATCGCAGCAATGAGGCGTTCCTTGAATTCGTTCCATTCTTTCTCTGCAACAGTAGCGCCGGCCGCCGCAGGATGGCCTCCTGCCGAAGCTTTGAGACCGCGGGCCGCCTTCTTCATGGTAGATGCGACATCAAATTTCTTGCCCTGATTTCTTGCAGATGCATGAACTTTGCCTCCCGATATCTGGTATATGACAAGCATTTTGTCCATGAATTTCTCGCTAAGGCGCGTAGATAGCGGAGAGCAGAGATTGAATCTTGTTTTGAGATTGTAAAGTATGAGATTGCCATGTGTTTCCGCATTCCTGCCGAAATCCTGTTCTATGGACATGATTTCGTTCTCTATGGTCCTGTAAGATTCCTGCATCTTCTCGCTTCCGGGTGTCTCCTTGAAGTTTTCCAAAATTTCTGCTTTTTCCATTATGCTTACCATCTCTTCGCAGGAAAGGGCATTTGTCGCCCTTGTTGAGGCTATCATGTCGGCTATTCTGCCAAGGAAAGATTCGTAAAGAGGTTTCTTGCCGGTGATATCCGGATACGCCTTCCTCACTTCCTCGACTACGTCCTGGCTGTAATCAAGATTATAATCGCCTATCATGCCGACGGCAGCTATCCAGAGATGTTTGGTCATGTCTTTGATTTCGGAAGTCATCTTGTAGGCTATGTAAGTAGTGGACTGGTATATGTCTTTGCCCTCAAATCTGGGGTTATAATGCACAACTCCAGGCGTATTCAGGTCACTGTGCACGCTGTGATGGTCGACTATCAGTATATCCGAGATTCCCGTCAGTTTCTTTATCACAGTCTCCTGCTGATCCATGGCTAAATCCAGGAATATCAGCTTGGTCGGTATAGTTGTCTGTATTTTCCTGATTAGATTTTTCTCTGTAGGCATGGGTTGGGATATAATGTAGGGCTTAACACCCTTTTCTTTCAGCACCATGTCAATAAGCGCACAGGAAGATATGCCATCGGCGTCATTATTGAATATAATGACTACGCTATCGGTCTTTTTCACGTCCTTAAGGAATTTGACTGCGTTCGAAAAATAACGGGCCATGAATTTATCTGAGAATAAATACATTTAAACAGGTTCCGCATGTCACTGGCAAGTGACAAACCTAAAAACTTTAAATATGCACATATAGGTTATTTTTCCCACGGATATTTGATTTCAAGTGTTTCGACACTTTCCTTGCCTACTCCCAGCGTTTCATGCAGATATTCCCTGACTTTCTCGAAATCGAAAGGCCTGCAGGAAAAAACATCTATGTAAGCCTCGCCCCTGTCTGCAAAGGTGTGTATGGAGATATGGGAAAAGCTGATTATTTCTATTCCGGTTATGCCGGCGTTGTCCGGATTGTGATCGCGCAGTATATTCGGACCGGAGAGAACCTTCATGCCTATTAGCTTCGGTATTTCCATTAAGAGCTGAAATACAAAATCTTCGCGGTCTATTCTTTTGTCGCATCCTGCGGCATCAAAAATTATATGATACGTTTTCATGAGGTTTCTGGCGGCTTCAGTTTCCATAAACTCACGCTTTCTTTATGTGTATCAGCAGTTTTTCCCCTTCAAAATCAACTTCGTCCCCTTCTTCAGTCGAGTAGTTTATTTTCTTCGCGCCTACCTGTCTTTTCAGCTGATCTTCGAACGCCTTGAGCGCCGATCGGGACACGGAAAGAATTATATGATCTTCGACCTTCATGCCCAAATTCTTGCGCATTTGTTGTATCTTTCTCACAACCTCGCGGTAAAGCGCTTCGGCTTTCAGTTCTTCGGTAAGATTAACGTCAAGGCTTACGAATCCCTCTCCTAGCGGCTTCTTTGCGTATCCTTCAGCCGTCTTTGTTACGGCCTTGACATTGCTCATGCCTTCTATGACAGGATAGATGTCTTTTGAGATTTCTATATTCTCCAGTGCCAGCGCTGCAAGCGGCCATCTGAGTTTGATTTTGTTTTCTTGGCGTATGAAGCTTGCCGTTTCCACTATGCCTTTCGCGATTTGCATGTCGAGTTCAAGTTTCTCATCTATCAGCTTTTCATCCGCTTCAGGCATGTCCTCATGATGGACGGACTCCTTGGCCGAGCCTAGCGGCTTCAGGACGTCCTGATATGCCTTCTCTGCAATGAACGGGCAGACAGGCGCAAGCAATATCGCGCTCTTTCTTGCAACTTCATATAGCGCATAAAATGCCTCTTTCTTGTCGCTGCCTTCATATGCAGGCCATGTCCTTTCACGGACCAATTTTATGTACCATCTTGAAAAATCGTTAAGCAGGAAATCGTGCAGGGACTCTATCGCCTTGTGCCCTTCGTATGCCGAGAACGCGCGGTTGTATTCCCTGATTATTGTATTGAGACGCGATATTATCCACCTGTCTTCTGCTTTCTTCAGGGTCACGTGGTTAGCATCCGGCACATATGTCTTGAGGAAATTAAACGTGTTCTCTATGACTATGAAGGATTTGGCTATCTCATCAACATCAAGCCATTTGAAGTAGAAGTCATCCCAAGGCGGTGAATGGAGAAGGTAATAGCGCAGAACGTCCCTGCCGTGCTTTTTGACAACGTCAAACGGATCAACAACATTTCCCTTGCTTTTCGACATCTTTATCCCGTGCGCATCAAGAACGAAACCGTGGAAAAGTATGTTGTTGAACGGTCTTTGGTTAAATGTGATTACTGACGTAATGAGCTGCGAGTTCCACCATCCGCGTATCTGGTCCGGCCCTTCGGTCTGGAAGTCGCATGGCCACCAGTTCTTGAATTCTTCCTTGTTTTTCGGATAGCCCAGAGATGCCCATGCTGCAAGCCCAGAATCGAACCATACATCCAAGACATCGGGTATCCTTTTCATTTTCTTGCCGCATTTGCAGGGAAGAAGGATTTCATCAACATAGGGCCTGTGCAGGTCTTGTATTTTCACAGGCAGTTCGTCAGCCGAGCCCACGACCTTTGTTTCGCCGCATTCGCACGTCCATATCGGGAGCGGTATGCCCCAGTAGCGCTGCCTGGAAATGGGCCAATCGCTCAGGCTTTCCAGCCAGTTGGCGAAGCGCTTCTTGGCCCACGCCGGCTGCCAATTGACCTGCTCATTTTCTTCCATCAATTTCTTCCTTATTTCTGTGACACGGAAGAACCATTGTTTCACCGCCATCTCCAAAAGCGGCGAAGAGCATCTCCAACATTTTGGATAGTCGTGAGTATAACTCTCTTCTTTGAGAAGTGCGCCTTTCTTGCTCAGATCTTCTATTATTGTCTTGTTTGCTTTCTTGACAAAAAGCCCTTTATAGTCGCCTGCCTCCTCGTTGTATGTTCCATCCATATTTACAGGAGATATTATAGGCAAGCCCGCCTCTTTTCCCGCCTTGTAGTCCTCTTCTCCGTGGCCAGGTGCCGTGTGAACAAGGCCGGTTCCATCTTCCATGGTGACGTAATGCGATGAAAGTATAACCCTTCCCTGTATTTTCTGCTGGGCCGTGACTTTATCTTTTAACGGATGCTCGTACTGCACGCCTTCAAGTTTCTTGCCTTTGAACGTTTCCAGTATCTTGAAGTCGGCTATGCCGGCCTTTTCCATGACCTTGCTTACCAGAGGCTTCGCTATTATGAGAATATCCTTGCCAGCCTGTACGCGGGCGTATTCTTCTTCAGGATGAACCATCACGCCTGCATTGGCCGGCAACGTCCATGGTGTTGTAGTCCATATGACCAGATATTCGGCCTTGCCATTTACTTTGAATTTCACGTAGACTGAAGGGTCGGTCGCCTTCATGTATTCTATTTCATTATAGGCAACTGCCGTCTGGCAGTGCGGGCAGACGTGGACGGGATAGAATCCCTGATAAAGCAGTCCCTTTTCAAAGCCGGTCTTGAAAGTTGCCCAGCCTCCTTCTATGTACTCTTTATCCAGAGTCAGGTAGGGCTTTGAAAAATCCATCCATACTCCAAGGTCAATAAATTGTGAATTCATTACGCCAATGTATTTTGTTGCGAACTCGCGGCACTTCTTGATGAATGTCTCAACGCCCAATTTCTCTATATCCGGTTTTGAGGTCAAGCCAAGCTCTTTCTCTACTTTGTTTTCTATGGGCATTCCATGCGTGTCGTAGCCTGGCTGGTCGCGGACATTGAAGCCGCGCATGCGAAAGTAGCGTATGTAAGCGTCCTTAAGGACCTTGTTCCATGCCGTGCCCATGTGTATCGCGCCTGTGGCATAGGGAGGCCCGTCAAGAAAATAGAATTTCTTGCCTTTGCTTCGCAAAGCCTTGGCCTTCTGATAGCTAGCGTTCTTGTTCCAGAACTCCTGTATTTCCTGTTCTTTCTGCGGGTTCATCTCTGTCACTATTAGCTTATATGGAAAATTTAAAAGCAAAAATCATCTTCATTATCTGATAGAGTTTGGCCGGTTTTCTGGTCTTCGTTTATATGCCATTTCACGCTCTCGTCGTTCATGGTGATTAGGTCGATCCGCTTCAAGAAGATATGTGCCAGATCTTTGAGGATTATTTTCGACAGGGAAAAAATAGTTATTGCATCTCATGAACATATTCCCGCTAGCATCATTATATATGCTAAATCTTCCTAAATAGCCGCTCATATCAAACACTTTCCCGACATTGAGCTTGGAAATTTCATTTTGCGGTTGCCGCACATCCCATTTATAGCTATGTACCATATTCATTACCTCCTTTTTTATTCTGCATTCCCTCCTCTCCGTGTTATGTTCTCAATGGCGTTGCAAAAGATTTGTAAAGTTTTTTACGGAGAGAAGAGATCGAAAGGCCTTAAATAATCAGGCCAATAATCGTGATAATCTGGCGTATGCTAAACTTGGTATGTACAGAAAGTTTAGCTTCCATAAAAATAGTATTTTTAGAAAAATATATAAAATAAAAATGGGAAACGGTGGGAAAATGCATTGCGAAATTTGCGGCGGCAAGGCAGTAACTAAAGCGGTGATTGAAGGGGTACCGCTTGATGTATGCGCCAATTGTGTGGGTCACGGGACCGAGATAAAGCAGCTTCAGATCAGACAGGCGCCAGAAATATCAGAGAGCACGATAAATCCGGACTTTTCGGCCATGATAAAGCAGGCTCGAGGCAAAGTAGGAATTGAGAGAAAGATGCTCGCAGAAAAGCTCGCAGTCAAGGAAAGCATACTTGCCCGGATAGAGAACGGCATGCGGCCTGACAACGTGACAGCACGGAAGCTGGAAAAGGCTCTAGGAATAAAGTTACTGGGCTTCTCTGCGGATGCTGTTGTGCAAAAGCAGGCGCCGAATGAAATAACTCTTGGGGATGTTGCAATTATAAAGAAGAAGCGGAAATAACCAATCTATTTTAATTTTTCATCTGTAATTATCGCAAGAGTCGATGAGCTGTGGTAACTAAATTTGATTATCTTGAAGAAGCCCTGCGCAAAGGGGGATTTTTTCCTGAACAGGCTGGGCACAACAGTGGTGCTACTTATAGTGCCAGAATAAAATCTGTCGCGCAAACAATCGGCTTGACAAATGGCGGAATAGATCCCGGTAATAACAGTTATTGGCATCATCAGGAGGAGCCGGTTATATGGACTCAGTTCAGCAATGAAAACCCTGCTTATAGGAGGGTCCCTAGGTATATCGGGCGCGATCTTGAATTACCGACTTTTCAAAAGGAGCTTTTAGATAAATTGCGCAAGAATGGATATGAAGTTCAAGTCAATGGAAGGAATTACGGGCCGAATGCGGACAGTGCGATTATTGCCTATCGGCAAGGCAATTTCGAAGGTATGATAAGGGCCGACGGGCTTGTGGTAATTCCGTTATCTGCGCTGCATCTGCAGAAACCAAGAGAAGTTATAGATGAAGTCGTATACACGCTTTTCGGCGACCAAGCGATGAAAAAAACTCGGCAAGATGTCTCTGGCAAGAAAAACGGACGAATGCATTGGCCGAAAAGATAGGGAGAAGACGCTAAGCCTCGAATTCTATTGATATTTGTCATATAATGCCATAGAATTGATGTGGAAATCCGCAGGCTTGGAAAGAGTGGATTTTTAAATCCTGCTGGGTTAAGTTAAGGTTAGCCATTATGAGCCGATTTAAGGCGCTTCACGTGCCTTTATCCGGCGATGACTTGGTTATGGCTGTGGTGGTGCAGTGGCAGCATTGGAGCCTGTGGAAAGCGCTTTGGCGCTTACGGAAAGCTCCCGACCCGAGTTCGAATCTCGGCCACGGCCCTTTTCTTATTTATCTGTTCAGGCATGCATTCCCATAAAAAGATTGGATGCGTAATATTTCTTTATTCTCATAATCCTTGGCGGTATTTTCGTGGCTTCGTAACGCTGCTTGCCTGATCATCGTCTGTATCGCGTTTCTGTAATATTCATGCGGCGCGGAGGTAAGAAAAATGGTCATGTATTTTGATGAAGTAGTCAAAAGGTTCCCAGGGTCGCTTACAAGGCTTGAAGGGCTCAGCGAGATAGGTTATTCACCATTGACGCTTAACGAGAACAGGGATGCAAAACTTGCCGAAAGAAACAAGCAATTGGCAGAGATTTTCAAGATACTTGATGTTGAACACGTCGAATGTCTGTACAACGGGGGCGAGGAGATTGCAATACAGTTCCGTGCAGGTTCGCCTCTCAGACGGCCTGTGAGGCACGGGAATTACGGTGGAAGTTATTTTGGATTCAATCTCGACAGGTTTGATTCATTGGTAAGCGGAATAAAAGAGGCAGGTCTTGATTGCGATATACGGGTTCATCAGCCCGATAGTGACGGCGGGCAGGAAGTAGCCGAAATTGCGGTAAAATCGGAAGGGGATTCTGGATACGATATCATCCGCAGAGGCACGCTAAGCGAACTTCATGTAGATCCCGATCATCCAAACCCTAAAGGTGTTCCACCCGGAGATTATTATATACATGAAACAGGCAACACCGAGAAAGTGCTAGTTGAACTATCACCGCCGAGATGCTTTCTTGGCGTCGAGCTTGGTGGCAGAAAAGTTAACGAAGTGGAGGAGCCGCTATATGAACTTCGCAGGCGCCTTCCGCAGCTAGCAACAATATATGCAAGGCCCGATGGCACAATACGCGTATCAAGAGACCAGTTGCATAATCCTGATATAAGAAAGGCTCTGGATTACGTCGCTAAGACTCTTTTTGATGTCGACACTAATCCGGGGGTTAAGAGTAATTTTTATGCGAACAGTGATGCTCGAAATCTCGCTAATGCTGTATGATACGCCGTATATTGGATTCAGATATCGATACACAACCACTTTGCCCACAAAACGCTTAAGTAGTATTTTTTTCAATCAAAGAAAGGTGGAAAAGATGGGTGAATATCTTCACGGGCGAGTGCCTTCATATGCAGTAAGAATAATACGTTAACGGCAGATTCATCCAGATTTTTCTATGCAAAGCTTGATGACAGGGGGCGCATCCGCCTCCCGAGAGTCTTTGTTTCAGGCGAAACAATCCGATTTTCCGCTGACGTGAAGAAGCGCACGGTTTGCATTTTCCGCGGCGGCCGCTATCGTGTGGATTCAAGGCGCCGCGTTTTCGTGCCTTCTGACATACGGCGCAGCTTGGGGCTTGCCAAAGGTATATATGTCAAAATCGTGGAGCGCGGGAACGCATGAAAACCAACAGCGTTCTTTGGAAACCCATAGGGATATTGGGCGGCATGGGGCCGGAGGCCACGGCGGAACTTTACAAGCGCATAGTAAATGTGTGCCAGTTCAAATACGGCGCCATAAAGGACTCAGATTTTCCAGAAATGTTCATATACAATCTGCCGCTCCCTGACATTTTGGGAGACGAGGAGGACAGGGATGCGATACGGGAGCTTATCAATGCGGCTCTCCGTAAACTCAAGGGCGCAGGCTCCGACTTTATCGCCGTGCCGTGCAATACGGCGTTTGATTACATAGACTCGTCAAGCACAAAATTACCGGTTGTGAACATAATTGAAGAGGCTCTTCGTGAATGCAAGCGCTTGGGAGTTAAAACGGCAGGCCTTATTTCCACGGGCAGAACCGCAAGGAGAGGATTATATTCGGCTTTTGCAAGCGGGATAGAAATACGTGTGCTTTCGGAGCAGCCGCAGGAAAGGGCGGATAACGTAATTCTCAACGTGCTGGCAGGCCGAAAAGTAATCGAAGATCGGGAATACCTGAAAGCGTTATCAACACAGTTCGCAAAAGAGGGATGCGATGCAGTTATTCTGGGATGCACGGAGCTTCCGCTGCTCGTGTCGCAAGAAGACATGGAATTGCGCACGATAGACACGCTTCAGGTGCTTGCAGAAAGATGCGTTTTGAAATCAAGGGGCGACATATCATGAAAGAAGGCGGATTTCTTCATAATAGAAGAAACAAGGGAACCGAGAGAATATTCGGGCAATAATCTCTATTACGGACTGAACGTGAGCGCCAATGCCAGCCTTGAACCTATAGACCAATTGGATGGTTTCCTCGCAGCCGCACATGTCCAGCGGAATACCGGCGCACTTTTTTATCCATACATAGCCGGCGTCTACAATTGTCTGAACGCGAGATCGCCAAAGGAAGCGGCAAAGCAAGCCGAGCGGAGGGCATCGCTTGATGCGGGCAAACAAGTTCTTCTTTCCAATGTGATGATAAATCTTGCGATATCCGGTACTGTGCTGACAACCTATGATTTTTGGAAGGAGAGAGGATATTGGGAGATTGTAAGATGCCTTCTGGAGGATGGAATTGTGGGTCGCCTGCCTGAGGATCTTTGCAAAAGAGGCATTAGATTAGGGGATTTTCCGCGAGAAATTGCCGGCAATATGGGAAAATCGTTGGGTCGTAGTTTTGATAACCTTTATACCGGAAGCCTATACGTGCCCGTAGAGGTGGCGGAAGCGTTGTGGTTGAGGAAAAGATATGGCGTAGACTGGAAAATCGGTCCGCCTTCCGAAGAATTGTACGATAGATTCATAGAAGAATCCGGCATTGGCATAATCCGCACGCCGCAGCCAAGCGCAACTGAAGACGGGGAAGTGAAAATAGGAATGCCTTATATAGGCAAACCCGCGCAAACAGAAAGGATACTATTTTCAGATGATATGTCATCATTGCAAAGAAAGGCATTTGATGGCAATCCGTCTTTCGGTTATGCCTTTAAGCTGTCGGACGCATATGAGAAATTATTCGGGAATGATGGGTATTCCCGCCGCCCGGCAGAAAGAATTTATAATCTGATAGAGTTAGCTAAAAAGAAGTGATAGTATGGCACTTCGGCCGCGAAAAGGTCGTCAACCATAAATCCGCCGAGATAAGGATGAGCAATAATGGGATGCCCCCCACCACATAAAGCTTATAAATTAGTATATACAAGTTATACTTTATGGAGAAACTGGTAAAGGACGTCAAAGAAGAAGAATGGAAAGTCTTCCGTGCCGAGGCTGCCATGCACGGCCTTAAAGTCGGGGAATTTTTCGGGTATCTTGTTGAGGAGCATATAAAAATGGAAAGAAAAACCGGCAATTGGGATAATTTGTCAAAGCGCAAAGTGCTTACCGAAAAGGATGCAAAAAAAATGAAGGAAGCGCTGAAGATATTTGAAAAAGGATACGATTTTGAATAGCGGTGATACAATGATCGTGCTTGATACCGATGCCCTGATAGAGCTGGAAAGGAATAACGCAAAGGTTATAGAAAGGATAAGCAAAATGAGGAAGGAGCACCCGGAAGATATTTCCATCACATCTGCGGTATATGCGGAATTCTCGTTTGGCCTCATGAACTTGAGCAAAGAAAAGCAGGACCTCACTGTTGCATCCCTGAATCGATATAGGGTACTGGATTTTGACAGGCCGTCGGCTTCTGAATTCGCTAAGCTGAAATGGAAATTGGAAAAAGAAGGCAGAGTCGTGCCGATAATGGATTTGGTTACCGCATCAATATCTATGAGACACGGCGCCACGCTCGTCACAGGCGACGCACATTATGAACGGATAAACGGTCTGAACGTGATTATGCTTAATTTATAATGATTGTGTATGCCATGACATTCCAGCCGCCGAAAGGCACGAGGGATTTCTTGCCTGAGGAGATGGCAAAGAGAAGGAAAGCTTTTGATACGTGCCGCGCTGTCTTTGAAAAATATGGATTTGGGGAAGTGGATACCCCTGTTTTTGAAAGTCTGGAAATGCTTACGGCCAAAGGCTCGTTAGGCGAAGAGGCCGTCAAGGACATATACCGCTTTGAAGACAAATCGAAGCGCAAGCTTGGGCTTCGTTATGATCTTACTGTTCCTATAGTTCGGCTTTTCCTTTCTCAGAAATTCTCAAAGCCTGTCAAATGGTATTATATTAATAAAGTCTGGCGTTACGAGGATATTTCCAAAGGGAGATGGCGTGAATTCTCTCAATGCGATGCCGAGATTATAGGCTCGCCTTCGGCTGAAGCAGATTCTGAAATCCTTGGCGTTGCGATAGATTGCCTGCTTTCGCTGGGGGTAAAGGATATAGATGTCCGGATAAACAGCCGCAAAATCATGGATTCTATGGCTGAGAAAGCCGGCATCAAAGAGAAGGACGCCTTATTCAGGGCAATAGACAAGCTTGAAAAGAAAGGCGAATCTGAGGTAAGAAAAGAGCTTTCTTCTTTTGCCAATGCAAAGCAGATCGATATCGTCATGAAGGCCGTGCGCTCTTCTTCAGGAGAGCCTGAATTAGATGGCATAATAGCATTGTTGCCGCAGGCATACCGCAAATTCGTGAAACAGGATTTTTCAATAGCACGTGGTCTTGATTATTATACGGGCTTCATATTCGAAATACGCATAAAGGGCGCGGAGTCTCTTGGCTCTGTGCTTGGAGGCGGCCGGTATGATCGTCTCATAGAAAAATACGGAGGCGAGCCTACGCCTGCGACAGGTTTTGGACTTGGCATCGACCGCGTGATAGCAGGAATGAGTAATACTGCACTCAGTGAGCCGAAAGGACTTTTCATAATTTCTCTAAGCGAACCTGCTAAAGAAAAGGCTCGTGAATTAGCGCAGGAATTGCGCGTAGCGGGTATCGTTGCCGAAACTGACCTGATGGGTCGTCCTCTCTCCAAGCAGCTTGATTATGCAAACAAAAAAGGCGTGAAATACACACTTGTCATAGGCGACAAAGAGCTTTCTTCCGGCAGGGCCATGCTTCGTGACATGAAAAGCGGGAAAGAAATTCAAGTTGGCTTGAAGGCGAAGGAAATCGCGAAAACGCTATCGGCTTGATTTTTTGCGGTCCGTGCTTTTTCTGCTTTTGCCCATCATCTTCTTGCGGACGGCAAAATAATATACGAGTGCGCCTATAGGGCCGCCTATGAATATTATGATTATCCAAAGCAGCTTATCCTTGAAGTCGCGCTGTATGCAGTCAATGAGCATCCATACGGTAAATGCAAGAGAGGCGAAACCGAGAATCATAGCTAACAGAAAAAACACGCCGAATAATAATGCTAAACCTTCAAGAAGGCTCATTCTCTTACATGGTAATATTCTATATATAAAGATAATACATCGAGGTTGCATTCTCATAGAATGCAATCAAAATGTCCGCTGTACAGCAGTACGAAATTCAGCGTAGGGAACACGGATGTTATCGGAAAGCCCGACTGGTTTTCATACTATCCTTCTGAGGAAAGTCTATATTGAGAAAATCCACAGACATCAAAGTGTTTGCCTGCATGAAATGCGGGAACATGATCTTCACGGCCGATATAGATCAGCTAAAGCAGATAGTAAAGAAATGATTAATATTTCCCGCAAACCGACTATCGTAATAATACGTTATTTATGGTGCCCGTTCCAGTTTAATATCCAGCCATGACCCTCGCTTCCTCAAGGACGATACCACATTTCATGCAGTATGCTTCAAAACTGCTGTAAATCACTTTTCCGGACTTGCAGTTGGAACATTTCATAATTTAATTATCGTTTTTATGCAATAAACATTTTTCCGTGCTCTGACCAATAGATTTCAATAAATATGATAGGTTATCTCAATTGCCATGGGTTCTCATGAGTATGGCCTATGTCGGCATTCAATAAGCTTTATAAGAATTTCGATAGTAATCAGTCATAGGCTCTTACTTCTGCCGGCGAAAGCCGGTTAGGTTAGAACACAAAATAAAACATAGAGTTAGAATATAAAACAAAAGCATAGAATAGGTGAAATAAATGAAAGAAAAGAATGCGCACAGCGCGCAGAACGTACAGAAGATTGTACCCGATACCAGCGTGATAATATCCGGCATACTGTCGGATCTGGTGAAGAAAGGCGAATTGAAAGGGATAGAGATTATAATTCCAGAATTCGTTGTAGAGGAGCTCCGCTCCCAGGCATCCCGCGGCCGCGAGATCGGCTTCAAGGGTCTGAGGGAACTGAAGGAAATCCGCGCCCTTGAGGAAGAAAAGAAGCTTACTGTCATAAGAACAGGCAGACGCCAGACAATGGAAGAAATCCAGCTTGCCAAGTACGGCAGGATAGACGGACTCATAGTTGACGTCGCCAAACAGGAAAAAGCGGTTCTTTACACTTCTGATCGTGTCCAGCATCTGGTCGCTGAAGCCGAAGGTGTAGTTTCGGTATTCTTTGAGCCTTACCAGAAAAAGGAGACGGTTCTTGCAAAGATGCTCACAGACGATACAATGAGCTTGCATCTCAAGGAAAAATGCGCGCCTATGGCCAAGCGGGGAAGACCTGGCGAAATGAAGCTTGTGAAAATATCAGACGATCTTCTTACAGAAGAGCAAATGGAATCTATAATAAAAGAGGTCATGGATGCATGCCGGTACGAGGAGGATTCGTTCCTTGAAGTGGACGGTCATACAGCCAGCGTAGTTCAGATGGGCAATATGCGTATTGCAATAGCAAGGCCGCCGTATTCTGACGGCATAGAAATCTCGGTTGTAAGGCCAACAGCGAAGCTTACGCTTGACGATTACAAGCTTTCTGAGAAACTGAAGAAGCGCCTCGAAGGCAAAGCCGAAGGTATACTGCTCTCCGGCCCCCCAGGATCGGGAAAAAGCACTTTCGCCGCGTCATTGGCGGAGTTCTACGAAAGCAAAAGCAAGATAGTAAAGACCATGGAATCGCCGCGTGATCTTCAGGTGAGACCGGAAATAACGCAGTACACAAAATTGAAAGGAAGCTTTGAGAATACGGCAGACATGCTTCTGCTTGTTCGTCCGGATTATGTAATCTTTGATGAAGTCCGCAAGACCAACGACTTCCATGTTTTTTCGGACATGCGCCTTGCAGGCATAGGCATGATAGGCGTTGTGCATGCAACAGATCCGGTAAGCTCGGTTCAGCGTTTCATTGGCAGGGTTGAAATGGGCATGATACCGCATATCGTAGATACGGTCGTGTATATCAAGGACGGCAAGGTAGGCAAGATATATACCCTCTCACTCATAGTCAGGACGCCTACCGGCATGACGGAAGCCGATTTGGCAAGGCCGATAGTGGAAGTACGCGACTTTGAAAGCAATGCCCTTGAATATGAAATATACAGTTACGGTGAAGAGAACGTCATAATACCTGTCAAGGAAGAGGCAACTTCTGCAGTGCAAGAATTGGCTAAGAAACAAATTCTTGCAGAATTGCGCAAATACGACAGGAACGCAGAAGTCGAATTCCTTTCTGACAACAGCATAACGGCATACGTAGAGAACGATGTGATGGCAAGAATAATCGGCAAAGAAGGCCGCAACATCAAGGAACTTGAAGAAAAACTTGGCTTGAGGATAGACGTTTCTCCAAGAGTCGCCACTATGGGCAAGGAAGCCAAGTTTGTCTACGACGAATCGGGCGGATACATACTCTTTAACTTTAACGAGCGGCTTCAGGGCCATGTAGCGAATTTTCACGTTGACGGCGAGTATCTGTTCTCGGCGACCATAGGGAAAGGAGGAAGCGTCCGGGTTTCGAAAACAAGCGACACGGGCAAGGAACTAATGAAGGCATTGGTCAAGGGAAGCCTCACTACATTCGTGTAGCTCTTTAAAACCCACCGCTTGAAAGCGGTGGATTTGCACATCGAATTCCCGTTGTTTCATCCGCCGTGTTAATACGGCGGAATTCGATGTTTAAAGGTTTCTTTGAGATTTATTTCAGCAAGCTCGCGTAGCTCAGCTTGGACAGAGCACTTCCCTCCTAGAGGTGACCTGAGCCGCAAGGCGATGAAGATTCCTGGAGTGAGGAAGGGGTCGCGCGTTCAAATCGCGTCGCGGGCGTTTAAGTATTCGGATATCAAATCCAATATCCGGCAAGTTGCCATTTTTTATTATCTGCTTTTGCGCAAAGACGCATCCAGTAACCTATAAATATTTCCGGCGACATGGTCATTGATATAATAATTACAGAGGTTTCCCGATGAATAAGTTTTTATTGCCACTTCTTGGTTTTTTCTTTCTCGCTGTTCCTGTTTATGCAAATGTGAATCTTACTGTAAACGGCACTGACATCGCTCCTGCGTTCATCAACACAATAGACAGGACAGCAATGCTTAACCTTACCTTTAACATAACCGGGGATATAGGTGTGGCGAGTTCTATCGTAAATGTAACTTATATAAACGTGACTATAATTAACTCTTCTTTCGGATTCAATATAAGCAATATAACTGCGGTGGAAATAATCAACGCCTCAGGCGATGTCATAGCTTCTAATACAACAAATTCCAGCGCCTCGAATTTCACAATATTTTTCATAAGAACTAACGGGTTTGTTGTCAATTCTTCTCACGGGAATTCAAGCTTTATAATATCGCTCAACATATCCTCCGCCGGAGCATTAGACAACGCTACTGGCGTGAATATATCGGCCAATAGCTCTATAGTTACGGCGGGCAACATCAATATAACCGTAGGAAGCAACCGAGGATATACGCATGCATATTCCAATTTCTCGCGCATAGCGGATATCCATGCATCAGCAAGCGTCAGCCCACGATATGTGGATACTTTCACAATCAATCAGACGATGATTTATACAATAAACGTCACGGGCAGGGACGACATAGGCAATGTCACCATCACACTTCCGGTGGAGTACACAAACATTTCCATACAGCAGATTAAGAAAGACGGTTCTGTTGTTTCTACAGACGTCACAAGCAGCAATGTAAGCAGCAAAATCAATATAACCTTCACTACTGCCGCCGGTTCTAGCATAATAATCAATTTCACGGTTAATTCTTCAGTTGCGACAGGCAATCTGACCTTGAACACGACATTGAAGGATTACAGATTGAACACAACGGCCAATGATAATAATACGGGCGTTTCGGTGTCGCCCATAATCACAATCCATAGCATAGTCGGATCAAAGCTGACAGCGCTGCCCAATGGCACGGATTACTGGGAATTCAATTTCACGCTTAACTTTTCGGCCAATATCAGCGGAGGATTCATGTTCAGGATGCTGGATTGGACAAACAACGCGAGCCAAACAATAAACGTGAATACGACCAATACGAGCTATGCAGAAGTGCGCCTGGATGCAGACGGCACTAAGAGCGCAAATATAACGAATTCCTATGTATTATCAAGATATCTTCCCATGACATTGGTTTCCACCTCACAGCAGCGCATTGCGCTAAAGATGATACTGCCTGCAGGCACCCCGGTATCTTCAACGTGGTGGTCCACGTATTTCATGCTGTTCAGGACAGACCCTTGAGGTATAAAAAATGAAATATTTAGCAGCCTTTTTGTTAGCTTTTTCCATCTTTTTGTTGCCGGCATTTGCAGACACATCCGGCGACATAAATACGTCTCTGCCCCAGCCAATAGTAACGGGGTTCTTTGCTTATTCCGCAGGAAACTGCACGCAGAATTATGGATACCCGCCCAGCGGCTGCGGGACGTATCAATGCTTCTTCGTTGCAGGCAGCACGTCAAACGGCTCCTGCAGGCCTACAGTCAATACCGCATGCTATCAGGGCGGAACGTGGTATGCTACAGGTTCGAGCGGCCCATCGTGCAAGAATGATACTCATAAATGGAGTTGCAGTTCCGGAACATGGGCCGCCAGTGAGTGCAGCAACGGCTGCTCGGCAGGAGCATGTGCAAGCTCAAGCACAGATACCAGTACGAGTACCAGCACTTCAAGCAACAGCAACAGCACGACTACAACAGTCAAATATTCGCTTTCAATAACATCATCAATTGATGACTTTAGTCTGATTCAAAATAGCTCTGCATTGAAATCATTGACTGTGAAGAATAACGGGGACGCGAAAGTCAATAATACCAAGCTTATTGTGGCAGGCATTCCTGATGCATGGGTCATTATATCACCGGCATCGTTTACTACAATAAACGTCAGCTCGTCCGTTTCTTTCACTTTGAGTTTCGTAATACCTGAGAATGCGACCGTTAAGGAGTACGATGTCACGCTTACTGCCAAGTCAGATCAAGCGGAAGCTTCGGATATCTTTAAACTCAAGGTGCTTCCAAGCACCCAAACGGTGCAGAACGTAATAATCCCGCGTTATGATGGCCTGGGCGCAATACTTCTGGAGCTGGAAAAGAATCTTACAGAATTAAGGAATGCCGGGATCAACAGCACCGAGATAGAGGCTCTTTTTGCGGACATAAGGGCAAAGATATTGCAGGCGAATACTTCTATATCGTCTTCGGATTATTTTGCGGCCTCTACGACAATGGATGCAATAGATTCGTTGAGTGCAGAGCTCACGCAGAAAATAGAAGCTGCCAAGGCGGCACAAAGCTCTAACACGGTTATTATCATAATTATAGTCATAGTCCTGATAGCTCTGGGAGTGGTTGCCTATATGCTCATGCCATCCAAATTTTCCTCTGGCAAGAACTTGCCGTGGAAAGATGACAAAGACAGCAGCGGATTCCGACCAGGCAAGGGCTTTGTTCCGTCTGAAACCTCGCAGATATCCAAGATAATGAGCGATATCCAGAGGAAGAAAAAAGAAAGTGCCCGCTATCAATTCGGTGGCAAGCAATGAACTTCAGGCATGCAGGCAAGGCCATAGGCGGACTTCTGTTCCCGCTCATACTGACACTTTTCGTGATTGCACTTTCGCTTTCACAAATAATGGAAGGCGGGGCCCTCAAGGATATCTTCATAGAAGTTATCTCGTCTCAAGTGCCTGAAGATGTCGATGATGCCAGCTTAGTTGCCGCATTCATCGCCCAGTGCAGCGGGAAAGAAACCCTCCAAGTTGATATTGGTGGGGAATATCTTCCCGTGAAATGTGAAGAGATGCGGAAATCAAAAACCGCTGAAGATGTGGCAGGCGCCATATTTGATGCGCAATACGCAAAAAAATATGACTGCAGTTTTATCGATTGCGTGAAATTCATTCCCGGAATAATCGCAACAGCGCAGGGCAACGGCGTCATAAAGAATTTATCCTACATCTTTTTGGCATTGAGCGTTATTTTTGGCGCGGTGCTCATGGCATCACTCAAAGGATTTGGCAGATTGACTTGGTTTGGAATCGCTGTAATTTCGGTCGGCGTAATGTACTTCCCGCTTCTTTATATGCCTAATATTGCAGGCGGCTTGGAAACCACCATGGTAAAGACTTTCGCATCCAATTTTTTGATAGTCCTGGTAGCAGGCTTTGCCATCGCAGCGGCAGGCGTCATTGGCGGATTGCTGAAAAAGAAATAGGATTTTTGGAAAGCATATTGCAGATTTCGCAGAATTTGGCAGGGAGATCGTCTTTGCCGATGACTTTGGCGTGAAGTGCGCGGGATATTTCCTTTATTGCTTGCCTTACAGGTTCTTCCTGTAGTATGCCTCTACCTCGCAGGCTTCTCATGTACTGTGAAACTGCAGGCTGCGTTATGCCTATCAAAGATGCCGCTTCACCCTGGCTCATGCCATAATCAGCAATAAGGTCCTTTGCAATCATGGCTCTTAAGGAGGGAAAAATTTCCCGTACCATGTATTCGCAGAACGGCTGCATGAGAAATAATGCGGACTGGAGTTTAAAAATCCACTGCTTAGAATGATCTCCCGATGGATATTGCTCTTCCTTTTTCGCTTTTCACTGCCGCAAGCCCGTTCTTTTCAAGGAATCTTCCCCACTCCTCTATCTGCAATTCATGCACGTGAAGTTTTCTTGACATTTCTTTCACGTTGACTTCCCCCTTGTCAACTATTTCATCAAAAAGCATGCTGACATTTTTGTCCGAAGACATCTTTACTATCTCGGCATTGTCCTTCATGAAAGGCACTATGAACCTACGGAACACGTCCTTGTGAAGTTTATTTTCCTTAGGCACCAAAGCAAGCAGCTTACGGCTGGATTCCAGCAGGGTTTCCCTTTCGCTCATGAGCGTTTTCCTTTCTTCTCCAAGTTGCTTCACTACATCTGCCAATACCGCAACTGAGGAACTGACTTTATTCAGTTTTTCTTCCATCGCTCTTATTCGTTTTTCAGTTCTTTCGTCGCGGTCCTCAAACATAGAACTGAAATAAATGCAAAGATTATAAAACCTATCGGTCCTGAAAAGCTTTCTGAATCGGAAAGAAGCTTTTATTAAACTACGTAAATCAGGCTTTCATTACAGTATTAAACGTTGAATGCTATATCTTTTCTGTGCCGGCGTCGCATAACCTGGCAACTCCGCGCTTTTTGAAAATTAAGCATGGCATCGGGAAATTGCGCTGGTCTCGAATTAACGGGATAACCAGTGTCCTCTGGACTTGCAGGTTCAAATCCTGCCGCCGGCGTCTTATTTTCATAAATCCCTCATTTATATGCATTTAACAGCCCTCCGGTTGCGCATTTTAGCCAAAAATCCCATCTGCCTATAATGGCAAGAAACGACCGGTTTCCGCCAAATTTACCTAAAATTGGAGCCAGTGTTGCGGATTTGTTGATAGGATTTATATCCCGCCGGCTCGAGTTTCTTCGAGGTACTTGATTATCATGTTTGTCATTGGCCTTAGGTCGGACTTGTTGCCGGCCTCCAGAGTGGCATAATACGTCGCCCTTTCCCTGCTCTTTATGTTTATCATGGGCAGGCCGCTCTTCCGCAGGGTGAAATTAAGCAGGAGCCTGCCAACACGACCATTGCCGTCCCGGAATGGGTGTATCGATTCAAAGACGTGATGGAAATAGGCGGCTATAACGACCGGATGATATTTTTTCTTGTTTGACCTGTACCATAACATCAGATGCTTGAACTGTTTCTGTACTTCGCCTGGGGGCGGCGGAGTGAAGCTGGCCCCCCTTACATAAACCTGAATGTCCCTGAATCTGCCTGAATGCTTCCATAGAATATTATGCATTAGGAGTTTGTGAAGCTTCAGAACAAAAGCCCTGTTTATGTCACCTTTGTATGAAAGCATGTAGTCGAAAGCGTCTTTGTGGTTCTGGACCTCGCTTATTTCCCTCAGGGTTTTTCCTTTAGGAACTACCTTGTCAAAAAGTATCATTCCGGTTTCCTGGAGGGTGATCGTAGAGCCCTCTATGGCGTTAGTGTCGTAAGTGAACTCCGTGACAAAATGCTCATAGTAGTTTTCGTAAACGCTATTAGTCACTTTCGGCTTGTTTTTCAGGTAAGATTCCTTGATCTGGTTCAAGCGTTTTTTCTGGTCTTCTGAAATGAGTCCGAAAAGCGGATCTGACTGCATCTTTGCTTCGTTGACTTTTGCGGTTAATTCTGATTTTTTTGCCTTCATGCGTTTTTCAATTTCTTTCTTTGTGAGATCTTTTCCAAGATAAATCCTCACCTTTTTCCATCTGCCTCCTTGGCGCACATTGTTAACAATATAAAAATATGCACCATGTCCTCTTTTCTGCTTCTCAGTATACATGCAGTTTATATGGGCACGCATGAATAAAAAGCTTCGTTATGTGTGCCCATAGGTGACCGCGCTTGTAGTCGCCCCGCCAAATCAACATTTCTGCAACATGCCTAATCCTTCGGAGTTTATGCAACAATGCGTCTTAACGCAAACTGACAAAGTTAAGAACATAATACATCTAATTATTCACATGCCGGCGTCGCATAACTTGGCATTGCGCCAGCCTTGAGAGCTGGTGAGTCTCTGACTCTTGCAGGTTCAAATCTGATGCAGTATCTGCTTCAGTGAAAATCCTGCCGCCGGCGTTTTTCTTCTTCAAAAAATCTTTATAAACGGGCTACCATAAAGTTACTTAGGTGAACGCATAAATGGCATTTCAAAGCATAGGAAGCGTTCTGACAGACTTGGCCACAGAAACCATAACCTTTGTGCCGAACCTTGTTGGAGCAATAGTACTGCTCGTGATAGGTTTGGTTGTAGGTAAGGTTGTAGGCAGAGTCGTTAAGGAAGTCTTAAGCAAGGTAAAGCTGGACTACTATCTGACAGAAACAGAAAGGCCTGTGATAAGCATATCCAACCTATTCGCTCTCATAACACGATGGTGGATATATGTGGCCTTTATTGTAGCGGCTGTAGACACGCTGCGCATACCCTCACTTTCCGCGTGGCTTACCCAAATCCTGCACTTCCTGCCCAACGTTGTCGGAGCTACGACAGTGATGGTCGTGGGCTACGTACTTGCTGAGTTCGTCAAGGACCAGCTGAAGAAGGTTGGAAAGTCCTATTCGTTGTTGATAGGCAAAATAACGTTCTTCTTCATCATGTACGTGGCTATTGCCGTCGCTTTGCCGATACTCCAGATACCCGCAACACTGATAAGCCAGATACTGCTGATAATAATCGCCTCGATGGGCGCTGGTATTGCAGTTGCGATGGGCCTCGGTCTGAAAGACGCATTGTCTGACGTGTCCAGAAGATACGTCAAGAAGATGAAGGTATGAGTTTTTCCCTTTTATTTTCTCTTTAATTTTATTCTTTAAAGTTTTCGTTTCTTATTATAGTGGAGGCATTACGCAGCAAAATATGTCTTTAGGCAGACTGATAATAAGAATTAATGTCAGAAGCTCGGTTGCAAAGCGCTTGTAGTCTAGTGGCAGGATACGACCTTGCCAAGGTCGAGTTTCGGATCGATAACGGTTCGGACGGCATACCCGGGTTCAAATCCCGGCAGGCGCATACTGGGATTTTCCAAGGACAAGCTTCGCTTCTCCTGGATGTTGAAGACGCCACTTCAACAGAACCGAAGGTTCATAGGGAAGACGAAGTCTTCACTGCGCCGGAGGAAGAATGTCCTCCTTGCGAATGCCGGCAGGCGCATCCAAGAAAAAATTCAAATCCCGGTTTGGCATCATGATTTGAACCCTTGAATCATCTGAAGATTTTGATTTTCAGCATCCGAAGAAGCAGAGATTCTCCAGCGAAGATCCCGCAGAGGCGCGTATCTAAATTCAAAGCCGATTGTAGTGGGATAGATATTTAAGTGGCTGTTCTAGTAGTATTATATGATATTTCAGAAAAAGAGCGAGATGCAGGAAATAAAAGACGCTCTTTCCCAGGATAATCCTTCTGTTCAAAAATATTATGGGCGCGAAAATTTTGCTAAAGAGGAGAATCGCCGCGCAGCTGCTCATGAGCCTGTTCGCACAGAAGACGATGCAGTTGCTCCGCCGGTCAAAGGAAGCGCCCCGCTTTTTGTCAAGATTGATAAATACTATGATATTCTTAAGGATCTTCAGGAAATGAAAATGTTTCTGGCAGGGACAAAGCATCTTTATCATGTTCTTGAGGAAGTCGAAAACGTAAGAAACGACACGCTCAAGATAATGCGCGCAACGATACAGCGTCTTGAGAAGAGCGTTGTAGAAATGGATTCGGGGCTTCTTCGGCCAAGAGAAGATCAGTACCCAACACCTCAGGAAACGCCTGAGGTTCGCCACATAGAAGGCTCATTGAATGAGCTTCAGGGCCAGCTTGATGTTCTCAAAAAAGAATTGCAGTCCATGAAATAGTGGAGATTTCTTTTTACCCGCCATCCATTTAAGCCTTGCCATCTAATTCTTCAATTGCGCGGGGGTAGCCAAGTGGCCAAAGGCGCAAGTTGAGTTATAAGGGCATTATGCCCGATGAATGCGAAACTCAAGAAACGC
Organism: Candidatus Aenigmatarchaeota archaeon; assembly: GCA_016198685.1. GTDB lineage: Archaea > Aenigmatarchaeota > Aenigmatarchaeia > GW2011-AR5 > GW2011-AR5 > JACQID01. The sequence continues at coordinate 85,896 of JACQID010000008.1, forward strand.
TTTGGGATATCTTGTCCCTTAGAGAAGAGTAATCTTCGGGGTATGGGTTCGCAGGTTCAAATCCTGCCCCCCGCATAGTTTTTAGATTTTTATAATTTCCGTTTTGATAATTGTTATACCACTAATCAACACCAACGAATTGGTAAGGCATAATGCAGGAAAAAGGCATGGGTCCGATGGTTCTGCAGGAATTTTCATCCTTGCGTATCCTTTGATTCTCGCGGCAAACTATGTGTGTTCTTTCGGTGTTTGCAAGGGTCATGGAAAGTATATAGGCAACGCTGAAATTTGAATCAAATTCCGTATCTCAAGAAGGCGCCCACGCCCCCGAAACTGAGGAAACGCTTTCCTGCATCGTGGTGCGAATCTATTATCTTGACTCTGCCGCCGTATCTTTCAGCGAGTTTCATCAGGTCCTCATAATCCTGTGCTTTCTCGTCGCTGACAAGCAACATTTCTGCGGCTCCTGCCTCTATTGCCGCTTTGGTTTTTGCAGGGCCGTATGCGGCTTTGGTACCTTTTGAGACCTCTGCGAAAAAATCCTCAACCAGCTTTGTCTGCTCTGAGACAGAAGAGTCACGGATTATTTTTTCAACTATGCCGCGGCGCAAAACTTCCTGTATGCCGGCTTCTCCCGCATAGGAGACGCTGTCTGTGTGGACTTTCTTTGCAACTTCCGGCTCTTTGGTTTTCAGTATGTTCATCACGTTTTCCTTGGCGAAGCCGGGCCCTGCAAGCACACATGCATGGAACTGTTTGCTCTTGATGTAGCTTATTATGTCGGCATAGTACGCAGATGAATCATGTTCTCCCATGCTCTTGCCTGTGCTTCCGTATATTGTAGTCAGCATCTCAAGGCGCTCTGTAAGGAATGCAAAGCCTGCTTCAGCATCGTCTATAGCAGCGATAAGTATAGGCGGATGACGCGTCTTTGCTTTTTCGAGCTTTTCAATCTCGTAGCCTTTCCATTCTTTTTCTATACTTACCGGCCTGTTGACTTCTATTTCAAAAGCATGATGCGAGCGGTCACCTTCCGAGGACTCAATGATTATTCCCCCGACCCTCAATTGATCACCTGAAAAATCAATTTTTTCAGCCCGAAGCTTGACAAAAATCCTGCGCTTTTCACTTCGCACCTCGCGGTCGCCCTGAAGTATTTTTATGCTTCTGACCGTATAGCCAGAGACAGAAGTTCCTGGATTTATTATTTTTTCCAGTACCCACAGATCATCCTGATTCTCAGGAATGACCGTGATAACGCCATGCTTGAGGTCCTTTTCCGTTATCTTCATGTTTCTAAGGTGCAGGAAAGCGATTTATATGCCTTGCAGATAATTATTTGCAGGTGCGCGGATGGCTGAACTCGATACATTTACAATTTTTCTTGTTCTAGGCCTTGCCATGATAATCGTGGGCATACTCGTATTCTCATCGGCAGAGACCTCTTTCATCGGCGGCATACTGCCCGGAAGCCAACGAACCGTAGTCAGCTCTTCTGTCGATGAATCCTTTTCCGTGGGTCCTGAGAACGTCGAAACGGCTCTTCCTTATCGCATATCATTTAACGTGAGCAATCTTCGTGCTCCTGCAGTCCATGCCCTGGAAGACGGCCGCATATTCTCAGGCGTGCTCTTCGGATCCGGCTCGATGAAATACACGCTTGACACTAATGTCCCCCAGTTCATGACCATAAATTTCACAGTCACCAAGACCAATTCTTATGCCCCTCTGATCATAAAAATAAACGGCAAGGAGGCGATGCGTAAACTGCTTTCGGCTGGCGATTACTCGTTTAATATTGATAAGGAATTGCTCTCTGACACGATGGAGATAGAAATAGGCGCTGAAGGGTCTGGATGGAAAATATGGGCTCCTGCAGTTTATGACCTTTCCAGCGTGCGGATAACCGTTGATACGTTCAATGAGCGTTCTTATATCTACAAGTTCGATCTTTCCGGCAAATACGATACTTTCAAGCGCGGCAGAATAGTTCTTAATTTCATCGAAAACCGCGGCAGTCTTTCAGTGCCCCTCAATGGCGTTGAAATATTCGATGAGCCCCCTGCAAACTCACAGAACATAGAGTTCTATAAAGACCGTGTCAGGAACGGCGTCAATTCCCTGGAATTCCGCGCGTCTGAAGGTTCTTCTTTTCTTGCTAATGGCGCGATGACAATAGCCTACGTCACTACGCAAGAAAACAAGCTTGTCCAGCCCTTCAACGTCAGCAATTCGACTTATCGCAGCTTCAAGAGCGGCGAATTGCGTTTTGAGGTTACAGGAGTTTCGAAAGACGGCGGGATAGGCGTGTTGATAATGAACGGGATGGGTACGACTTTCAGCCGCTTTGAAACTGTAAGTCCCGGTGAGTACAGGTATGCTTTTAACGCAACAAACATCGCCATGGGCAAGAACGATCTTGTCATAGAGTCCGCAGGCGGCGCGGTCTTTTCCGTGAGGAACGTCCGCATAACCGTATAATCTATTTATTGCGCTTTTTCCAAGTATTGCCAGAGAACCATGGAATTAGGTTTAGCTATAGCGGTGTGATGGATGCCTATCAAAAATGAAGAGCGGGATAAAATAGTAAAGGATGCTCTGGCTTCCATGATAGTCGGCATAGCGCCTGCGCAGGTTTATGCCAATATAGTAACTGACATATTGGCGATATACCCAACGATGTCTCATCATGAAGTAAACGAAATAGCATATGATATCTCCCAAGAAGTGCGCATCGAATTCCGAGTGAATCAGGGCAAGCTACGTCTCGCGGAAGAGCGTGAAGGCTGGACACAGAGTCAAATAGCGGGTCAAGGCAGGGTAATCAGAGGGCAGCGGGCAGTGGAGAACGGTCCTGTCGCACCGGCCATACGGGATTATCGTTATGCAAGGCAGGATGTAAAAAATGCGGTTGGGGCAAGTACCGACTGGTGGAAGCGGAGGAAGGCGTCCGCTCTTTCTTTTCTTGGTGACGAGTCCGGTGCGGCACAGCAATTACGCGAAGCCGAGCAATACAGGCGACGTCGGGAGATAGACGACATGATTGACGTGTTGCGTCGGGAGATAGACGACATGAAATCGCAATTCTCCCTTCAGCCCGTTGGTGGTCGCGACCGCGAAACGTTAAAACATGATATAGACGAACGTCTGGAGAGGATAGAGAAGCTCAACGAGGAAAAGTCGAAATACTACTATACGCCGAGCGGCGCCATGCGTGCAGGTGCCCGCTCGCTCGGTCGCCCACTCATGGGCAGGGTTGCAAACGCTTCTTCCGGATGGAACCTGAACAGCGAGCAGGCCATGCATCCGCTTGCCAGAAGCCGTGTGAACAAGGCCCGGCAGAAGTTGCGCAAAGAAGGAGACGAGATGTTCAAGGAACTTATGGAAGGTGCAGAAAAGGAAATAAGGCGGGAAGAAGAATCGTTTGAAGCGGCAAAAAAGAAATATGAGAAGGAAAAGGAAGCCGCAGCAAAATTTGTAGTCGGAACGACTGGAAATCATAGGAGTTTTTTGGATAATCTTGCTGGACATAATGACAATGAAAAATTCGGCGCGTTGCAAGGCGAAGTAAGAGCCAACATGAAGACGTCGGCGGATCGTGTATACATAGAAAATCTCAGAGAAGCATTCACCGAGTATCAAGCTGCCAGGAAAAGTTTGGAAGACTTCCGTAAGAGCGCCTTCACACGGGACAGAACTCTTTATGGTCTTCATCTGGTAGAAGAGAAGCTAAACAAAATAATCGGGGAACTACTTGAAGAGAACGCCCTCGGGGAAACGGATGCTGCAGGAAATTTCCATGGAATAAAAGCGGCGGAGGAGATGCTTCACAGGGAGCGCGATATACTCATGTTCAAATACAGGGCTCGCTACCGCAACAAAGTCATGAGAGGAGTTGCAAATCTTCGCCTCTTTGCCCGAAACATGGCAATGGGCACCATGACATGGGGGGACGTGTGGCTCACGTTCTGGTACAATATCCGTGATTTCCTGTTCGGTCCGTGGATATGGGGTAGCCTTGTTGTCATGCTTGAATGGATGCTCGTGGGCAGCTACATATCGCAGATAGCGCCTAGCGCGCTTTACTTTGTTGCGCCGATAGGAATGGGAGGCCTTACGCTGCTTCTTAACATAGAAGGCTCAATGTCAAGGCCATGGGATTGGCTCACGCATTTTGTTTCCGGCATGCTCATAGGTTTCAGTGCCGTCATAATGGCCGTGGCCGTGATAACGCCGGAAGACATGGCGGGCTGGGACAACAGGGAATGGTTCCAGTTCTGGTTCATATGGGGCGGCGCCACGATGTTCATAGGCATATTCAGCTTTTACAATACAGGCGGCTTCCTCTTTGTATTCCAGCTCTCGGTCCTGATAATGCTGTTCGGATGGTTTGCCCTCGGACCGTATAGAGGGGTGTATGCGGAGATCGTAGATCAGATACGGGCGCCTATCCTATTCGTCTATAATTCCTTCCGTGACGCTTTTACTGACGTATGGCTTCTAGCGACAAACCCGCAGGAATATTTCGCAAGGCAACAGCTCAAGAATGTCCGTGCGGCACAGGGCGTGAGCCTGCCTGACGGCGTAGAAATAGAAAGAATAGACTTGCAGCCGCCAAACCCTGCACTCTCCGAGAAAGGCGGCGTCAAGCAGTCGTTCTCGGCTTCTCTTGAGATAAGAAACAAAGGAAAAGCCGATGCAAGGAACGTGGTTGCGTGGGTTGAGTGCGACGCATTCTGCACGACGGCAACCATAGGCAACATAGATTACGTCGGCTGGCTAAAGGACATAAAGAATGCCGATACAAGGAATCCGAACACAAAAATATCGCCTGAGTTGATAGCAGCAGCCAAGGCAGTGTCCGACAATGATCCGAAACAAGCTGAAGAATTTCTCAAAGGCTCGGGTCTCATAGAAGAAACAGTAGATAGCCCGGGGCCTTTTGTCAGGGCCGGAGGGGCCACTCTCAAGGCAGCAGCCGATGTCGCGACCGAAATAATAAAATCGCCACAATGGATAGGGGCAAGCATAGATGCCCTTAAGGAAATCCGGGACAAGGGAAGCATGCATGCAAAGTCTCAGGCTGTGGGTTTCAAGGTCCGTGATGCCATGCGTCCAAGCGAGGCAGCAGTGCAGACCATCACGAATATCGGCTCGCACGAAATAAGCCCTGACAGCAAGGCATATCTTTTGGTGTCTTCGCTCAAGGCTCATGTCGAATACGATTACTCGGCATCGTCAACTCTTGCGGTCAAGGTTGCGTCAAACGAGGAATACAACCAGATCCTGCGCGAAGGGCTTCTTGAAAACGTAGTTGCAAGAGGCAGCCCGACCACCGCGCAAATATCGCTAAGCGTAGGAAGGCAACCTCTGAAAGCAGGGCAGCAATATGATCTTGTCGTATCTGTAATCAACACGAGGCCCGACGGCCACGTTTATCTTGATTCCACAACGCCGATAAACATATCAATTCCTGCGTCAATGGCTACAAGTTTGTCATGCCTGACTTTGGACGGCGAGTATACACCTGCTACTCCTGATACGAAAGAAGGTGCCTATAAAATATCTTACGCGCCTGGCGCAAACGTAGACATAAAGCCAAGCAAATTCTCTTCATTATTCGCGTTTACGTGCAAGTTTACAACGCCTGCCACGATAGACGCAGTAAAGACAGGTCTTATAACAGCGAAGCTTGATACATACAGGTTCAGGACAACAAAAGATATCAATGTCCGCTACTCGCCGCCGGTCGGAGTTTCCGGGCTCTTGGACAAGGGCGTAGTGATACAGGATAGCGTGACAACAACACTGCCTTCTGCGTCTTCATCGCCGGTTGTCATCGGTTAGAGGAATTAAACGCCCATGGCGAGCCTGAAGAAATTTCTCAGTCCCGGACCCAGACCGAGGACAAGCACTATGAGCTTGAAGAGAGTTCTCTTGTTATTGTCGGCCACTTCCTTGTCTATATAATACAGGGCGGCAGGCACGACAGCGAGCTTAAGCATGAACATGGATGCAGGGCCGAATATGGAAATGACAAAGCGCGGCAGGAAATGCTGCTCAAAGTAATCGTAGAACTGCAGGGCCGTGAATGTCGTGGAAGCGTCAAAAAGATGGGCAGATATTATCGCTGCGTTCTCCTTGGTCAGGAATTTCAATTGTGCATATTTGGGCGCAAGATACTTGTGTGTGCCGAACACTAGAACTGCAAAGAGTGCTGCAACGGACAGCATCATGCCAACAGCGAATAAATCCTTGATATTAGGTATTAACACAGAGAGCAAAGCAAGAATAAAAACGGCTCCGATGGAAAACATGATTTTGTCATACGGGACTCGGGAAGGCTTGGAAAGAACGATGGATATTGCCAGAGCTGTGCTTGCAATAAGGAACATCGTGACATATATGACCGGGGACACCAAGAGCATGTTTCTTGGTCCTTCTGACGTCATGACCGTGAAAAGGCCCAAGGACATATTTTGTGATTCCAGAAGATCCTCGAAGGCCCTTAACATGGCCCCTGCGAATATATACGGCACAAGAGCAGTGAGAAGCCTCTGGTCCATGGAGATTCCACGCGATTTCAAAAGATGATAGATGCCTATGGCCGCTGCTATGAGCATTATCCCGTAGGTTGCGGTATTCACAGGATTGTAGCCGGTATTGTAAATCACCGGATCAATGTACCATTTCTGGAAGAATTCGGAGAGCATAAGGTTTTTTATGCAGGGAAGATAAATAAGCCTATGCTTAAAACGGGGGCATTTCTATTGCTTGTTATTCTTGCCGCCGGTTGCACGGGCCTAGGGCAGGATTTCGGCAACAACGAAATCAAGGTCAACAAGCCTGTTACAGAGGGTTCAAGCAACATAGCAGTGATCAGGGATATCAATACGATACCCACATCTCCCGTGCTTCCAAGCGATCAAGTTGATGTTTCTTTCATAGTGGAAAATACTGACTCCCAGGAAAGTCTCAAAGGCATGACAGTGGAACTCTATGATGCTGCGAGCTTCTATAATGGGGATCCTGATGATGCGTATACAGGGCTTTGCAATATTCATGACATCTTATGCCTGCCTGAAGGCGCGTTCTGCAATGCAGAAAAATGCGAATTGAGCAATCTTGCCCCGGGAGGCCAGAAGCTCATAAATTACAAGCTTCTGGCACCGTCCGAAAGTTCGATATTGGGCCTTTCAACGGACATGGAACTTCGCTTTGCAGTCGAGCATGAGTTCACGGCAAAGACGACTTACAGGCCTGTCGTAGTCAATGCGGACGAGATCAAGGCGCTGCAAAGAGCAGGGCAACAAGTTTCCATTGAAGCGCCTACAAGCATCGGAAGCGGCCCTGTCAAGCTGGACGTTTCACTCAAGAACAGGGATTTCATATTGAACAGGAACAGAGCTACTTTTGAAGTGCAAGCAAGGCATGTCGGAACCGGCAGGCTTTCTGGCAATGCCATAGAGGCAGGGAAGCTGGAAGCAAGGTTCATAGGATTTACGTGCGATGAATTTGAAGAGCCGGTAGGCATCGCATTCAGAGCCAGTGCAGAAGAGAATGCCTGCAAATTCACAAATACTGAAAATATAGAGTTCTTCAGGCAGGGCTTGTCTGTGCCCATGCTGTTTGTCATGAAAGGCGTTGACATCGGGACGGTTCCGCAGAGATCATACGAGGTTGCTGCGACTGCAGATTATGCATACAGGCTCACGGGCGTGGTGCCGATAACCGTGAAGCCCGCCGAGATATAGGTGAATCGATGAAGTATCTTGTCGCTGCAATACTATTTTTATGCGGCTGCGTTTCTGTCACATCGCCGCAATCAGTGAACATGCTTTCCATAGACATAGCGCCGTCCGATGTCTTTGCAGGTGGCACGGCGACTGCAACACTTGAATTCCGCAATCCGGGAGGGACTGATATACGAAATGTAAAGATGTCGATTTTCAACGCTGGCGCGCTTACGCCGCAGGAATGCGATTTTGGGACGGGTCAGGCGCTCCAAGACTTTTCGCCTCAGGGCACGCTTTCGGTTTCACGCAATCCGGACAGAGGAACCGTGATTCTCGCGGCAACAGGACGCGATGACAAGGGCGTAAGCAGGGTTGGCGTCAATTTTGATGATAGCTGGCATTATTGCTATTGCGACAGTTCAGGTTCTCCTGCATGTAGGGTCTCAAGCGGAAAAAGCTGTAGCAACGAATGGGAAATATCGGCAAGAGACGACGCTATTTATTATATCAGCGTGCTTGACAAGATAGGGCAGAGCAGCGATGCCAGCCACCCGATAACAGAAGGTACAAGCGTCACGCCATCCGGAACTCAGGATATCATCATAGACAATGTTGAGGCTGGCTCTTTCGCCATAAGGACATGCTCGCTAAAGGCGCCTGAGAAAATAGAAAACGATGTGATAAGCACGACGGTTGAAGGCAATGCCAAATTTTCCAGCACACTCTCGGGTAGCCAGGCAGTCTCGATCATCAGCGAAGAGGAATACCGGATAAGGCAAGCCAAAGATGAAGTGATTCAGTCCGCCCCTGTGCTTACGGCATCAGACGGCCGTCTTCAGCTAATGGTTAGCTTCAGCGAGGCGATGCCCGTCATAGCACGCCCGGGCAAGAAAGCTTACATATATATTGATATTTCTAATGTAGGAGGGGGCAGGATTCCGTCATTAGAAAAAGGAAGCATAACGTTGCAGGAATCCGGAGAACAGATAGTAGACAAAAGTTGCCTGGATCAGAAGTTCTACATACAAGGCGCAACATTTCCGAAGATAGCGTGCGAAATCAATTTGCCCGATAATATAAACTATTTAGAAGCCCACTCCATAATACTAAGCATAGATTACGATTATGAAATTCGTGCGTCAAAAGATGTGCAAGTAAGAAGGTGAATATATGTCTGCGATCAGGAGTCTATGTTTCATTATCATGGTTATTCTTGCGGCAGGATGCACGGCAAGTGCGCGTCCTGTTACAGTCTCTGCCAGCGACGGCCTCCAGATAAATGATTTTTCTGCCGATACGACAGATGTATTTTCGAATGAGGCCGTGAGGCTCAATCTGGAAGTCGAGAATATAGGCGGGACAACGGCGCAGAATATCAATGCCGTGCTGTTCGGAAGCGTAAGATCGTGGGAAAATGTGCCTTCAGGAGCGCAGAAGCTTGCAGATGCCATGACGCCGCCTCTTCTAGGATCAGGCTCGCCGGGCGACATGAGCAAGCGCATATGGACCATGACCGCTCCTTACCTGCCTCAAGGCCTTTCGCAGGACTATCCTATCGGCGTGAGGGTAGGATATGACTATACTACTACATCAATAACGTCATTTGATGTCATAAATTATGACCAGTTTGATCTTCTAAGAAAGAAGGGCGAATTCGCCCAGATGGACAGCGTATCAGGCAACTCAAATGCTCCGGTGAAGGTGCAACTCACCGCTTCTTCGCCGATGAGGCCGCGCATCAGGTGCGCTGAAGATGCCTTGAATTGCATATCAGAAACAGTGACGCTTACATTGTCAAACGTTGGCTCCGGCGTGCCATTCAAGAAAGGCTCTAATCTTGAGGATCCCGTATCCGATGATATAGGCGTCGTGATGCTGGGAATAAGGTCAAGCGGAGGCCATCTGGAATGCGATACAGGCGTGAAGCGTGAGGATTCGGAGGAGACGACTAAAATCACGTCTTCAGGGCTGGATGTCATGCCTGAGAAAAAAGAACTCAAGCTCACAAGAGGCTTCGGCTCAGTGAGAATACCATGCACATTTCTGATGAAAGGCAGCGAGGTAACATCAGGAGTGCCCAAAGATACTATCACTGTTGAGATAGTTGCGGATTACTCTTATGCGATAGACAAGACGTTGAACGTAAAAGTCACGAGCAACGAGTAGATCTGGGAACCTATATATACAACTTCCATACAAATCTTGAAAATGCACAAACCATTTGCTTTCTTTTTGTTTGCAATCCTGGTATTGGGATGCGTTTCTTCGCAGGAATCTTCCGGAGGCTACTTGACATGGTCCAATGCAGATTATGGAGTGTCGATGCAATATCCTGCCGACTGGACCGCAAATGAAGATTCTCAATCTGTAATAGTTGCTTTTTCGTCCCCCCTTGAAGGAAACGATGATGCGTTCGCCGAGAGCGTTAACATAGTCATGAATGATCTTTCCGGGCAGGAAATAACAATGGAGGATTACACGGAACTCACACTCCAAGCTCTTGGCGAAACATTCCCTGAAGCCATGATCACAGAGGCGTCAGATACCACGCTTGGAGGCTATCCTGCAAGAATGGTCGTGTACGATTTCAACGGCCAGTACGGAAAACTGCAGGCACTGCAGATATGGACAATCAAGGATGAAATCTCTTATGTTGTTACATATACCGCCCTGGAGGAGAACTTTGATGAGTACAGGCCTGCATCAGAAAAGATGATAGACTCCCTGATCATATCGCCGATACCGTCAAGAATTGCGGCAGAAACAAAAGAAACTTTGACGCCAGTTCAAGATTCAAACGAAGACACGGCAGGAGCCGCGGGAAAATGGAGGGCGTACTCAGAAGCTATCTATTATGACAATGGAGGATCGAACTATCTGAACAGGGCAACGACAAGACAGTTGATACTTGACACTGATGGAACATGGGAATTTGGGGCATCGAAAGGAAAGTGGAAGATAGAGGCGATAACAGACAGCGACTGGGAAAAATGGGAAACGTCTTCATATGGCCCGACAAGAAAAATTGTGCTTGATGGATGGAACGATTCTATCGGCGACGGTCCGATAGAGGAGTCTGAAAGTAGAATAGATTTTCTTTGGTTAATTTATAGGGAAGAACCACCCACAGTGAGTCCGCCCGGCCAGATACAGATAAAGTTCGGACACAGCAACTGATTAAAGCTATTTAAGCCGGCCGGCTTAATAAGTAATAATATTTACGTTGGGTGTATAGATGAAAAACTTGTCTGTCATTGCTGTTCTTGGTATTGTCCTTCTTGTAGCAGGCTGCACAGGCACGTCCCGTCCTGTCACGGTTGACGCTAATGAAGGGCTCCAGATAAAAGAGTTCTTGCCTGATCGTTCAGACATATTTTCGAGTGAAACAATTATACTTGACATGGAGGTTGAGAATGTTGGCGGCACGGCAGCAGAGAATGTCGTAGCAAAGCTCTTTGGTGGGATTTCCGGCTGGACAGGCGATGCCGCAGCTGAAAAGACAATGGGAAGAGGATCTAGCAATGCATTATCCGCGCCTTCGGCAGACAGAAATATTCCGGGTGACTTCAATAGAAAATCATGGAATGTCAAAGCTCCTGACCTTGCCCAAGGTCTGATACAGACGTATGATCTTGGCATGAGGGTAAGATATGATTATACTACTACATCAATAACGTCGATTGACATAATAAGTTATGATCAATTCGACCTTTTGAGAAGGCAAGGCAGCTTTGTCCAGGATTTGACAGTGACAAAGAATTCATATGCTCCAATAAAAATAGCTCTTGAAGGTCGTGCGCCTATGAGGCCCGATTCTCCAGGCGGCGGCGTAGAAGAATCTCTTATTCTTACGATATCAAACGTTGGCTCTGGCGTGCCATTTAGGGACACCGGGAGTGCCAATGATTTCCCGACGCAGACTTCTCTTGGAAGAATTACATTTCTTATAGAAACAAGCAAAGGCAATGATGTATTGAGATGCGATACAGGCGATGGAAGTCTTGTCAATACCGGTACGGTGACATTAAGGCGCGGCGTTGAAGAAGTAAGAATACCTTGCATCTTGAAAATAGATGCGACTAAGATAAGCGCAGGCGTTCCAAAAGAAACCATGAGCGCTACGATAACTGCAGGATATTCTTATGCAATAGACGGTGTGGTACCAGTAAAAGTAACCTCTATGCGGGACACAGTCGCGGGGTTGCCGTCCACCCCTCCTGCTGGGGCGACCACAACAGTGCCAGGAAGTGCAACAACTACGACTATAGCTTCGCCAAGTGAATTACGATTCTATATAGCGGCTCGATATTTTGATGATAGTAGTAATAATGGGATATGGGGGAGCGGAGAAGCGCTACTCAATGGACTTGATAATGTTCAATTAAGGCCGCCTACGTGTGCCGTAAACACTGATAGTATAAGGTTCTCTTCAACAAATACAGACATAACAGGAAATACAGAAAATATACTTTACAATCTTGAGCACCCGACCAAAAATCCTGCCAGTACTTGCGGATCGGATGTGACATATGAAATGAAGATAACGCTTAGAAGCGGATACGAAGTAGGAAATATAAATACTCCCGGAGGTCTTGGCGACCAATGCAAGACAGGAAGAAAGAATGACTGTGTGATACAGATTCAGGTATCGAAATTGGATGCTCAAGAAGGTAAGGTGTACAGAATAGAGATTCCAGTTAGAAGAACAAGCTAGTGGGATAATTAAAGGAATTTCTTCAATCCCTTATTCGTTTCTTCTTCGATGACGGGCTTTCCATAAACGCCGTCATATCCGGGAGTTACTTTTATCCTGCCTTCTCGGTTTTTCAGTATGAGATTTGCAAGTTTTTCGTTTGTAACTTTGTGCAGTTGTTCCTTGGCTACATTAAGCAGAATATTCATTTCACTGCCGAATTTGGTTATCAGAAGCTCATATAGCGCTTGAACCTTCTTGCTGAGGGGAGCCTGCCCTACCGAAAGGCCGATAACCTCTGTCAGTGGTAGCAGGCTCTTGTAACCCACAGCTCCACTAGGCACGTATTTTTCCGGTCTGGCCGGGTCTGCCAATTGTTCTACTCGGTTTAATACGCCTATAGTCAGGGGCTTTCCGCATTTTGGACATATGCCGTTGTGCTTCTTGCTCTCTTTTGGATGCATGGAAATACCGCATGTTCTATGCCCGTCATAATGATATTTGCCATAATCTGGCGAAACCTCTATTGTAGAAAGAAGACCCTCCCTTGTTCTTATGGCGTTTAGCAGATGTCTATAATCGGTTTTTTTGAGATCAAATGCATTTGCTTCGCGTCCGAGCCTGTAAGGATGCGGCGAATGCGAGTCGCTATTTGAAAGAAGTGTGATTTTGTCAAGAAATGCACAGCGCCAATTCATGGGGGGGTCACTGGAAAGTCCGGTTTCTATTGCATGTATGTATTTTGTCTTCTCTTTGAAGCAGGTTTCCAAAGAATCAAAGCCGCTCATGGAGCCAAGGATGCCGAACCATGGTGTCCATGCATGGGCAGGTATTACTTCTATATACTTTGATATTGACATCAACTTTTCAACCAATTCTATTGACGAGAAACCGAATATCGGCCTGCCGTCATAATCGAGACGGCCGCGTGAAGCAAGGAATTCGTTTATCTGCGCTACGACCTCAAAATCAGGTGCAAGAAGCATATGATGTATTCTTCTGCCTTTGCCGTCCTGCGTGTATATAAGTGATATCTCATTGGTGAGCACAAATTTCATTCCATTATGTTCATACATGCCGCCTGAGGAGTTGTCAAGCCTTGATTTGAGTTCCTTGAACCATAAAGGATGGGAAAAGTCGCCTGTCCCAATGATATTAAGCCCTTTTTCCTGCCCTTTCTGCGCAAGAACATCCAGAGTCATGTTTTTGGAAACTGCGCGAGAATAAGGGGAATGTATGTGCAAATCTGCAAATTCCATAATGGCTTTCCCTTTGAAATTTTAAATGCGTGTGATTCATTTAATGGTATGCTTATTGGTCGCAGTGATATCCTTTCCTATGTTGCGAAAGGTCTTTTGGTTCAAGACATGCTGGATCAGGAAAAACAGGTTCAGTCTTGTGGCGCGGATTTGACCGTAGGCAAAGTCTTTATACTTGAAGGGAAAGGAGTGCTTGACTTTACCAACGAAAAGCGGAAGTTGCCGGAATACAAGGAATTGCCCTCTGTTAACGGCGTGTGGAATCTTTCACCGGGCATGTATCATTTTGCCATGAACGAAAAAATCGTGCTTCCTAAAAACGTAGCCGGCCTTCTGCTTCCACGTTCTTCTGCGCTGACGTGCGGCGTTGAAGTCCATACCGCAGTGTGGGATCCGGGATATGAGGGCAGAAGTTTTATACATGTCAGCCTTGTTCGCGAAGTCGAGATACACAAGAACGCTAAAGTTGCGCAGATGATATTCTTTGATCTTGGAAAAGAAACTGCCGCGTACAGCGGCATATACAAAAACGAAGACATAATAAAATTCGCCAAACGAGGCGGACAGGAAGGCCAGGGTTATCAGTGAAGGACATGATAAGGATTCAATCAGGAAAAGAAATTTTCACTGTCAAAGATTGCCGTTCTTTATTGAGTGCAATGCACGGCCTCATGTTTGACTCCCTTAATCATGACGGAGCTCTAATCTTAGGCGGCAGCATATGGATGCCTTTTGTCAAAAAGCCTCTCCATCTTGTTTTTCTTAGCAAGGAATTAACTGTAACCTCAGTTCAATATGCCGTTCCAATAACATTGAATCCAACCACATGGAAGACCTATTCTGACAAGAATGCAAAATATTGTCTTGAGCTTGCAAGAAAGCCAAAATTGGCACAGGGAATGCGGATTAAAATATTACCATAGAAGTCATATACTATGTTCAGTTAACAAGCCAATTTTGCGCTGAAGATAGATATAGCATATTCGTAATATTTCAACCCACAAAATGCTATATTGACGGGCCCGTGGTCTAGCGGCTATGACGCATCCTTGACGTGGATGAAGCCAGCGGTTCAAATCCGCTCGGGCCCATATAAAAATTCTTCTCATTGCTTCAGGAATACTTTTCTAATACTGACATTTCACAAGTTATTTTAGGTGCTGCTAAAGTATTTTGTGGAGTTCCAGCTATATTGGTTAGAAAGTATGTCCCTAGGCTTAGGAACGTTATCATAGAATTTCTCTACACATTGTCCTGCATGTGCGCAACAGAAACAATTACACATAAAGCACATGACGATACAGAATCTTATCTGGAAGCCCTGTGCCAGGCTCAAGAGATGCAACTATCTCGAAAGGCCCATGCCTGCCCAAAGAATCTCTCACAATGGGCGAAAATCCGTCAGGCGTAGGATGAGAAAAATACGATGCATCTTCTCCGAATGTTCTGACTGCATCATCCTTGTTAATGGATGTCCTGCTTGGCAAACCGGTAACATAATCTATTTCTGTTATCCATCCGTCAGGCGGCAATTCGACAGGGATTTTGTTGTCTCCTTCGGCTATCCACATTTCGGATTTTTCGTCAAAATAAACTCTTAGCGGTCTTTCTATCATAATTTTTCCGTCTGTATATGTCGATGTCCATTCCCCTTGTCCGTTGTCTCTATGTACAGCCTGCCTGTATGCCGGGGACAGCCAGCCTTGTTCGTTTCTGCCAAAATACGCTGTCACTAGATCTTTTATCGTAGGCAGGAATAATGCTTTGTCTAAATTTGATATCGGAGAACCTTTCAGATCAAGTAGTTTTTCACCTAGGTAAAATTCTCCATCTTTCGCAGGAACGTAAATGCTGTTCTTCGGGTTTGACATCTATATAATTGTCAACTGGTATATTTAAAGCTTTACTACTTTTAAGTAATATAAAACATTAATTAATTCCTCAAATAAATAAACCCACGCAAATATCTAATGATGGGAAATATCCCTTCTTCTGATTCGGAATGGAAGAAGAAGCTCTCTGCAGAGCAATATCGTATTCTCAGGGAAAAAGGCACAGAAGCGCCGTTCACAGGCAAGCTTCTGAAGAACAAGGAAAAGGGTGCTTATTTGTGCAAAGGCTGCGGCACGGAATTATTTTCCTATGAAACCAAATTTGAATCAGGAACAGGCTGGCCAAGTTTTTATGACGCAAAGAACGTTCAACTGAGAGAAGATGACAGCCACGGCATGCGCAGAACAGAAGTCCTATGCAAGAAATGCGGCGGGCACCTTGGGCATGTTTTTGATGATGGCCCACAGCCTACGGGCAAACGTTTCTGCATAAATTCGGCGGCGCTGGAGTTTCGGAAGAAATAGCGTCATTATTTGTATACGTTTCTTCTGTGACCTATTTCTATGGCCATTATTATCAATAGCTCGTTCTTGATGTCAAGAATTAGTCTATAATCGCCTACACGAAATCTGTAGTAGGGGAATCCAATTAATTTTCTTATGAATTCATACGGTCTTACTCTTATTCTCTCCAAGGAAGAAATGATGCGTTCCTGCAGATTTTTTTCGAGTTTGTCGAGTTGTTTTTCTGCTAAAACGGAAAAAGCTATAGTGTAACTCATAGTGCTTTTTCCTTCTTTATCTGTTCAAGTCTCTTGAATTTGCCTTCCTTGAACCATTTTTCAGAATTTTTTTCATACTCTTGTATGTGACGTTTGGTTTCCTCGGAAAGTTCGAGAGAATCCTCTACCAAATCCCATATGACGTCTTCATAACTCTCTCCTTTGAATAATTTCCTCTGTATGAGTTGATCCTGAAGACTTTCACTTATTTGTATTGTCGTTGTCATAGACATCCATAGACATCTATAGTAAGCTATAGTATTTAAAGCTTTATTTCTTTTTCGACAAAATCAGAGAATGAAAGCAATATTGGTCCATGGTTGGGATGGTCATCCTGAGGAAGGATGGTTCCCATGGCTCAAGAAAGAGCTTGAGAAAAGGGGCTTTGAAGTCACCGTCCCGCAACTACCAGACGCAGAAAAACCACGCATAGAAAAATGGATTCCGGCCCTTGCAATGGCCGCAGGCAAAGTAGATGAGAACACGTATTTTATTGGCCATAGCATGGGATGCCAGGCAATAGTGAGGTACGTTGAATCATTACCGGAGGCCGTGAAGATCGGCGGCGCTGTTTTTGTAGGCGGTTTTTTCCTGCGTTTAACTGGTCTTGAAAACGATGCTGATGTGCAGGAGACCGACCGGCACTGGCTCGGCTCCCCTGTTGACTTCAGGAAAGCAAAAAGCCACATGAGAAGAAGTGTTGCCATATTTTCGGATGATGACCCTTACGTGCCTCTTGATAATCAGGAGGATTTCATGGAAAAACTGGGATCGGAAATAATCATAGAACACAACAAGGGGCATTACAACGAAAGTGCAGGCGCCTTTCAAGTTCCTTCAGTTCTTGATGCCGTTCTCAGTATTTCAGGAAAAGATAAACGGTAAAATATCATGCGATTTTCAGAAAAAGTGGTCTTGGTAACCGGAGAATAGTCTGGCTATAACAAATATATACCATTACTTTACATCTTAAATATCTAATTATAGATAATTTGTAATGGTAACATGAGAGTTGTGCAACGAAACAGGGGGGCAAGAACCTACTTCTATCTGCAATATTCATTCAGGAAAGACGGGCATGTTGTAACGAGAGAGAAATATCTGGGATTACACATACCGGAAAATATGGAAATAATCAAGGAGGAAGTTCTGAAGGAAATGAAACGTCACGTCTATTCTGACCTGGAAAATATAAAGGCGCGGTTCCAGCAGGAATGGCAGGGGCTGCCGGAAACAGTCAAGGAAAACCAAAAACACGAAATAGCGATAGCCTTCACTTACAATACGAATGCAATAGAAGGGTCAATAATAACACTGAAGGATGCAAGGGAGATAATAGCGGAAGGCATTGCGCCTGCAAAGCCGCTTCGTGACATCAAGGAAACAGAGTCCCATGCATCAGTTTTTTTGCGTATGCTAGGGGAAAATAATGATATAGACGAACAGTTATTGATCAAGTGGCACAAGGACCTATTTTTGCCCACAAAACCTGACATCGCAGGCATTTTCAGAAATTATCTCATACGGGTCGGGTCTTATGTCGCGCCTGACTGGCAGGACGTGAAAGAGCTGATGCGTGAGCTCATAAGATTCATAAGGATGAGCAGCGGGAACCCTGTTGAGCATGCGGCCCGCGTCCATTACAGATTCGAGAAGATACATCCCTTCGGTGACGGCAACGGTAGGCTCGGGAGGCTTCTGATGAACTGCATGCTCTGGCGTGCGGGCTACCCTATGCTCATAATAGAATACAGGAAAAGGCGTGCGTACTACGCCGCATTGGAAAAGGACGAGGAAGGCTTCGTGAAATATTTTATGAGGATGTATCTGAAGGCGTTCAAGAAACTGACAGGGAAAGCGCAATAGTGCAAGAAAAGAATGTATATGTGGCGGGGGTTACAGAATATTCAACGGCTATAAATTTGTGTGAAGACCATGAAAAAACGCGTATTTACGATTCTGATAGAAAAAGGCGAAAACGGCGCCTATATAGCAGAAGTGCCGGGCCTCAAGGGCTGTAATACGCAAGGTGGCGCAGTAGAAGACGCGATGAAGAACATAAAGGAAACAACAGATACGTGCCTTGAAGAGCAGGACGTAATCCCGAACGAATTCGCAGAGGTCCAAAAAATAGGGGCATGATGCATGAATTTGCCTTCGGGTTCCCGGCAGAAAATGATAAGGATTCTTTATATGCAAGGCTTTCAGATCGTCAGGCAACGAAGCAGTCACGTGCAGATGAAAGACGCAAAAGGAAGGTTTGTCACTGTGCTGGTTCATTCAGGAATGGGGACAAATCGTTCCGCCTGTTAGGCTGATAACTTTATGCAATTTTATCAGCCTAACTGTATTCAGGGAATTGCCATTGTCGCCAAAGAGTGTCGTAGCCGTGTCCAGCAACGGCTCGGTTCCTTACGCGCCTTTGGCAAAGAAGGCGGTATTTTTCACAGCCACGGACAATAATCCGCCAATTCCGCGGATTATTGAAACTTAATTTACAACTGTTCTTATTGTCGGGCATGTCATTTTGTTATGGCGACCAGCTAAGTTAATTATATATGTAATGGAAAAGTAATGTGACGTATGTACAACAAAATAGAGAAGAAATTGATTCAAGCGGCCATGGAAGGCGTGAAGAATGCTTTTACTGGAAAGAATAAACCAAAAGATGTTAGGTTTGGGGCAGCTGTTCTTACAAAGAAAGGCAACATATACTTTTCCGGTCAGTACTACTCTGATACATATTCACTCACACTTCATGCAGAACAGGCGGTACTTGCGTATGCAGCTGCTCATGGAGAGTATGACATAGTTGCGATTGCAATTACAGGGAATGGATCTGCCGGAGGTATAAGGGGCGACGATTCTATATACCCATGTCATATGTGCAAACAGCTTCTGTGGGAAAGCTACATTCGCTCTAAACGAAATACAGAAATTATACTGGCAGATGAAAAAGGCAACGTTATAGAAAGACTGAAACTGCTTGACATAATGAATCACGCGTGGCCGAAAGGTTGAGAATATAAATTTAATTATAGGAATAGTTGATGTTGGTTGGGCTTGTAGTCTAGCTTGGTAGGATCCGTGCTTTGGGAGCATGAGACCCAGGTTCAAATCCTGGCGAGCCCATTAATTTTGCTTATTTCGGCTTTAAAAAAATAATGAACATTTTCTTTTCAGGATAATTTATGGCTGTGTTTTCTGATGTTGATATTCGTGCAAATCTGGGCAATCTAATAGACATAGAAAATTTTGACGAGAAGCACCTGAGACCCAATTCTTATGATGTAGACAGGGGAGATTTATGGGAAGTTACAGACAGCAGCGTGAAAGAAAATATACTTGAAGTGCAGAGAAGGCTTGGGAGCCGCGGAATTGATACGGAATATATGCTTCCTGAATTAAAGCCCCGGCAGTTGCGAAGGCTCAAGAAAGATCCTATACTCGTGCCTAAAAATGTATATATTGCCGAGTGTGTCCCGGGAGCATGGGTTTCAGATAACATGTCTGCCAGAATCATACCCAGGAGCCGCCATGCAAGAGACGGGCTTTATGCATTCAATCCAAATCTGAACTCAAACATGCCTTTTCTTGCTATCGTCCCGCATGCTTATGCGAAAGCGCCAGAGCATGGAATAGCCCAGATGATAATATACGAGCGCGGAACCAAGGCACTCACACGTGCGGAAATAAGAGAGTCCATCAACAACGGCAATTTATATTACCGTGACCCGGCCAGTCAATCAGAAGCCCGAATCTTTTCTGACGAAGATGACAAAGGTTTTATGCCCGCAAGATTTGCGAATGAACTTGTCGCATACAAAGGTAACACGCTGGGTAATGGGGAAAGCTCAGAGAAGTTCTCGAATGGGGGCAGTCGCAGGGGCGTTTTCGATTTTTATCTTGGCGTAACGGTTGAGGAATTCGGAACAGGGAAATCCCATATCTTATGGATGCTCTCTGACAAGGGACATATATATCCCAATGCGCCTCTGTGCAATGCAGGCGTCCCTGCGCAGCAACATACGCTGGAAGTTACTCTAAATCCGGAGGAAATAACGAAGATAAAATCCGGAAGATATCCGCACGCATGCCGTCTGAGGGCATATGCCCTGAAGACGCCGGCTTCAGCAGACTATGCAGAAGTCGGGAATTACAACGGGCAGACATCACCACTGCCGAGGATAGCTTGAACTGTTGATAACGACATCCAAAACCTATTAATCCGGTAATATGAAAGTGATAAGCATGTCAGAAGATTTGGGAATTACGGTGAAGCGGGAAGAAGATTTCTCCAAGTGGTATCTTGAGATCGTGAGAAAGGGCAATTTCATGGACCAGCGTACTCCAATGAAAGGGTTTGATGTCATAATGCCATGGGGATATGCCGTATGGGAGATAATGCAGCAGACTTTCGACCGGATGATAAAGGAGAAAGGAGTGCAGAATGCATACTTCCCGTCCTTCATTCCTGAAAGCCTGATAAAGAAAGAGGAAGAGCATTTCGCGGGTTTCAAGGCGGAAGTAGCCAAGGTCACTGAAGCCGGCGGCGAAAAGCTTGCCGATCCTCTAATTGTCCGTCCTACGTCTGAAATGATTATGTATTATATGTATAAGCTATGGATACGCTCTTACAAGGATCTGCCGCTTAAAATCAATCAGTGGAACAATATCGTGCGCATAGACACGAAAGTCACAAAGCCGTTCATCCGGGGCCGCGAATTTCTCTGGCAGGAAGGCCATACCGCGCATGCCACGAAAGGCGAGGCAGAGGAATTCCTTCATGATATCATAGGATTATATGCAAAGATGTACGAGCTTTTTGCGATGGAAGGCTTGAAATTGGTACGGCCCCAGCACGACACGTTCCCTGGCGCAGGCTATACCGTTGTATTCGATACTCTTGTTCAGGATGGAAAAGTTGTCCAGGGTCCGGGTTCGCATTTCCTTGCGCAAAAATTCTCAAAGGCGCTTGACATTGCTTATACGGATGAAAAAGAACAGAAGCAGCACGTCTGGCAGACCTGCTGGGGCCTTACAACAAGACAGATAGGAATACTTCTCATGCATCATGGTGATGACAAGGGCGCAGTGTTGCCTCCTGGGGTTGCCCCGATACAGGTCGTCATAATACCTATCTTGTTCAAGGGCAAGGAAGAAATTGTGCTTGAAAAGGCCAGAGAAATAGCCAAGAAGCTGAAGGCTCGGGTTTACATAGACGAAAGGAATCATACAGCCGGCTTCAAGTTCAACGAATGGGAACTTAAGGGCGTCCCTCTTCGCATAGAGATAGGGCCAAAGGATATTGAAGCCGGACACATAACTGTTGTGCGAAGAGACACACGTGAGAAAATCCAGGTCAAGACGGTAACTGACGTTGAGAAGATGCTTGAGAAAATGCAGCATGACATGCTCGAAAAATCCCGGACATTCCTCAAGGAAAATATACGCGACGCAAAAAGCAAACAGGAAGCGATATCTGCCATGGCAAAGGGCGGCTTTGTGCGAATAAACTGGTGCGGCTCTGCTGAATGCGATAAATCCCTGAAGAAAGAAACCGGCGGCGAGATACGCGGCATTCTATGGGGCAAAAGCGAGCATGCATCGGGCGCATGCCTCTATTGCTCCTCTCCTGCCGGCCATGTAGCGTATGCGGCAAGAGCATACTGAATAGTGCAAATCAATTTATTCCGCCAAAGCTGATAATTAAGCATGAAAAGCGAAAAAATAGCGCGCCAGGAGATAGAGCGTCTTTTTGCTAGTGACAATTATATTTCTCTAAAGCCGTTGGATAAGCCCGTGCAGATGCCGATGGAAAATATTATTTCACTGGAAGGAATGGCAGAGCCTGTGATGCCAGACATTGAAATTTCCTTGGACCTGCTTGGTATGTTTCCCAATGAATCTGATACCCAAGGTCTTGTCATGAAGATATTGCAAAATAGATGCGAGCATCTTTCCCCCGGCGTGGAATGCAATGTAGGGGGCTTTGGCAGCCTGCAATGCCTCGATCAGCCTTTCCATAACCAATGTCCTTTCAAGCAGAATCATGCTGAGCTCGAGCGCCAAAAGACGCTCTGAAAACTTAAATACTTAACAGTCAATAACTAATAGGTTTCATTCTAACGGTGAACAAATGCAGGCTCAACGGATAACGGCGGAAGATGCCATGAAAACAGGAACAACTACTCTTGCAATGGTTTGCAAGGATTGCGTAGTTGTAGCTGCCGAAAGCAAGGTTACTATGGGATATCTTGTTTCTTCGAAAGAATTCCCTAAAGTATACCAGATAGATGACAAGATAGTCATGACAGTTTCCGGCGGCGTTGGAGACGCGCAGAGCGTGGTCAGGATACTCAAGGCCGAAATAAACATATACAAGTTAACAAGGAATGCAGAGCTCACGGTGAAAGGAGTCGCCACGCTTCTTGCAAACATCCAGCAGAATTCAAGATTTTACCCTTACATGCTTATGCCGATAATAGCAGGCGTAGACCGCACAGGCATGCGGGTTTTCAGCGTGGATCCTGCAGGAGGCATAGGTGAAGACGCTTTCACTTCCACAGGTTCAGGTTCGCCGTTCGCATACGGCGTACTGGAAGACGGCTTCAAGAAGGACATGACAAGGGAAGAAGGCATAGACCTTGCAGTCCGCGCCATCAGAGCTGCACGAGAACGTGACATAGCTTCAGGCGGAAAGAATATAGATATAGCTGTCATAGACAAGAATGGCACGGAATTTCTGAGAAAGTGAAAATTTCATATTATCATAATTACGCCTAGTTTTCAGGTGAACACATGACAATATTGGAAGATGTAAAAAAAGAACTGCCGGCAGATGCCGAAATCAGCGATTCATCATATGAAGGCAGTGAACTGATCTACTATACAAAAAATAAGGCATTCTTCACCGACTCCCTTCCTGCGATAAAGAAGCTAGTCAGTAAATTCAAGAAACGAATAGAGATACGAGCCGATCCTTTAATTGTCATGAACGAAGAAAAAACCGTTGAATTCATACGCAAGATCGTGCCTAAAGAAGCTGGCATAAAAGACATTTATTTTGAGCCTGAGTTTGCTAAAGTCGTAATTCACTCAGAGAAGCCGGGAATCGTCATAGGGAGAAGCGGTGAAGTTCTTGCTGAGATACGCAACAAGACTTTTTGGACTCCTGACATCAGGCGCGCTCCGGCTATAGACTCGGAAATCATACGTTCCATAAGAAAGATGTTGCATAATGAAGCCGGTTACAGGAAGAAATTTCTGCATGAGACAGGAAAGAAAATATATTCCGAAGGCAAGGACGTTGAATGGGTAAGAATCACGGCTCTTGGTGCTTTCAGGCAGGTAGGCAAATCGGCAGTGCTTGTGCAGACGCCTCAGAGCAAAATATTATTGGATTGCGGTATTGATGTTTCGGCCACAGGCAACAGGCCTTTTCCGTATCTTGATGCCCCTGAATTCCAGTTGCAGGCTTTGGACGCGGTCGTAATAAGCCACGCGCACCTCGATCATGCAGGTTTCGTGCCGTATCTTTATGAGTATGGTTACCGCGGCCCCCTGTACTGCACAAGGCCTACAAGAGATACGATGACACTTTTGCAGCTTGATTATATCCAGATTTGCCAGCGAGAAAACAAGAAGGCCCCTTATAGCTCAAAGGCGATAGAAGAGATGATCAAGCACTGCATACCTCTTGAGTATGGGGAGGTTTCGGATATAACACCTGACATACGTCTCACACTCAATAATGCCGGGCACATATTAGGATCGGCTACAACACATCTCAACGTTGGCAATGGCCAGTATAATTTCCTATATACAGGAGATCTCAAATACGAGAACACCAAGATGTTTGACAAGGCTTATACTGATTATGCAAGAGTAGAATGCGTATTGATAGAAGGGACTTATGGCGCCAAGACTGACACGCTGCCGCCCGGAGAGAAAGGAGAAGAATATCTGATAGCGAAAGTCAAGGAAGTCAAGGAGCGTGGAGGAAAAGTCATAATTCCCAGTTTTGCTGTGGGCAGAGCTCAGGAAGTCATAGCCATGCTCATGGATTCGGATATAGATATGACGGTCTATCTGGACGGCATGCTATGGGACGCGACGGCCATCAATACTGCGTATCCTGAGTTCATGTCAAAGACCATGCAATCAAAAATACTTCACGAGGGCAAGAATCCATTCATGGATCCAAGGCTCAAGGGGGTCGGTTCACAGAAGGAAAGGATGGCCATCATCGAGTCAGTTGAGTCATGCGTCATTCTTGCAACTTCAGGTATGCTGGTGGGCGGGCCTGTCATGAATTATCTTGAAAATTTCGCAGGTAACGAGAAGAATGCCTTGCTGTTCGTAGGATATCAGGCTGAAGGCACCATGGGAAGAAGGATACAAAAGGGCTGGACGCACATACAGATGGACAATGGCAAAAGCATGGAACTGAAGCTGGAGATAGGCACTGTTAAAGGACTTTCCGGTCACAGTGATTTCAGCCAGCTCATGGCATTCATAGCTGCTTTCAGGACCCGACCCAAGAAAATACTCGTCAACCATTGCGAAAACACGAAATGCGTGGAGTTTGCAAAGGAAGCTCATAAGCACTTTGGAGTAGAAACTATGGCTCCAAAATTGCTCGAGACCATCCGGCTGAAGTGACTAATCCGTACTTAAATATTTGCATCCTAATAGCTTGTGTGAGATCATGGTAGTTGGATATGGCAAGTCAATAAGGGAAAAGGTAAGAAACGCTGTCCTGAAGTCCAAGACTCGTTATCAGTGCCCTAAGTGCTCTAGGATGGCCGTGAAGCGTGCTTCATCTGCCATTTGGCAGTGCATAAAGTGCAATGCCAAATTTGCATCCGGCACTTATGAGTTCAAGTAAATGGTGTTCCTATGTACAAGTGCATGCTTTGCAAGAAAGAATTTGAGATGGAAGACAACGCAATACGATGTCCTTTCTGCGGTTATAGAATAATCAGCAAGACCCGGGAAACATTCCGCAAACACGTTAAGGCTGAGTGATATTATGAAAGAGCTGGAGGAAGTGATGAACCAGCTGCAGGCCCAGAACCAGCAGCTTCAGGGAATAATGTCCCAGAAGCAAACTTATATGCTTCAAATACACGAGCTGGAGAAAGCCCTCGAGCATTTATCTGCAGTTAAAGAGCAGAAAGTCTACAAGGCTGTGGGCCCTCTCATAATAGAAGCCAAAAAAGATGACGTAAAGAAAGAACTGGAAGAAAACAGGGAGGATATGGATCTTAGAATAAAAACCCTGGAATCGCAGGAAGATAAAATAAAAAATAAACTCAAAGAGACGCAGAAAAAATTCCAGGATATGGCCGATAAGTATCGCGGCGGCCAAGGCGGCTGATTATTCGGTGATTTTATGGATATAAATGTGATAAACAGCTTGCTGGATGAAATATCCCAGGATCGCACTGTTCCGAAGAACATCAGGACGGCCATGGAGCATGCCAAGGCTTCGCTCATGAATACGAAGCAGGAGATAGCTGTCAGGATAAACGGGGCCATTTCCATACTTGACGAGGTCGCAAATGACCCGAATATACCGGTTTACAGCAGAACGCAAATATGGAATATAGTTTCCATGCTTGAAGTCCTAAACGAAAAATCGCAGTGATACTAATTTAAGGTTAAGGAGGAATTATAGGGGTATGGCAATTACCGACATCTTCAAGAAGCAGCCTCAGGAATATGTTGAACTTGACTTTGAGGAGGATGAGAAGCCTCACGGTAAGCTGATGATACAGGTTGAAAAGCTTTCTTCTTATCCCGACGCAGACAGAATACAAGAAAAGATCAGAAACGGAAGAATAGTTCTTATCAGAATACACGAACTGAAGGCCAAGGACATCGGCGAACTGAAGCGTGCTGTCGCAAAGATAAGGAAAACATGCCTTGCACTTGACGGTGACATCGCCGGCATAGGTGAAGACTGGCTTCTCGTTACGCCTAAGTCAGCAAAGATTCATCGCGGCGGCGACGAAGCGGAATGATTCTTTTCTTCGTATTCTAACATATTATATCAATGTAGATACATGTTTTCATGCCACTGATAGTAAATAACATCTATTTGGAACATTTTATATGTCATTTATTTATAGTAAATTGCAGCTAAAAGTTCCATTATCATTGCAATTTACTATAAGTGCCTATATTATTATCATACACGATGAAATCAAGCAAGCTTCTCGAAATACTTCCTGCGTAAGAATGCGGAAAGTTCGCGATGCTTGGTTACCGTTTTCCAGAACTCATCGGCCTGAAGCAGCGTTGCATCGTGCAATGGTTTTGCGATATGAGTGGGCATGGCAAGCTCTTCCGGCTTTTTTGAAACAATGCTTTTGAGCAGGCTCACCGCATCTTTGAACGGTCTCTTCTTTTCTGCGAACCATTGATTTTCTTCAATGTAAGGAGGAAATTCCGATTTGCCGTACTTTTCCGTGAATTCTCTCACGTGCTTGGCAGAAAATATTTCCGGGCCCGGCATTTTTTTCACAGGCGTTTGCTGCCATACATTCATTTCCATGATTATGTACATATCATCATCGGAAAAGGCAAGGCTTCTAAGCACTGAAAATTCCTCTTTCTCGGCTATAGCTTCCAGCCTCTTTGCTGTTTTCCTTAGCTGCGGATATAATGTGTCTTCTATGGCATCCGGCTTTTTCATCTTCAGCGCAACAAAGAGCGTACCGCGTTCTTTCATTTTCTGAACTTCTTCTTTCCCAAGGAAAAGCTCATGCAAAGAGAAATACGAATCTTCAGGTTTTGCAATAAACGATGCGGCTGAACGGATGAATTTCACGAAATTTTCAGCTCCAAGGTTGGCGGCCACGTTCCTTTCAGGGTCAACAGGATCCACTATGACAAGCGGTTCTGTAAATTTGGAAGCAGTGCCTGCGTTCTCGACATCTATCTTGACAGGAGCTTTCCACATGGCTGCAGCCTTGAGCAAGTTCTCAAGCTTTCCGTAGTTTATGACAAGCAGTTCGCACGTGTAGCCTGAGAAGCCCCGGGTTTTGGCATCACTGCCATAAACTCCAATGCCTTTGCAGAACTGTTTAAGGAGACGTACTTCGTCGCGATATTCGGCAGGTAGTTTCTTGAGCACGTATTCCCGGTGAAGCGGGGAACGGTCCACGGCGCTCTTTATTTTTTCGCCCGGCGCTATCCGATAGCATGGCACAATATCAACTAAAAAATCAGGCGTGCGCGCCCTCACATAAGGATGCTCGGCGTACTTTATTATCGTTGCGCCGTTGATTTGTTTTGCAACCTGTTTTCCAAATTCAAGCCCGCTTTTTTCCAGTTCTTCACGCAACGCAGAAACAGGAAACACAATGAAAAGATCCACGTCATGATCGCCGCGAAGCCATGTGTGCTTTCCGATAGAGCCGCAGATCACCCCTTCCAGTCTTGAGACATTCTTGGTTGCAGATAACAGGCGCGTAGTAAAAGCTTCAAGTTTTTTCTCCTCTTCAACGCTGGGTCTTATCTTCCTTAATACCGCCTGCTTTATCGTCTTGACAGTCATGATGATACTTGTAGCCGGCGGTTTAAGTTTGTTTCAGGTGCCGTGCGTCATCTATACACTCTCAATTTATCCGTTGTCTTGGCAAGTATCTTGTCTTTGCATAATCCGGATGGTTGCATCTCATCTGTACACCATCAATTTATCCGTTGTCGCCAAATAGAAGCATGGAATTCGTTTCCCACCCTTGGATTGCGCCTAATACGATAGAGAAAAGGAAATACCAGGAGCATGTCGTGGCTTCAGCAATAGACGGCAATACGCTCGTTGTTCTGCCAACCGGGTTAGGTAAGACGTCAATAGCCGCTTTAGTTGCGGCATTCAAGCTTCAGCGCGATATGAACAAGAAAATATTGTTCCTTGCGCCTACGCGGCCCCTGGTAGAGCAGCAGTGCGTCACTTTTGGAAGATACATGCGCATTGGCCTTGAGATGAAAGTAATTACCGGCAGCACAAATCCCGCGGACAGGAAAACGCTTTATCTCAAGGCAGACGTGATATTTTCAACGCCGCAGACCATAGAAAATGACCTTAAGAGCGGTATACTCTCGCTGGAAAACTTCTCGGTCTGCATCTTCGACGAAGCCCATAGAGCTGTGGGTAACTATGCCTATCCTTACATTGCCAAAGCATATATGGCATCTGCGCGCGATCCCCTGATAGTGGCTCTTACCGCTTCCCCCGGGGCAGAGCGGGCTAAGATAGAGGAAGTGAAAAGGATGCTTTTCATAAAGAACGTTGAGATACGTTCCCGGGATGATGATGATGTCAAGCCGTATGTTCATGCCGTTGAGCAAGAACGAATAGAGGTCGAGCTTACCGAGCCCATGAAATCTTTGAGAAAATACATCACCAATGTTCGCGAAGAAAGAATAAAGAAGCTTATGACGTGGGGAATCATAAAAACGCCGAATATAGGAAAGGCCTATATTCTCAAGCTGCAGGAAGAATTATCGAAGAACAAGACCGGATACAGTTTTGCTGCAATGTCGGTATTGGCCGAAATCCTCAAGCTTGATCATGCGTTAGTGCTCCTCGAAACCCAGTCATTGTATTCTACTAAAAAATATTTTGATCGTATGCTATTGCAGGAAACGCGCGCCGTGGAGCGGTTGATAAGGGAGGATGGCGTTAGGAATGCGATGAGGTTACTATCAGAGCTTGTTGAAGAAGGGCAGGAGCATCCGAAACTCGCAAAGTTAAAGGAAATAGTCAAGCGTGAGATCGAACGCGACAAATTCTCGAGGATAATGGTCTTTGCCCAGTACAGGGACACAATAGAAAAAATATATAATGAGCTCTTAGGAGTTGAAGGAGTAAATCCCGTACAATTCATCGGTCAGGCTAAGAAATCCGGGAAGGGACTCAGCCAAAAAGAGCAGGTGCAGATTCTCAACGAATTCAAGATGGGATTCCATAACGTTCTTGTGGCAAGTTCTGTAGGTGAGGAAGGCTTGGATGTCGCAGAGACTAACGTAGTCGTCTTTTACGAGCCTATTTCTTCTGCAGTGCGCAAGATACAACGTTCCGGCAGGACTGCAAGAACGCAGGCTGGACGCGTAGTAGTCCTTATGACCAAGGGAACGCGTGATGAAGCATACCACTGGGCAGGTTTCAACCGCGAGAAGAACATGAAGAAAATATTGTATGGGATGTCCAATTCCTTGAAAAAGTACGTGTGATTTTCATGCAAAGCGCCTTTAAGCCCGAACAAGAAGTGGTAATATATGCCGATACACGTGAGGCTGCCAGCAGCATTTCTTCCATACTGGCAAAAAAGTGCGTAGTGCGAGAGAAACAGTTGCATGTTGCAGATTATCAGCTCAGCGACAGGATGGGCGCCGAGCGGAAGACGACGCAGGACTTCATAGGCAGCATAATGGACGGGAGGCTTTTCCGGCAGATGCACGAGCTGAAAGCCGAGTTTGAGATACCTATACTTATTGTGGAAGGAGAGAGCCTTTTTGATACGGATATAGCCATTCACCCTAATGCTATACGCGGTGCCATAGCTGCGGTAATTGCAGACATCAGAGTTGGCATGGTGTGGACCAGAAATGCTTCCGAGACAGCAAGCATACTCTTTACGTTTGCAAAGCGGGAGCAGTTGGCTGAAAAGCGCGGCATAGCTATACGCGGGAAAGCCAAGTTTCTTTCAGATAATGAACAGCAGGAATTTATCATCGCTGGCCTTCCGAAAATATCAACCCTGAAAGCGAAGGCACTGCTAAAGCATTTCGGAAGCCCGGAGGGCGTTTTTACGGCAACCGAGGAGGAACTGAAGAAAGTCCCGGGAATCGGCAAACAAATAGCGAAAGTCATGCGTCGGCTTCTTCAAAAAAAGTACGAAAAAGCAGTTTAGAAGATTAAAATACACAGGAAACAAAATAACGGAAGATAAGATGGACCCCAAAGAAATCAGGAATACAATGATATCGCTTGCAATACTTGCCGCAGGCATATGGTTTGTGATAAATATCACGAAATCTTACATGACGATCACGACCCTGCCTGGAATCCCTGAAGGGCTTTCAAATTCTCTTGACTCTCTTGGAATGCTGTTACTTTATGCCATAGGGGTCATTGAAGTACTACTCTTACTTGCATGGCTCTTTGCTAGAAGGGGACGAAGTTCTGCAGGAAAAGGAAATACACCGCCCCTGCAATCAGGAAACCCGCAAGGCCCGCAGCAATTCTGAAGAGTTTATGATTCATCGTGTCAAATTCTTCCTTTGTCATTTCCCAGAATACTTTGACTGTATCCTTTACATCTTCTTTCAGTGACATAATAAAACTTGGCTTGAAATTATATATAAATGACTAGTTTAACGATATTAAATGCCGATTATTCATAACCGCATTTAGCTCAATTCAAAAAATCTAAAGGCATGCCTTAACGTCTAGTTGCGGTTAAAGTTTCTTTATTCTTCCGGGCTTAGGCTCAAAGCACGATCCTTCATCTAGAAGCTCCTGTATGGCCGCATCTATCGCGTCTTCGTTTAATCCGGATTTCTCTATCAAAATTTGATATTCACAGCCTTCTCCTGCATCATTCTCGCTTATAATATTGAGAAGTTTTTCTTTGGCCGATTCCTTGGGCTCTCCGGCAGGACCCTCTTCTATTGACACCTTTGTCATTACTATGGCTTCCGTTTCTTCTGCCTCAATTCCGTATCTTTCTTTCATTATTTTCTTCAGTTCTTCCAGGTCGGAAACGGATTTCTCGTTCTCGAGTACAGTCATGCGTTTCTTTCCCCATGTCTCTGACAAAACGCGCAGTTCCAGCCTTCTTAGAATTTCCATGTTAGGATCTTCAACCTTCTTTGCTATCTCCGGCGTTATGTAAATTTCGCCTTGATACTCCTTTACCTTCCCCACAAGCTCTACGTCATCACCGGTTTCTATGCCATTGAATACGGAAAGATCGCTGAAGGCTTTGGATCTTATAGTATCAGTACCGTCGTCCAGTGTCAAAGAAGCAAATTTCCCGCTCTCTGCCATGAACTTGTCAACTACAGTGCTCATGATCCTTACCCGCGAAAGCTTAACGCCTTGGGGGCTTATCACATAATTAGGGTTGAATCCTTCCTGCGCATAATATTTTCCCTTCGATATGTCTTCTATCGTCACTTTAACTGCAGGCAATCTCTTCTTTTCCATACAATCATCTCCTATGTCTTTTTTATGAAGCCGGGCCTGGGTTCAAATAATGTGCCCTGGCTCTTTAGCCTTTCTATTATTTCATCGGCATTCTCAACACCCTGTTCTTCAGCAGCGGCCTTCAGGTCCTCAATTGATATTTCGCCGCCGCGTTTGTCAAAGGTTGAGATTATGTCCGTTATTATAACTATCTTTCTTCTTTTATTTGAAGTGACACCGGATTCCATCATGTCTATATCGAACTTGCCTGTGTCATAATCATAGCCCAGTTGGGACAACGAGTATTTCATGAGTCTTATAGAGCGCTCGGCATCTTCCGGAAGAACTTTGTTGTCCAATCTCACTTTTGCCGAGGCCTCAGCCAGTCGTAGCAGCGCTTCGTATTGCCTTAGAGTTATGCTTACAGTATTATTTTCGTTATCTCCCGGATTTCTCATCTCGACATAGAACTTCTTCAAGGTATCCGCCGCATCCTTGCTAAGCACTACAGATGTGATTTTCTGCTTGGCATAGGCGATGTATTTTCTTAAGGTATGGGCATCTATGACGGGTTCAACGACTTCTGGCGTTATTCTTGACATGGTTATGTGCTCTGCAAGGCGCTCGTCGAGATTCCTGTCAGGCTTGTCGCGCAGGGCGAATTTGAGATCAAATCTTGAAAGAAGGGTTTCTGAAATCTGTATCTGATCTACTATCGGCATGTAAGGATCGAACCTTCCGAGCTTGGGATTCGCGCCGGCAAGAACAGCAGTCTGGGCAGGGAGTGTAGCGACAATCGACGCTTTCGCGATGCTAATCGTATTGTGAAGTACCATGCCGTGGGAAACAAACACCTCGCCGGGAACGCTTATATCATATGACCACTCTTCGGTTTGATCCCTTATTTTTTCTATTTTTTTTATTCTGCAGAGTGCTACTTCCCCGTGTGCTATATTTTTAAGCATATGGACATCTCTTTCGTTTGTAATGATGCCATCTATTATCTGTAGCAGTGCTTTTCTGTACGATTCGACAAACTCAGGACATGTTTCACCTCTCTCCCACAAAGAGATGGATTGGTGGGATCGTCCTGTCTTCTCTGCAATTTGAAACAGTGATATACCAAAATGT
The DNA here is from genome assembly GCA_016198685.1 of Candidatus Aenigmatarchaeota archaeon. Lineage (GTDB taxonomy): Archaea > Aenigmatarchaeota > Aenigmatarchaeia > GW2011-AR5 > GW2011-AR5 > JACQID01. The sequence continues at coordinate 118,531 of JACQID010000008.1, forward strand.
TTTCTGAGACTCTTCAAGTCCTCTGTGTTAGCAAAGTCCGAAAGTCGGCGCTTGGCCAACTTAAGTTCTTCCAGGCGCTTTTCTAGTAAAGGAATGATTCGGGATATTTTGTCTGTAGTGAATGCAAATTTTTCCCCATACTCAGTTAGGGTATAGCCAAATACCGTTTTTTCCGACAGGCCTAAACTTCGTAGAAGCGTTCGCATGGTGTTTCCCAATGGCAATGTTTCGGAATAATGTCTTCTTAAAGTTCTATTTCCGGCGTATTCTAGTATTTTTTGATTTTTGGCCGCATCAGAGAACCCTATGGAGCTCTCGAATTTTCTAAGATTCTCTTCGCCGGTTATTATGATCCTGTAAATATCGTGAACCGAACGCGATTTCCTTATTGAAGTTGTTATGCCAAACCTGAGGAGTAAATCTGATATCTGTATGCCGAGATCTTTGCTTGCCGTAGTATAAACTATGTAGAAACCCGACCCTTGGCATATACCCCCGTCGCCGTCAAACAAGGCTCTGAGCATAATAGCAATGTCAGCTTTCTTGCATTTCATAAAAAGAGCGGGAATCTTTTTTTTGTATGAATTCATCAGAAGCCGGGGCTCTATAGAATTGATGTAATCCGCAAGTTCCATGGATACATAGCGTAGCATAGTTCTCCCTTTTTTCTTATGAACGTAAGGCGCAAGACCGAATAGATTCTGCGTTATGGATTCAAAATCTTTGAGCAACAGCTCGTTAGAATTAGTAAAGGAAATGCCGCAATTTTTGCCTCGATTTACCTCATGAGAGCCTTCTGATATAAGGTATCCGAGGAATTTGCACATTTCTGGAGAATTGTGATTCGGAATGTTTATATGTTTGGCATTATAATGGTTGTTTTTCGATAGTTTTACGATTACTTTTTGTTCCTCGCCCTCTATGGGAAGACATTTTGGTATCGGAACGAATTCTCCTGATTGCAATTGTTCGGATGGCCTTGTTATGAACGTTTTACCGTTGAAGACGAAAAACGGATGTCTTGGGGTGACGGTCACTTCGCGGCCGTTTTCCAGAATTATCCTATAAAAATGCTCAGGTGCAGCGTGTTTGCTGACTCTAAAAGTCCGCGCTTTTTTTATGTCCACAAAGTCGGTCACGAGTATCTCCGGCCCGTTCACTTCGGCAAAGAGGCAGTCATCGCCTTTTTTTATTCTCGAGCTATTTTCTTCAAGCATTCGTTCTACAAGGTCTCTTATTTTTATGTGTTCTCCGGTCGCAAGCGTTATTTCGGTGTCGCCGTGATAGCTTTCTACCGACATCGCTTCATGCATCGCGATCTGGTCGTCCTTTCCCATCTTGTCAAATTCGTCAATAGATATCACAGATTTGTTTGTAAGTATCAGGGCTCCTGCTTCAAGAAGCCATCCGCCCATTATTTCGTCCTTGCGCACGCTGGCGGTTAATCCCGCGCCCGTGGCTCCGGAACCGGAGACGTAACGGCCGCGGGGCATTATGTCCGACACGAACTTGAGCATTATGGACTTGCCTACTCCGGGGTCTCCGGTCAGAAGTATATGGATGTTGCCCCGTATGTGCGACCCATCAGGCAATTTATGCGCTACGCCGCCGAATAATTGCAACGCAATTGCCTCTTTTATTTCCGCAAACCCGTAAATGCCAGGAGCAATGGAAGCGACAAGTTTCTCATAGATTTTCGGGTCAGCGGCCATGGCCTTGATCATCATTTCGTCTTCCTTTGTTATTTCGACATCGTCAAACTCCATTTCCGAGAACTCAACATGCAGGGCTTCCATCATCATGTCCATCTTAGTGCTAAGTTTTCCCTTTATGCGCTTAGGAACTTCCTTGAGTATGCCAACGATCTTAAGTCGGTTGCCAGGGTCGGTTCTCTTCTGCATTCTTGGCGTTGTGAGGTCTTCTTTGAGGAAAATTGCAATTTCTCCCGGCTGGTCGCCTTCCGTCACTTCGAACGGTTCAACACCTGTAAGCCAGCGCACGTCAAACATTTTTTTAGCGATAACGTTGAAGTCCCCCCGCCTTCCGCAGCCGCTTTCGGTGTAAGGCGGCCCGCAGATCGCAGGCTTCTGCACGATATTAGAGTCCTGTTTCATTGACATCTTAGTGTCGCATTCCGGGCACTGAAAGACAACTTCATATATCTGGGGCTTGACTTCTGTTGCAGACTTCACAACAGCGTCTATGCACCACAATTTGTCCATGTGCTTGGAGCGCAAATTCCTTATCCTGACCATCCTGCGTTCAGGTATTGCGCGTATGCGGATGTTGACGTCTGCTTCCGGAACGATCCGTTTCGCAGCTTCAGCAAAGCCATCAAGGACCTCATTCGGAGCTTCAAGGAGCATATCTGCCGTTATCGGGTCGTACCTGTCAAAATCGTTGAAATCTATGGCGAGGGCGGATTCATTGTTCGCGGCCCTTTGCAACTCAGAGTTGTATCTCTCATAGAGGAATTCGTAAAGCTTGGAAACCGTGTCCTCGGAGGCCATGCTATAATAATCAATGAAAAATTTTTATACGGCGTTCCACGGGAAGGAGAGGTTATTGATTTATATGTCATGGCGTTGTGTCGATAAGATCTATGACAAAGTCTTGCGTCTGTCCTGCCGTGACGACGCAATCTTCAACGGTTCCTGTATATGCAGGATCTTTACATTGCGAATGATCGCTGGGCCATGACCTACCAGAAGATCCGACATAAGCGGCTACCATGTATTTTCCTTTATTTAAGCTGCTCATCGTGTATCCAACAGTTTGATCTTTATTGGTCGGAAGCTTTTCTGGGACTTCCAGTATTGCAGGCTCAACTTTGGTGTATCCCAATGAGGGGTCATCCTGGCTCACGAGAGTTTCTATATACACCCTTATATTGTCATATGTGCGGCCATTTGCGTTTATCCTGACAGTACCGCTTATTGTTCCCGAAGGCACCGTTGTTGTAGCCAAGGTTTCTGCTGGAGCTGGTGTGCGTGTTCCTGTAATGAAATTCAATAGTGTACACGCGGGTCCAAAAGTGCATTCCGATTCTTGTTTCATGCTCGCAGGACCTTGCGCCGCCCCTTCAGGTGAGCTTGTGGCGCACATGCCGGTGCCGACGTCGCACCCGAATTGGCACGTTTCGGAGAGTTCCGTGCCACAACTGGGCATCCTGTACCAGCTTTCCCTGCCGTTGTTGGTGCAGTAATATGATGCTTGGCAGTTACTCATCGTTTCGCCCGCACTTGCAACAGTCTGCGAGCCGCCGATTCTCGTGCCATAGTGGCATGTGTTCTTTTCACAGACGAGCCCCGCAACGCAGTCCGTGTCTATGGCGCATGCGGCACCATATTCTCCTTGACCAAGCGGTATCTGTTTCACTTCACCGCTCGGAATCAATACCACTTTCTGGAGCGAACCAAGAAAGTTGCTAATGCCGCATCCGAAATCGCAGGCTATGTCTGAGCTGGGTGATGCGGCGCCAGTATTGGCGATTGTGGTTGTCGTGGAGGCGGTCGCAGCAGAAGTTATATCGGTAACTGGAACTGTTGTCGTAGTGGATGAAGCGCTCGCTCCGTCAGCCGTCACAGGCTCATAGTGGCATCCGAAGACAAGGAAGGCACATACTTTCCTGCTGGGTAACCATGTCACTTCAACGGAGTCTGTGGCGATTGTGTTGCCGCTGGACGCGTCTTTGACAAAAGCGTAATAACGCATTGTCCCGTAGGAATGTTGAGTCATAGATATGGAACATGTGGTCTGGCGGCATGCTATAAGATCCCGTGGATCGGTCGCGGCTGTGGTGAGGTCCTGAATCATGATATAGCTCTGGGAAAGCGTCTTGCTGCCATCGGACAGGGTTGCCGTGGCCGTAAGAACTACCGGATTGCCAGTAAGGGGGATTGAATTGTCTGCAGTAAGTCTGAAAGACGTTATGCCTGCCCTGGCACCCTCCTGCGTCACGGTTCGCTTCTCTATCATTGAAGGGGTGACATCAACTTCGATGACGGCTATTTCGGCTTCTATACCGAGTTTCTGTGCCTTGGCAAGCATATAGCAAGTTGTGCCTGCCGGGCATTTGCTCTCGTCTATAGTTATTGGCATGACGCAGTCTCTTGGGATAGGATTGAGACTGTCGAAAGAGCGCGAAGCTCCTGCGCCGCCGCCGAATAAGGAATTAAATTTACTTTCCTTGAATATGTGCGGACCATTGAGCAAGAGCCTTATTAGCTCGCTAAATGCGCTGTCGGATTGTGAAATCAGGGCATAAGAGCATGAGTCTGCTGTATTTTCCTGGACGAATACCTGTCCACCTGTCTGTATATTCATGAGCCTTGGGGTGATTTCGTTTATTATTACGGGCGTATCCTGCGGGATTGTAGTTGTCGTGGATACCCTGCCGGCAACCGGCGGCAGTTCGTTGCGCGGCATCGTGGTGGTGGTTGAAGACGCCGTAGTCGACGAATAGTCGTTGCCCCACATCACGGCGGACACCTCCTTGCTCTGGGCGACTGTCGTGCCCACCGCATTAAGAACGGCAGTATAAAATCTTCTTGTTGCCGGCGTTGAGGAATAGGCAATTGTAGTGCAAGTCTTGCTTGAGCATTCTGTTATTGTCTTGCAATTCGGCGAATCGGCCGTCACGCAAGGGGTTTCTCCGGAAGTTATTTCGTATATTCTTACTTTGTATCCTTCAGGAAGTTGCGATAAATATGACGTTACTATCCCGTTTATAGTTATGGTGCTGCCTACCGCCAAGTTTGAGCGCAAAGGCGCAATGCCTACCGAGGTTATTTCGAGATAAGTCGTTGGCGGAACCGCAGAATCCAAAGGTTTGTCCGTTGTAGTCGTTGCCGTGGTGTATGGCTTGCATGCATTGGCTTCGCATCCGTATGAGCATGATTGCCATTTTATTGTTGAGCAGTCAGCGTATCGGTAGCGGCGTTCGCTGCCGCTGCAGTAATAGCCTGCAGTGCATGTTGCAGGCGTTGTTGCGGTTGTGACTGTGATAGTTTTTGATGTCCCGGTCACCTTTCCTGTGTCGTCGTGGACATAAACATAATAGTTATATGCTCCGGGTGCCGTTTCGGTCACATGCCATGACGTTGAGCATGATGTTTGGGTTCCCTCACACAAGTAAGATTCTGCCAAGCGGCCGCTTATCTCGATCTTGGCCACATCCTTGTCATCAGTGCCGATGCCAACAAGCGTGAATGGCTTGCCCGCCTCGGCAGTCGATGGCGCAACTATCGTTGCTTTTGGCGGCTGGTTTGTTGCCGATGCTATCGTTGTGGTCGTGCTCCTCGTGCCGACTATGCAAATAAGTTCATCCTCATCGCAGATGAGGCCAGATGTGCATTGAGAATCCGACGTGCATGTTGAGCCCCATGTTCCCTTCGTTATTGTCGTGGTCGTGATGGTCTTGTAAACGCAGTTCCCGCCCTCGCGGTCCACTATCTCGCAGCGCAAGCCAGATGTGCATTGCGCGTCTGACGTGCAGAATGTTCCCCATCCTCCTGAGATCGTGGTCGTCGTGGTCGCAGGCTTTGACGGGGCGACAGATGCGCATATGCTTGAGCTTGTGACCCAGTCAAGACCGCTGCTTGTTCGGTCTTCAGATTGGGAAGAAGAACGCGGTATTCCTGCGCTGAGGCATTTCTGTTGCGTTGCCGACCAGCCGCAAAGGGAATATATCGTGCAACCCGCGCAGGTCGTCGCCCGCGCGGCGCATTCATTGTTTCTCACTGTAACAGAACTTGGGACTGTTGTTGTCGTTGTTGTGGGCCCTGTCGATGAAACAGTTATGCTTATGGAAGAAGATGCAGTTTTGCCCGAAGTATCATCAACAAATCCGAGTACTGTGGTCGTGCCTAGCGGGAATTCAAGCTGGCTGAACTCGACCCTGCAAGAAGTCTGTATTCCTGAGCAATCGTAATCTTCAGAATGACCGTTATATAGAATCGAGAGACTGGCGATATCCCTGTCATCATTCCCTACTATGGTGATTGACCCCTTTTCGCCGACCGTCAACATTGTTTTTGCCGCGTACATGGAGATTGTAGGCTTGGCGCTATCGGCTATTGTGGTTGCTGTAGGGCTTGGTTTGCATGTTCCTGCCGCGGCATCGCAGCCATAAGTGCAATATTGATCAAAAATTTGCGAGCAATCTGAATTCTTCTTATATCGGTCATATCCATTCAAGCTACATACATATCCCGGGGTGCATGTTGTGGCCGTGTCAGGCTTTACGCAATATTTGATTTCGCTGCCGTCACCCACATCTTTGCATATCATTTTGATGCCAGAACCGGATATTGTTGTAGTGTAACCACATTCAGCATCGCCGTCACATTTGTAAGCGTACGGCTTTGTGCATGTATCAACTTTCCCATCGGCGACATTTCCGCAGGGATCGACTGCTGCAAAGGATGGGGAAAATATAACAGCAATCAGAAGGAATGCCGCAAAAAATGCGATTTGAAGAAACTTTCGGGTAAATCGCATGCGTAATAATGCATGAGGCTGAATAAATAGCTTATTTAGGTAATTTGACTTTCAAATCCCTAAGTTTCTTCTCAAGCTTGTCAACCGCGTCCTTGACCTGAGTCAGGCTCTTTGCGCCTGCGCATACGACGCGGCCGGAAGAGAAGAGCAGGAACGCTACCTTGGGGTCAGGTATTCTATAAACAAGTCCCGGGAACTGCTCAGGCTCATATTCACTGTCCTCAAGCTGGAACGCCAGTTGATCTAAGTTCAACTCTGCGCCTAAATCAATGGCAACAACGATATTTTCTATTTTGACCTTCAATTTTGTTTCGTCAACACGCAAGCCTATCTTCTTTATCTTGCCAACGACAATCTGAAGCGCCTCTTTCGCGGCATTGGTGCTTCTTGCGCCTACGCAGATGATTTTGCCGGATCGGAAAATAAGAGTGGCAACTTTAGGGTTGTCCAAGCGATATACAAGTCCCGGGAACTGCTCAGGCTCATATTCAGACGCTTCCATTATGGTCAAAAGCTTGTCAAGGGAAATTATTTTATCTATCTGGGTAGAAGCCACTACGTTTTCAACTTTTATTTTTACAGCCATGATATCCCCAGAATTTTGTGCATTATGCACAATATTACTTTTTATATGGTATGAAGTATTTAAATACTAAATGCTGTACAGAAATATTTTTCGTGTAACAATGCCTGCAGGCATGAGCCATGTTGACATTACGGATCATATCAATGAAGCAATAATTCAGTCCGGAATACAGGACGGCCTCTGCTCTATATTTGTTTCATCTCCTGTCTGTGGCATGATGGTAGGTGAAGCACACAGGCTGCTCATGGAAGACTTCAAAAATTTCTTCCGCATTGTTGATGAAAAAAAGATATACGCATATCCAAGCAATGCGCATTCGAGGATACGGGCATCAATGCTGCCGCGAGATGTCAATGTTCCCGTTTCCTCAGGAAAGCTTTCTGCAAGCGGCGTAAGCTTATGGGAATTTGGAGAAGGAGGAGAGCGCGAAATTGTGGTAACTATTTCATTTTAGAAGAAAACCATCGCGCAAATTTTCTGGCGGCCATAGCCCTGTGAGATATTTTATTCTTCTCTTCTGCGGACATACAAGAAACAGGTTCCTCCTTTCCTTCGGGAACGAAAATTCTCTCATATGGCAGGTCTTTTCTGGCATCAGGGCCGGGATTTTCAAGTATGGATCCTTTCATTTCTCCCTGAAACAATTTCATTTCAGAGCCGTCGTTATAGCATATCACGGTACGGAATGCCGCCTCCCGCGATTTTCCTTTGAGCGCCTTCATGATGCCGTCAAAGCCTAATTCCTGAAAAACCCGTTTTGCCTTATGGCCGGGAAAATTATGACATGATGTAAAGAATATGCCGGTGTCATCGACTATAAGCGGCTTTTTTATGCTCTTGTATGCCTCTCGCGCCTTCAGGCGGGCTATCTCTTCCAATGACACTCCTTCCTCATTAACATCCAAACTGAATTGCTCATACTCTATGTTGTATTCACTCAAAATAGAAGATATCTCGGAGTACTTGTCGTTGTTGCCGGTTACTATGAATATTTTCATGAATTGTCCCGTCTTATGGCTTCGGCAATCAGGCTTCCTGTGGGTATTACAGAAAGCGCCGAATCAACCGTATCGCATGCAAAGAAACCATCAGCTTCCTTCGATACGTTGAATATTCCTCTTTGCGTTATAGGATGCACAACCGCGCATTGTATGCGGCGGGCGCCTGCTTCTCTTGCAAGACGAAGCGCATTAAGCATAGTTTTTCCTGAGCTTACAATATCATCAACTATTATGACCTCGCGGCCCCGTGCATCAAGACCGCCCGCATCTGTCGTGATTTCGCCGGTTCCCCTGTCCCTTGTTTTTCTCATGACAGCAACATCGCCCTCTATTTCACGGGCAACAGTCTGTGCGCCGCGGGCGGCCTTCTCATCCGGCGCTATGACGAGGGCGCCTTTAGCTCCTGCCGAAAAGAAATATTTGCCTATTGCGACAAAGCCATCGATATTCTTTACAGCTCCAAAATCATTGGACGTGTGGCTTTCTACTACATATATTTTTCCGGCTCCTGCGTGCCTGAGGAATTCAATCATGTATTTAGCCGAGAAAGGCTCACCTTTTCTGAATGCCTTATCCTGCCTGCTATAGACAAAATATGGCATGACGACGTCTACTGTTTCTGCACCCATATCCTTAAGGGTCTTTATTTCCAAAAAAAGCTCAATAATATAGGCATTAGGATCAACAGGCACTTTCATCCGTTCGACAAGCAAGACTTTGCCCGAAAATTCGGTTTTCAGAAACCTTGGTCTGACCTCAAAATCTGGAAAGACGGTTTTTTCTATAGAGACAAATTCACAATTAAGTAATGTGGCGATGGTCTCAGCAAAACTATCTGAGCCGCAGACCTGCATACTAAGGACCCTTAAAACCGCATTTCGTGCACGCGTACTCGCTGTTTCTTCTCCTGCATTTTATGCACCTAACAATTTCCTCTTCCATGCAGGATGGGCAAGGAAAACGGGTAAACTTGTCTTCCGAGACCAAATTTATGTGGCACGATACGCATTTCATGACTATCAGAACATAGATGAAGATAATCTTTTTATAGTTAACCAAATTTACCTGCAATTTTATCTTCATTAACTATAGAATGATGGCATTCTATGGCATGACATTTAGATATCTTACATGTCCATGCTGTGTATGTAAAAGGCGTTAAAACGCTTAAACTATATGTTTTTCAGTATAAAAGATTGTAATAGCCTTAATTATACACGCCCTTGTAGTCTAGCTTGGATAGGACGAGAGCTTGCGGAATGCCCGTGACCCATAATTATGGATTGCAACTCGCGAAGTGAGGGGCATTGCGAATAGCTTTAGACCCGGGTTCGAATCCCGGCGGGGGCATGATTATGAAATCTCTTAATGGCGGGATAATATATTCCTTCATAATCCCGACAAGAAACGAGCAGGATTACCTGAAAGGCTGTATGGATTCTATTAAGAGGCAAACAGCCAGCAACTGGGAGATAATTGTAGTCGATGGTCTTTCGCAGGACGGCACTGTCGCTGATGCGAAACAGGAGGGCGCAAGAATCGTTTACGAGAAGAAAAAAGGCCCGTCTGTTGCAAGGAACGCAGGCGCCCGCGCAGCAAAAGGCAGCATCCTGATTTTTACGGATGCTGATGTAAGATTTCCTCCTGATTTCATTGAGAAGCTCGGGAAGATGAGGGGCGGCTGCATGTTCGATTTAAGGTTCTGGGATGCCGGCATTGTAGGAAATTTGATACTCGCCTCATGGAACATCATGCTAAGGCTCTTCATGGCTGCGGGCATGACCGCAACAAACGGTTCTTGTCTTGCCTTTGACCGCAAGACGTTTGAACAGGTCGGGGGGTTTCGTGATGATCTGCTTACTAACGAAGATCATGACATAGCCATACGCACGGCAAAGGCCCAAGGCTTCTTTTTCTGCCCTCTGAAAGTTCTCACATCTGCACGCAGAATAAGGAGGACCGGCATCCTCGGTTATATAGGCATTCATTTCACGAATACCAAGAACTACATGGTGCACGGCGCATCTAACCCCGACTACTGGAATCATGAGAAATGATTGCCGCAAGCGCTGAAGGGAGTTCAACAAGCCCGTCGCTTCCGCTGAAATGCCCTTTTCAATTCTCATCCTTTCAAGACTTCATTATACAACGACTCGAGTTTTTGTGCGCAGAATTTTATGTCGTATTTTTTCCTGATCGCCGTGGTCTGTAGCCTTGTTCTTGTCGTCAGGTATTTGCGTACGGCAGACGCAAAAGTCTTTGCGGTCGCAACATGGCCTATCTTGTTTTCGCGGACGAAATCACCGACAACAGGAGCTTCCATAACAACGCATGGAAGTCCTGCGAACGCGGCTTCAAGAAGCACCAAACCCTGCGTTTCTGTCTCAGATGCCATGACAAATACGTCAGCGGCATGATAGAAGCCTTGGAGTTCCTGCTCCCTGAGGTAGCCTGTGAAAATTACATTATCTTCTATGCCCAGTTCTCGTGATTTTTCTTCAAGCCTCTTGCGATAAGGCCCGTCTGATGTCACTACAAGCGCGGCATCGCCTTTTGCAAGCACTGGACGGAGCATCGTCATGATTTGCCCTATCTTTTTTTCTTCTGTGATGCGGCCTACATGGAGTATAATTTTCTTTGCCAGGCCGAACTTCTTCTTGACGCCCTTGTCATAGCTCTTCGTATGCGCGTCTATGCCAGTAGGCAGTACATGAACGTTCTTTATTCCGTTTTTCTTGAGCACGCCACGTATGCCTTCTGTCGGAGCTATCACGGCATCGCATTTGTTGTAGAAACTTCTAAGATACGACCATGACATATTTTTCAGGTAAGATTTTATCCATTTGACCTGCATCAGGCGTTTGTTTGTCACAAGATAATGCAGATATTCCGGAAAAAGCGTATGGAATGTGCCCACTACGGGAATCTTGCGTTTTCTTGCAAACATAAGGCCGGCAAGCCCTGTAGTAAAGGGACTGTGCACGTGCACGATATCAAAGCGAACCTTGCTGAAAAGGTTGTCATAAATCATGCTGTGGGGCAGGGCAATCCTATAGCCCGGGTAATTCTTGAATTCAATCGAGGAGAAGCCATAGGAGAATTTATCCCCTGTTTTTGACGGTGATAATATGTAAACGGAATGCCTCTTTCGCAGTTCCTTTGCGAAAAGGTCTATCGAGCGCACAACTCCGTTTATCTGGGGCTTGTACGTATCGGTAAAGAACGCCATTTTCATGTTCATCGCTCAAAACGTATATTCTATTACTGGCATGAATATCACAATTGTGACTGCTATCACTATCCAGAAAAATATAAATCCTATGATTATTGAGTCGGCCGCGAGCTTACGGAATCCTTCTTTATCCTGGCCGTTCTCTATGCCGTTGATGAACATTGCCAAAACCAGGCAGGTTTCAAGTAGATAGATGCCTACGACAAAAATGAATTCAAAGGGTGTCGTGGATGTCTGATAGAAGCTGCTGAGGAATGGAACTCCGGGCAGATTCTGTGCCTGCTGGCCTATGCTGCCGAGTATCTTGAGTATCATGAGCGTAAGAGTAATAACTATGCCAGTTATGAGCGGCGACATGAAGAACGCCTGGAATTTCATGGAACTTAGCGGGTCATTGAGTTGCGCCCGTATATCTTCCTGCGTGGCATGCAGATTCTTCAGGTATGTAGCGACAGATAGCATGGCAGTTGCCGCATTTCTTGATCCTTTTACCGATGATTCGACGACGGTGGTCATGACAGATTTGATAAGTTTTGATGGATAATACCTGATGGCTCCGTACCTCCCATCAAAGAATGCCTGGCGGAACGTCATTCCAAGATTGCGTATGTTATCCAGCGCCCTTATGAAGAAACCGCGGATTTTCAGGTTCTTGGTTGCACGAACGCTCTGCTCAAGGGCTTTTTCTACGGGTATGCCGCTTGAGAGGTTATTTCCCATTCTGAAAAGCGTATCCCCGAACTCTTGTTCGACCTGCAGAGTCTTCTCTCTGACCTGCATTCCTTGGAATGTCGTGAGATAAAAATAAACCGCTATTCCGGCAGCAACCGAGCCGGTAATAAGAAGCGCGGCTAAGATACTCTCAGTGCCTTCTGCCTGGAAGAAAAGAATGCCAAGAACTGCCATGACAAGGAACGTGCCTAACGCAAATGGGAGCGCTTTCATCTCGGATCCTTTATCTACAAAAAATCTGCCTGATTTAGGAACTTCCGGGCTTTCGGTTATGTCTATTTTGCTGAATGTTGCGGGCCTTTTTTCCAGTATTCCTTTTATCGTGAAGAAAAGTATGACCGGCAATATTATGTCATAGAGCACGAACAAGGCTGTCGGGCCGACATCAAGGAAGACGGAAACGAGCGGGAACATTACGAAACCCAATAATGGAAGAATTATACCCATAGCATGAAGGAACATGACAGGCGTATTCAGATCCTGCGTAAAGTGCTGCGCCGACTCCCTGTTGCCTGCAAGTATTACTTGCACCGCCTGGTCAAGCATCGTCAGCCTTCGCTCTTCCGTTTGTGAGAGCGATCCTATGAGAAGATCTATTGACTCTAAAAACTCGCGGTTTTCTTTCCACTTCGTGCTGTATGCAAGCAGCCCGTCCTGCATACTCACGTAATTCCCGACTTCTACATCCCACATCAGCTTCCTTAATTCATAGACAAGCTTGCCCGATAAATTCTCCGCTGAGAATGACACGGCTCCTTCTAAGTTCGGGCTGTTTCTCATATAGATTGCCATGTAAAGTATCATGTTTACTATTTCCGAGCCGGTTTCTATTTCATACATTTTCCTGAGATGGAAAGGATAATTGTATAGATATATGAGAAATGGAAGAAAGACAAGAAGTACCATCACTGCCTGGCCAGGCGGAAGCCCCGGATAGCCTAAGAAATTAGCAATAGCTAATAGAAGCAAAGGCAGCGACACGATTGTGCCGAGAAGAACTGTAAGCGACGCGACGCCTTCAGTTGTTGCGCGCAAATGCGAAAAGTCAATGGCCTCCTGCATCTTTTCTTTTTCCTTCCCGCTCATGCTGATCGTCAGTATACCGAGCGAGAAGCGGCAGGATTTTTCATAAAGGGATACAGGAAGTGTCTTGAGCTTTTCCTCTTCCTTGAATATTTTGTATTCCCGCGACTCTATCTTTCCCGGGACGGCAAGAGACCGCCTGTTGTCGCGCAATGGCATGAATAATTATTGGAAGGGTAATATTAAATTGCAACTAAACAGTTAATCTTGACCGCCAAGCTTCCTAAAGACATAAATGATAACCCCGCCCAATATTACGATAAAGGCCGCAGTAGCAAGAATTATAGCATCAGGATTCGTTTGTTTTGCTTCAGGAGGCACGAGAGCCGAACAGTCTGCATCTGCCGCAGGCGCGCAATCAATATCGCATATTCCGTCTGCAACGGCGTCGCAGTAATCGTCAGCCGAGCCTGAGCGGCAGTCTTTTGAACACGATTCGTAGCTCTCGTGAGGCTGGCATGCGTTGTCGCCGCATGTATTTGAAAATAATGTTAATGAAATAGCGCCGGCAGTTAGGTTATTTTCATCGTATATGTTGAGTTGTTTTGCGTCTGGAAAATAAGGGATTTTAAGAGTGATGTTATTCGTTTCAAACACCAGAGGCTCCAGTCCCTCTATGGCTATTTCTTCGCGGAAACTGAAATATATCTTGTAGAGAGGCCTGTCTTCGAACGAAATAAGTTCGCCGCTGTAAGAGCCTAATGTCATAGGGAAATAGGAAACCCTGCCTGGCTTTACAGATACCGTGCTGTTTGCGATATCATCCCTGTATATGGTTATGTCATAATAACTGTATTGCTGAGCGAAAGATATCCCGGAAAATACCAATGCCGCAACCAGCAAAAATATATTTCCTTTCATTCATGCCACCTTCATCGGCGCGGGGCTGGCCGGGGAGTATGGTATATTGCCGTTGATGATGCTTGAGATCTTGGCCGCGTTCGTGGTGCCCCACCAGTTGTTGGTGGCGAGAACATCCTGACTTGCGGGGTCTGTAGATACTGCATGCACGCACCCGTTGCAATATATGTCGTTTTCCATTATATATATGGAACTGCTTTTCCCGGCTACATTGACGCCGGTTCTCTTTGTACGGATGACGTTGTTCTGTATCACAGTATCTTTGGTGTCTTCAGTGAACACGTCCGTATTAGCGTTCTCTTCCAAGATGTTGCCGATAATATGATTTCCGGTGGATTCCGACGTTTCATAATCCCTTTCTGCCAGGCGTTCCCAAAAGTTTATGCCGTTCCTGTTGTTATTGGTTATTGTGTTTTTTTCTACGCGCATGGTTGAGGGCCTTTCCGCGGCTATGCCGTCGTTCCTGTTGCCGGATATTGCATTGCTGATGACTTCCGTGTTTACGGTGTAGCTCAGCCAGAAACCGTAGTTGCTGTCCGATGCGATATTATTATAGAATTTATTCCCGGAGGCAAATACGGCCTCAAAGGCGTTGTGGGGGCTGCCGGTTGCGTCGTTGAACGCCACATAATTGTCCTTGGAGTCGCCGCGCCTTCCGTTAAGGAAGAATCCATCGCCTCCGTAACTCATGTCATTGCTTGTTATCCTGTTGTTGCTGGAGGATGCCACAAGAAGCACGGCCGCGGAGTCGCAACCGCACCCGTATTTTGTCGAGTCTATGCCTGCAGCCCGGCATAGGTCGCTCGGCGCGTCCTTGCTGCATGCCCTGTTGGCGTAGCTGAAGTCGTTGCGGTCTATCTCGTTGTTGCTGGAGCCGTATAGTTTTATTCCATAGCCGGTGTTATGATCGGCTTCATTTTTGGATACCCTGACGTCATTCACGTTCAGGAAGCTTATGCCGTCCTGCTGGTTGCGCAGGATGTTGTTTTCTATTGCACCGCCCTTGACGTCGCTGAAAAATATTCCCCCGCCCCACGGCTCTTTCTTATGTATGTCCAGAAAGACGTCATGGTCTTCGACCCTGTAATTGTTTGATATGTCGCTGTCTGTTATCTTCACGTTCGAAGATTTTTCGGCAAAGACGCCGATGAAGTACTTGGACACCTTGCAATTCTTCACTTCCACGTTGTCGGCATTTATACGAATACCATATCCCTGATAATTCCCTTCCAGTGCCGCCCCGTTGCAATCGAGCACGGTATCATCGGAATTTATTATGATGCCCGGAATTGACTGGGCAGTTGCCCTGTATACTTTGTTGCATAATTTGACGTTGCCGTCTATTATGGTAAGCCCGGCAACCTCTTGGCATCCTTCTTCATATATAGGCTGGGTCGGAAGATGCGTCGGTGCATTGATTATGCAGGAAAGGAACTTATTATTATTCTGAGCGTTCCATGCCGAGCATGTGTTTATATCGTATGCGCTTCCCGGCCGGGCGTAACAGCAGTTTATCACGTTGACGATATGGCGTTTTGACAGATCGTTGTATTCGGCAATATTTGCCGAGCCCATTATACTTGTTTTTGAGGAGCGGAAGCCGCCGTATCCGCCGCAACCGTAATAGCAGGCGGTTCCTGCCTGGCAAGACGTTGCAAAATTGACGTTGGCATCATACGGGAATTCGCATGCGCCCTTACCGTCATTCCCATGCGGGAGCCATATGCAAGAATACGTGTCTCGACCATACGAGTATTTCTTATCTTCGCATGATGACTTATCGGTTATTTTGAAGCATTCGGGGCCTGCTCCGAATGCCGGCGCGCCACACCATTTCGGGCAGCCGGCAACATCGCAGTTGGGCGCAGCCACGTCCGATATTCTGGGTGGCGCGGCAAAGTACTCGTCCGCAAGGTTTGCAAATGTGTGGCCGAACTCGTGTAACGTAGCCCCCTTTGTGTCGACAGTCGAAGAGTCAGCCGTGATCTGGGTGCCGAATTTTATTCCTCCACTGTATCCGCCTGCCTTGCCCAGCTTATTATTATCCAGCACTATTGTCGCATCCCTGAAAGGACATTTTTCGGCAGAAAGGGATGTAAAGTATTCGAGGCATTGCCACCCATTTTGTCTGATATCGCAATCCTTCCGAACGTCCGCCGGCGCATACCAGACGTTGAATTTGTCCCTGAAGGTGCTGTACGGTTCCTTCGAGAGAAGGTGGTTTATGTGAGTGGGCAAAACAACATCCACGAATTTATATGTTTCTTCCGGCGCATAATTATTGGACATTACTACTATGTCAATGTTGTCGTCTGAATCACCTCTGTTATCCACCGGTATGCATGCGTCTGCATAGGTGACTGCAAAGCTTGCCGAATCTGCGACGATTACGTTATCGAACGCCAAGTCTATGGTGTATTCGCCTTCTGCGAAATTTGCCGAATCTATTTTCGCCCCATAAATTCCGTCATTGGGGGCGCGGTCACCGTGACTGCCATCGTCGTAAAGCGGAATGGTTATGGCGTCCGAGGTTTCTGAGTCGGCCGCCAGAGCCAGGGAAGCCCGTTTTATTTGCGCCGTTGTGCGAAAGCCGGGTTGTGCAGTGGCAACGATGGAAAATTGTGTCCCGGAGGGTCCTGCAGTCGGAGTGATTGATGTTTTCAAATCAATGTCTGTGTTTTTCACGGGTACTGAAGGGAATGCAAGCACAAATATGGCGCCAGGACTCCTAGCGAGTAACCCGTAATCTGCTATGGCTATCACGCCGTAGCCGTCGATCATTTTCTCGCCGTATTTTACACCCTTTGCAGGAGGAACAATTTCATCGGTTCCATCGATGGTCATTATGTATTGGCCGTTTGCGTTTCTGACACTGAATGTGTTTTTGCCGAGGGAATCCGCCACTTGCTCCAGGTTTTGTCCTTGAGGCAACTCAACGTTAATAGGTATGGCTGGGTAATATGCCGCTTTTCCCGGCTGGGAAACTCTCGTATTTATCCATAAGGTATCATATTTCGACATAAATTCGGGTATGGTGAAAGGGACATCTATCTTGCAGGGTAATACGGCAGGGCAATCGAAAGATTGAGAATAACTATCAGGATCATCATGATATATGAGCACATTCGATTTGACAGGACCGGCTTCTTGGCCATGAACTTCGATAATGGCATGATATGGAGATCCCTTGAAAACTGGCGGGTTTACGGTCATTGAGGCGATGCCAAAAGCGTTGCGGATTTCTTGTTCAAGAACATTGTTCGTCTCGTCACGCTCCTCGATTTTGTTATCTACGTCAATTTCCACGGTGACAACGTCTCCTTCGTTGGTGCCCCTTGGCAGGCCAAAACGATATACGTCTTCATATGGACTGACGGTTGCCATCTGGACATTGCCATTTACGCTGGCGGAAAGTAAGGTAGAAAAGCCGGAAAATGCGCCCGTATTCTCAACTGTTACCAGTGCCCGATACCTATCTTTTGATGTTTTGATAAATTCTATTTTATTTATAATCATATCCGGCATGTCCTTTGGGTCTGCCTTGAAAGGCTCGATGGAAGTCCTAGAAACAACAAATGCGCGCCTTATCTTATCCGAGGCGAATTCGTTGCGCAGGCTCGCCTCAAACGCGTATGTGCCGGGAGCCAGAGAACCCGGCACAATTTCGGCGATGAGAAGAGTGCCTTCTTCCGCATTCCCGCCGTTAGAAAGGAGAATCGTTTTGGTTATATTTTCGCCTGAATAAACAGAAACTAAACGATAGGCGCCCGTGTCACCGGTCGCGATTACTCTTATTTGATAGACGTTTTCGTTCTCTTTGCCAGGCCATGGTATGATTTCAATGGATTTGATTCTTGGAGGGGAATTAGCGGGATGCGCCTGTGTTTTTGGGGTTTCCGCAGGTATTATCGTTGTGGTCAATGGCTTCATGGTCGTCGTAGTCGACAACCTGCTCACTTGTAGCGTCGGGCGGCCGGTATAGCCTAAGTCTGTGATCAGGATCCTGAGTCCCTTCCATTCGGTCGGTATATCCTTTGGTATGATTTTACTGTCGCCGTTTATATCCACGGCATTCGCGTTGGCATGATTTCAGTGATTTTTATGGGTGTGCCTTCAAACTCGAACAGCTGCCCGACAGACAAGGTGATAATCGCTCCGCCTGTAGGTGTTGTGGTCGTCGTAGTAATCCCCGTCATAGTTTCGCTGCCCTTCGCAACAACGTTGACAAGCATGGTCGCCGGCACGCTCTCCTTGCCCGCAGTGCTTTGCGATTTTGCAATGACTGTGCATTTGCTTGCCGAAGGACAATCACTGCTTGTTATTGCAAGAGGCGAATTGCAGGTTCGTTCTTTGTTGAGGGCAACGGTTCCCTTTGCGGTGTTTACAATAGTATAGAAGCATTTCATAGCATTATAATCCTCTATATTCAATGAGAAGCCTTCGCTTTTCGCTGCGGTTGGCGCGGCGAGCGAACCCTCAATCAACGTCCTTGGTTCTCCGGCAGGAATGCTTGTTGTAGAACCTGCAGGAATTGTTGTCGTAGTGGGAATTCTGAAATCGCACTCGCCATCGCGAAGGTCGCAGTAATTCGTTGCGCATTGGGAATCAGTATAGCATGCATCTCCCAGTCCTCCTTTTGGAATGGTTGTTGTCGTCAAAGGCTTGATTGTCGTTGTTGTTACCCTGTAAACGCAATTCCCGCCTTCGCGATCGACTAATTGGCAGTAAAGGTCTGCACTGCATTGCGAGTCAGACGTGCAGTAATCGCCGAAACTGCCCTTGGTAATTGTTGTAGTCGTTGCCGCGGCGTATGGCTTGCATGCATTGGCTTCGCATCCGTATGAGCATGATTGCCATTTTATTGTTGAGCAGTCAGCGTATCGGTAGCGGCGTTCGTTGCCGCTGCAGTAATAGCCTGCAGTGCATGTTGCAGGCGTTGTTGGGGTTGTGACTGTGATAGTCTTTGATGTTGTTGCCATTTTTCCTGTGTTGTCGTAAGCGTAGACGTAGTAAGTGTACGTTCCCGCGGTTGATTCTGTAATGGACCATGATGTTGAGCATGATGTCTGTGTTCCGTCGCAAGTGTAAGTCTTCCATGATCCCTGGTAATAAGCTTCTATTCGGAATACGTCCTTGTCGTCCGTTCCTATGCCGATGAGCGTAAAGGTTTTGCCTGCGTCGGCAGTCGATGGCGCAACTATCGTTGCTTTTGGCGGTTGGTCTGCGGCAGGCATTGTCGTTGTGGTCGTGCTCCTCGTGCCGACTATGCAAATAAGTTCATCCTCATCGCAGATGAGGCCGGAGGCGCACTGGGAATCGGACGTGCACGTTGATCCCCACGTTCCCTTCGCCATCGTTGTCGTCGTCACGCTCTTGTAAACGCAGTTCCCGCCCTCGCGATCCACTATCTCGCAGCGCAAGCCAGACGTGCATTCCGCATCTTTCGTGCAGAAGCCCCCGTAACCGCTTCTTATCGTGGTTGTGGTTGTTGGTATTGTGTTGCAGTCGTTTGTTGCCGTGTTGCAACCGTAAGCGCACGTTTTCGCAAACACGGACGATCCGTCAATCAGGCGGTAATAGCGGTCGTTCCCTAAGCAGTAGTATCCTGAAGACGTGACCAT